>JBDUEI010000050.1:0-6733 GCA_040002515.1 Rudaea sp. | reverse complement strand
TAGAAGCCGGAAGCGCGGTGAACGCGGAGACCCGGTCGCGCAAATGTCGGAACGCAACGGCGAACGCGGCCAGCTTTTCGTCTTTCGTCCCTTCGACGGCCGCGGGATCGTCAATTCCCCAATGCGCGCGGAGCGGATGGCCAGGCCAGATCGGACACACTTCGCCGGCCGCGTTGTCGCAGACGGTAAAAACGAAATGCATCGCCGGCGCATCGACGCGCTCGAATTCGTCCCATGATTTCGAGCGCAAACCGTCAATCGGATAACCCATTTTTTTCAGCGTTTCGATCGCGAGCGGATTCACCTCGGGCTTCGGATGGCTACCGGCGGAAAATGCGTTGAATTTGCCGGCACCGTCTTTCCGCAAGATGCTCTCCGCCATGATCGAGCGCGCGGAATTGCCGGTGCACAAAAACAGAACGTTGAATCCGCGATCGATCATGCCGAATTCCCAACAGGCGAAGCACGTAAAACATGATACGCGGCGAGCACGAGCACGCACGCGACGACTTGCGCGAGAATAAAACCTGGTACGTCGGCGGGTCGAATCCCGGCGAACGTCGTCGATAGCGATCGCGCCAGGGTGACGGCAGGATTGGCAAACGCCGTCGATCCTGTGAACCAGTAGGCCGCGACGATGTAGCTGCCGACCAATGCCGGCACAGCGCGCACGTGTTCGCGCGACGCCAGGATCAGCAACGACAGCAAGCCGGTGGTCGCTACCGCCTCACTCACCCATTGCGCGGATCCCGTTCGAATTTTTACGCCGGTGTCGAGCAACGGCAAACCGAACATGGCGTGCGCAAGCATCACGCCGAGAATCGCGCCTGCAAATTGCACCACGATATATCCGATCAAGATTTGCGTTCGACATCCGCCTCGCCACCAGACCATCAACGTCACGACGGGATTGAAGTGCGCGCCGGAAATCGGTCCGAGAACGGAGATCAAGACATAAAGTCCGGCGCCGGTGGCCAGCGAATTGGCAAGCAACGCAATGGCTGCATTGCCGCCGGAGAGTCGCTCACCCATTATTCCGGAACCGACGATGACGGCGAGCAGCGCGGCGGTCCCGGCACACTCCGCGATGATGGCATGCAACTTCTCGCGCGACATTCGACTATCGCCTCCGGTGCAGCAAATTTTGCGTGCATGTCGCGCGCGATGAAACGAATCCGTGGTACAAATTCACGTCGTCAACGCATATATGAACACGGTTCATCCTCGAATTTTCCTGCGTGTTTTCGGCGCACTCTTTGCGGGCGCGCAAATCGGTTTGCACAGACTGGGCTGTCCGCCGCAGCAATTCAGGGTCAGATAATCGATGAGTCCATTCATCGTCGCGAAGTTGGCGGCGTACCAGATGAAACGGCCATCTTGTTTGCTGACCAGCAGATTTGCATGCGATAGCTCCTTCAAGTGGAAGGAAAGCGTCGCGGGCGGCAGCTTCAGGGCATCGGCGATCTGTCCAACCGGAGACCCGTCGGCCCCAATTTCCACAAGGTAGCGAAAGATCGCAAGCCGACTTTCTTGCGACAATGCAGCGAGCGCAGCTAGCGCCGAATTTGTTCTCATATTTCCAAGTTTATGGAAATGAAAGGAGAAGTCAAATCCCCAAGATAGAGGCTGGCTGCGCTCGGACATCGCGTTGGACTCGCTCTGACGGCCGGTAGTCGGTCGGTAGACGCACCTCGCAACCGCGCGCCGCGCAAGCCTCGACGCGCTGTCTCACATCTTCGCCAACGCTTCGCGCGCTCGTGCGAAGTGGCCTTTTTGAATGACTTCACGTGACCGTCGTACCCAAAGACAAAGGGTTTTTTTATGCGTTCGAAGCGATCGCGCTCGAACTGCGCGCCACCGACACGCATTCATTGCGTATTCGTATCGAATACGCCAACGAAGATGTAGTCGCTCTGGTAGAGCACCTGGACCGCACCGGCGTTGGTATCCGGGTCGTCGTAGTAGTACGGAACACCAATCGCCAGATCGGCGAGGCCGTCGTCGTTGAAGTCGCCGATGGCGAGCGCGGAACCGAACCCATCTCCATAGTGCGGCGCACCGATGCGCAAGCCAGTATTGGCGACAATTGGGCGCATTGTGGACGCCAAGAGCTGCGCACCCGAAGCGATTTGCCATACCGCACCGGCATACTCAACCCCCGCTACGGTTGTGTTCGGGGCGCCGATGGCGAGGCTGCTGGGTGCGCAAAAGACCGGACAGGAACGGTCCAGCAATCCGGCCGCCAGAACGGATCCAAAAAAGCTGTTGGTGGACCCGATTCCGGGCCAATCCGGAGGTGTGAAGCGCTGATTGCCGTTCGCGCTGAGGCCTGTATCGGATCCATACACGACATGCACGGCGCCACCGTCATCGCTGTATGGCGCACCGATCGCAAGATCGGCATGAAAATCGAGCAAGTCAAAGTTTCCGACTGCCAGACTCGCGCCAAAAAATGCCGAAGACGCGCACGTACTTGCGATCCCCTGCACGCCGGGACGCCAAATATGCGAATGCGCCGTGGTGATGCCTATGCCGAGCTTACCGTGCATTTCGAGCACGGCACCGGATCGCGACACGCCATCGTTACAAAGTGCTCTCGGAATGCCGATTGCGAGGTCATCGTTGCCGTCGTCGTCGAAGTCGCCTGCGGCGACCGTGTTGCCGAAAGAATCGTCTTCGAGAGGAGCGAACGTGAGACCGTCGTTGCTGCGGTTGAAAAGCTGCGCGCCATTGGGCACCAGGCCATTCGAACTTCCATAGGCGATCATGACCGCTCCCGCATTCTCGATGCCATTGACGGATTGCCGGACGATGCCGATGGCGAGATCGTCGAAGCCATCGCCATTGAAATCTCCCGCGGCGAGGCTGTATCCCAGGAATGCGCCATCCTGCGGCGAGCCGGGCCAGGCGTCGCCTGCGCGAATTTCACTCTGCTGTGCCCAGGTTCCATTGTTGGCGCGATTCATCACGACAACGCGACCCGCGCTATTGACGCCATCCACCGCTGAAAGATAGGCGCCTAGCGCAATCTCGTCGCGTCCGTCTCCATCGAAATCGCCACTTGCCATCGGGAAGTTGTGCGCATCCGTGGTGATGGTTGTCGGAACGAACTTGATGACGAAGCCGGTGTCGCCGACCTCCCAGGGTGCCCCAAGCATCACACGCAATCGGCTGCCACCACGTTCTGATACCGCCAGATCGGAGATGCCATCACCGTCGAAATCGCCGGAGATGACGCCTGAACCAAACAGATTGCTGCGCTGGTCCGGATACGGGTTCTTGTACAAGCCATTGCCGACTGCCCCGATATGCGTCTGCGCCACCAGCGGCGGCGCAGCGAACGCCGTGATCAGGATCGCGGCGACGCGTGACCAACGTGAAGGGTGTAACCGAATGGGTGTGTGAAACATGGGGCAATCCTCGGGTTGTCTCCATGTATCCACGGAAAAGCGCGGAAGCGGGGGCCACGTAGGAGCATCCGACGCGGAAGGACTGACGCGCAGGGTGGCCCGGATTCGGCAACGTCAGCCGGCGAAGTTCGGATGCATCGATGGCGGCGGGACTGCGATGCATCGGCTTGGCCTCTGACAACGCGTTTGTGCGTGGAATGGTTCAAGAGGACATTCCCATGAACCTGCGCACGCTAATTTTCGTGACTTGCCTGATCGCCGCGTCGAGTTTGCCGCAGGCCTGGGCCACGAACACTCCGATGAGAGAGTATCTGAGCCTGGATCGCACCGACTATGCGATCGCCGGCGTCAGCGGTATCGGTGCGCCGCCGTCTCAAGGTGGCGGCGCGGGATCGTTGCCCCTGAGCGGTGTATCCGGAACGGTCACACTGGCGCTCTTGTACTGGAACGGTATCGATATCGAATTTCCCACTGCGGGATTGACTGGTGGCGATGCAAATTACGATCAGCCGCAGATCGTTTTCGACGCGGACGAAATTACCGGCACGCGCGTCGGCGGATTCGGCAGCAACGATTGCTGGCCGAGTGGCGACTCGGCGTTACCGCCGAGTGCGGCGACATATCGCGCCGACGTAACCGAACAAGTGCGCGCGCGCGGCAACGGCGACTACGCATTCTCAGGCCTCACCGGAAAACCCGGGCACAGCGCGAATGGAGTGTCGCTGATCGTCTACTTCGACGACGGAAATCCTGCCAACGACGTTCGCATCGCCCATTACGAAGGACTGCAGAGCAACACCGAAACCGCGCATTTCGCCTTCGAGATGGACTACGTCGGAGGTCGCGTCGAAGCGGTGCTGCACGGGTCGGACGGACAAAGCCTGCTCACCGACGGGTCGCTGCTATGGACGACATTGCCGGGCCGGCCCGACGAGAGCGTGGCGAACACGCTCAAATTCACGAAGTTGCACGATGGCCTGCCTTTGTGGCCGGGTAGCAGCGTGCCGAATCTCGCCCATCAGCGCAATGGGAATCCCGCCGGACTCTGGGATATCCGCCACATGGCGCTGACGCCACTGTTCGGTTCGCCGCATCACTACTCGACGCATTTCGACTACTCGAAGTCCGGACAAGATTGCGTATCGGTGCATGTCGTGCAGATCGTGCGACCGGCCGATCCGCAGGCACCGATGCTCGCCCCGAATCCGCACGATTTCGGCGACATCGTCACGGGCACGACCAGCGCTGCGCAGCGCTTCACGTTCACCAACCTTATGCCAGGCCCGGTCGACATCCAGCAGTCGACGATTCCCGACACGCAGTTTCATATCGTCGCGCAGACCTGCAGCGGGCAAACGTTGCCCGCCGGCGCAACTTGCACGATCGATGCGACGTTCGCGCCGCTGGCCGCGCAGCCGGCATTTCCGCGCACGACCGCGTTGCTCGTTCCGTTCAAGGATTTGGTGTTCACACCCAACGCGGTCAACGCTTACGTGGAACTGCATGGCACCGCCATTCCGTCCACTCCGTTTTCACGGCTAAGTTTCGAACCGCGGCGATGCACGTTCAAACCGACCGCTGTCGCCACCACGTCGGCACCGGTGCATTTCAACGCACGCAGCAGCGGTTCGTTGCCGCTCACACTGGACAGCATTGTCGGTGGCGGGGCGCGTTTCCCACTCGTCGCGAGCACCTGCGTCGCGGGAATGACACTGCAACCGGGTGCTGCCTGCACGCTCGATATCGCCTTCCAGCCCAGCGTGGCGGCGGTTGCGAGCAATGTCGCGCGAATCGAGTATCACGCCAGCGACGCGCCGGCGAACTCGGCGATGTCGTTGCCGCTGAGCGGCACCGGTATCGGTGGCGGCGATTCCGTATTCGGCGACGGTTTCGAAGCGGCAACCTGCATCGATTGATTGGGCGTCGACTTAGTTGCATGCTCGCGACCGCGCGCCGCGCAAGCCTCGACGCGCTGTCTCACATCTTCGCCAACGCTTCGCGCGCTTGTCGTGTTGCCGAGTGCTGCGCGCCATACACCGCTTCGAACATGGATACCGCGTCTTGCTGCGCGGCACGCGCGTCGTCGCGACGCTGCAGTGCGAGCAGGGCGGTGGCGCGCGCTTCCAGTGCCTGTGCCAACTCGTCGCTGCGCTCGCCCAACTGCTCCTTCAATTCCTGCGCGGCCGCTTCTGCTTCGATCAAGGCGAGTTCAGCTTGGCCGGTTTCGGCCAGCGATTGCGCGCGATTGGCGCGTACTGTCAGGCACAACTTGTGTTGCGCGCGGTGTTGCGCGTTGCAACTTTTCCACGCAGCCTCGATGGCCACATGTGCGGCCGTGCTGTTGCCGTGCGAACGTAATCCGATCCACAGCCGGCGCTGAATCATTTCCATCTCGTCGCCGACGTTTCCCGCCTGTTCAAGCAGTTGCAAAGCTTCGCGCATGCGCGCTTCGCCTTCCTGCACCTGGCCGCTACGCATCGCCATGTATCCGGATTCGCCGAGCGCGCTGGCTACCCAAGGGTGCCGCGGCGGAAAGGCGGCGCGCGCCACGGCCAGACGTCGTTCGACGAGCTGCCGCTCCTTCTCAAGGTCGCCGTGTCGATAGGCGGTGATCTCCAGTGTCCATAGCGGAGGAATGATGTTCGGTGAGTCATTGCCGAAGGTGTGCTCGGCTAGGCTGAGCGCTTCGTTCGCCAGTGTCTCCGCATCGTCGTACTCGCCGAGCGTGACTTGCGACGTCGCGACATTGCTGAGCGCCGCGACCAGTACTTCGGGCGGCGCCTTGGCCTTGCGCTGGATATCGAGCACGCGGCGCAGCATACGTCCGCCCTCGCGACGATCGCCTTCATGGTGCAAAACCTTCGACAACGCGGACAGCGCATTGGCATAGTCGCGGGGAAGATCGTTCGCGTGCGGTTCGAGGATCGCCACCGCGCGCTGCAGGTAAGGTTTGCCGGGCATGGGATCGCCGCGATAATCGGCCAGCACGCCCAGATTCACCAGCGTTTCAGCGATCGCCGGATCGTCCGCGGCGTGCGTGCGTTCGGCCAGCGCGAGTGCGCGTTCGAACAAAATCTGCGCCTTGTCGAAGTTGCCCTTGGTCGTGGTGATTTCGCCGAAGTCGTCGAGCAGTTCGCCTTGCAGCATGGGATCGTCGGCGAATTCGGTATCGATGCGTTTGAGTGTGTCGTCGAACGCCTGCGCCAGCGTGGTGGCGCCGCCAGGTGTGTGGCGCAGCGGATCTTCCTGCGTGAATACAGAAATCAGAAAGTCCTTCACGCGCCGCGAGCGTTCGGCACTTTGCCGCGCCGACACCGCTTCGG
>JBDUEI010000049.1:0-3483 GCA_040002515.1 Rudaea sp. | reverse complement strand
GCAGTATCCATCCGATCACGCGCACGCTCGATCGCATCGGCGAGATTTTCGCGCGACTCGGTTACGTACAAGCCGATGGTCCAGAAATCGAGGACGACTACCACAATTTTGAGGCGCTGAATTTTCCGCCACATCATCCGGCACGCGCGATGCACGACACGTTCTATTTCCCCGACGGAAAATTGCTGCGTACGCATACCTCGCCGGTGCAGATTCGTGCGATGAAAAATACGAAACCGCCGTTGCGGATCATTGCGCCGGGCAAGGTTTACCGCAGCGATTCGGATCAGACCCACAGCCCGATGTTTCATCAGGTCGAAGGTTTGCTCGTGGACGAAACGTCGAGCTTTGCCGATCTGAAAGGAACGCTCAGCGAATTCCTGCGCGCGTTCTTCGAGCGCGATCTGGACATGATGTTCAAGCCGACGTATTTCCCGTTCGTCGAGCCGGGCGCCGACGTCGTCATCCGCTGGCAGTTGCCGGATGGATCGTCGCGCTGGCTCGAAGTGCTCGGCTGCGGCATGGTGCATCCGACGGTCTTGAAAGCGTGCGGCATCGATTCGGAACGCTATACCGGATTCGCATTCGGCATGGGTGCGGAGCGGTTGGCGATGCTTCGATATGGCGTCACCGATCTGCGCGCGTTCTTTGAAAACGATGTGCGTTTTTTGAAGCAATTCGCGTAGTTTTTTTGCTCGTCATTCCCGAATGCTCATGTCGGGCATCCAGCGGCTTCACAGGCACTGGATTCGGCTTCCGCGGGAATGACAAGACGAGAGGTTGAGTAACGCATGAAATTCTCCGAAAACTGGCTGCGTAGTCTCGTCGACTTGCCGACCGACACGGCGACGCTCGAGCGCCGCTTCAACATGATCGGCCATGAAGTCGAGAGCATCGAGCGTCTCGGCACATCGCTCGATCATGTCGTCGTCGGCGAAATCGTCGCGTGCGAAAAACATCCGCAAGCCGATCGGTTGAATGTGTGTCAGGTTTCGATCGGGAACGAAAAACTGCAGATTGTCTGCGGCGCGCCGAACGCGCGCGTCGGTTTGAAAGCGCCGCTCGCGATGGTCGGCGCGAAACTGCCGAACGGTATCGAGATCAAGAAAGCCGCGCTGCGCGGCGTCGAATCGAACGGCATGTTGTGTTCGGCGAAAGAGCTGTTGCTGGATGCCGATGCGTCGGGATTGCTCGAACTCGCCGCTGATGCGCCAACCGGAAAATCACTGACGGATTATCTCGGTCTGCCCGATAAGGTGATCGAACTCGGCCTCACGCCGAATCGGGCCGATTGCCTTTCGCTGCGTGGACTCGCGATCGATGTCGCCGCCGCGTTCGATGCGAAACTGAAGGCCGATTCGTTCGAACCGGTCGCCGCGCAAACGAAGCGCGAAGTCGAGATCAAACTCAACGCCGGTGCGGATTGCCCGCGTTACGTCGGTCGTGTCATCGAAGGCGTCGATCCGACCGCAATAACGCCGCTCTGGATGACGGAACGCTTGCGACGCAGCGGCATTCGTCCGGTGAGCGTGCTCGTCGACATCACGCAATACGTGATGCTCGAACTCGGCCAGCCGATGCATGCGTACGATGCGGCGAAACTCGACGGCGACATCGACGTGCGCCGCGCGCGAGATGACGAAAAAGCGAAACTGCTCGACGGCAAGGAATATTCGTTGTCGACGAATTACCTCGTCATCGCCGACGCGAGCGAATGCGTTGGAGTGGCCGGCATCATGGGCGGCCTCGATTCACGCGTCACCGATACGACGCGCGACATTTTCCTCGAAGCCGCACACTTCGCGCCCGCGACGATCATGGGCCGCGCACGCAATCTGTCGTTGCACACGGATGCTTCGCACCGTTTCGAGCGCGGAGTCGATCCGGAATTGCCGCGCACCGCCATGGAGCGGGCGACGAGCCTGGTGATGTCGATCGCCGGCGGCACGCCGGGGCCGATCAGCGAAGTCGTCATCGAATCGGCGTTGCCGAAACGGCATTCGGTTTCGCTGCGTCGTGCGCGGCTGTCGCGCGTGCTTGGAATTACTGTTGCGGACGACGAGGTCAGTCGCATTCTTTCCGCGCTCGACATGAAAGTGCAACGCACGAACGACGGCTGGACGGCGACACCACCGTCGCGACGCTTCGACATCGAGATCGAAGAAGATTTGATCGAAGAAGTCGCGCGCATTCATGGCTACGACAATGTGCCGACGCACGCGCCGAGCGGTGAGTTGTCGCTGCATCTGCGTCCTGAAAGCGAGGTTTCGTTGTCACGAATGAATTCGCAGATGGCCTCGTCGGGATATCGCGAAGCGATTTGCTACAGTTTCGTTGCGCCGGAATTGCTGCAAAAGTGGTCGCTTTCCGGCGGCGCCGTCGCTCTGGCCAATCCGCTGAGCGCCGATCTGGCCGTCATGCGCACATCGCTGTTGCCGGGTCTGGTCGAAATTCTGAAAAGTAACCGCAATCGCCAGCAAGAGCGCGTTCGGTTGTTCGAGAGCGGATTGATTTTCAACAACGCGAGCGGCACGCTCTCGCAAATCCCGCACATCGCCGCGGTAGCCTGTGGCCGGGCGCATCCGGAATCGTGGTCGGGCGACAAGCGCGGCGTCGATTTTTACGATCTGAAAGCCGACGTCGAAAATCTACTCGCGCTGGCCTCCGGAGAACGCGCTGTCGAGTTCAGACCGGCGAACCGCGCGTGGCTGCATCCGGGCCGCAGCGCCGAGGTTTTCGTCGACGGTAAACCGATCGGCGTCGTCGGCGGTTTGAATCCGCGACTGCTCCGGGCGCTGGATATCGACGAAGATGTTCAGGTATTCGAACTCGATGTCGCTTCTGTGACAGCCGGTGCCGTGCCCACGGCCAAACCGGTTTCGCGGTTTCCTTCGGTTCGCCGCGATATCGCGATTGTCGTCCCCGAACACGTCGCCTACGCGCGCGTCGAAAGCACCGCCCGGCAGGCCCTGCAGGGCGTGCTGGCGGATTTGCTCGTTTTCGATCAGTTCGTCGGCCAGAATCTCGGTTCTGGGGTAAAAAGTCTCGCTATTGGCTTGATTTTGCAGGACGATTCACGCACTCTTACGGACCAGGACGCCGACGGCTTCGTTGCAAAAGCGGTCACGGCCTTGGAACAAGAGTGTCAAGCAAGGTTAAGGGGATAACATGGCATTGACCAAGGCGGAGATGGCCGAACGTTTGTTTACCGACGTCGGCCTGAACAAGCGCGAGGCCAAGGAATTTGTCGATGCTTTCTTCGATACCGTACGTGACGCCCTTGAAAAGGGGGAGCAAGTCAAACTGTCAGGGTTCGGCAACTTTGATTTGCGCCAAAAAAACCAGCGGCCCGGCCGAAACCCGAAAACCGGCGAGGAGATTCCGATCTCCGCGCGGCGAGTAGTGACGTTCCGTCCAGGCCAGAAGCTGAAAGTCCGGGTCGAATCCTATGCTGGATCAGGGCAGCAATAGCGAATTGCCGGT
>JBDUEI010000048.1:0-64782 GCA_040002515.1 Rudaea sp. | reverse complement strand
ACAACGCATTGAAGGTGTGGAAAAACTCTTCCTGCGTCGTGTTCTTGCCGGCGAAAAACTGGATGTCGTCGATCAGCAATGCGTCGACATCGCGGAAACGCCGTTTGAAATCGTCCATGCGCTTGGTGCGCAAGGAATCGATCATCGCGCTGACGAACTGCTCCGAACGCAAATACGTCACCTTGGTCGTCGGGTTATTCGCGTGGATCAGGTTGCCGGCCGCGTGCATCAGATGCGTCTTGCCCAGCCCGGTGCCGCCATAGAGAAGCAACGGGTTATAGGCCCGTCCCGGATTGTTGGCGACCTGGATAGCGGACGCCTTGGCAAGCTGGTTGGATTTACCCTCGACGAACGAATCGAACGTGTAGTGCGGATCGAGGTTGTGTTCGAATTCGACACTGTCGATAGACGACGGATATTTGTTGGCCGCCTTCTCGACGCGCCGGCCGGCCAGGGTTCCGACATCGATGCGAACCTTGATCGGGCTGCCGTTGAGGTGGTTCAGCACGGTACCGATCCGGGGCAGGAATTCGGCTTTGACGAAATCCAGTGTGTACGCATTGGGCGCGAGCAGGCGCAGGCCTTCCGCATCCTCGCTAACCTGCAAAGGCATCAGATAGGTATGCATGTCCTCCGGACTAAGTTCGGTTTCCAGCCGGTCCAGACAGCGTCGCCACAACTCGCCCATCGCGTTACGTTTCCTGTTCTCGTGAAGTCGAAGGAGGCGCGAGTCTAACCCTCAACCCCAGGCGCGCCAAGCGCGCCATCGTTGACAGAAAGGCGAGATTTATCTTATTCTTGCGAGTCCCCCACCATCTTTTGAGCGCGAGTCATGAAACGCACCTTTCAGCCGGGCAACTTGAAACACGCACGTACGCACGGCTTTCGCGCGCGCATGAAAACTCGTGGTGGCCGCGCTGTGATCAATGCCCGTCGCGCCAAGGGCCGTAAACGCCTCATCCCATAGTCTTCGGCGTTGCACCATGGCAGAGTTTGGTCTGCCACGCAGCGCGCGTCTGCTCAGCCGACGCGATTTCGCATCCCTTCGCGAAGTAAGCCCAAGCGCGCCAAGCCAACGTTTCGCCACGCGCAGCTTCGTCGCCGAATACAAGACGTCCACGCACGGCTGCGTGCGCCTGGGCGTCGCCATCTCGCGCAAGGTTTCCAAGCGCGCCGTCGTCCGTAATCGCATACGCCGCACCATTCGCGAGAGTTTCCGGTTGCATCGCGCGCAGCTGCCTGCGGTTGATGTGCTGTTGATTGCGCGCTCGTTGTCGGCGCAGCAAACCAATCCACTCCTGCGCGCCGATCTCGAACTGATCTGGCGCAAGTTGGCGACAGCGCAAGCCACGCCGGCATTGAACGAATAGCGCCAGCCCGGCACAATGCGCGCCGGTTTGTGCGTTGTGTCGTGGTGCTTTTGACAGCCGTCGGTTGCAACGCGCCGATCAAGCCGCAAATCCGAAACGTACCTTAGCTTTCCTGGCCGCGCGCCTTCGGCATCCACCACAGCAAAGAAATCCATGTCCAGCACTCGCTCCTTCCTGCTCGTCGCCCTGGCCTTCGTCCTCTTCCTGAACTATCAGGCGTGGCAACAAGACTACGGTGCGAAACCCGCGGTCGCGACGACGACGAGTGCCACACCCGGTGTCGCGCCGGCCGCATCGAGTGCGGAAATCCCCAAGCCCGTCGGCGCGCAGGCTCCGGCCGCAGCGACCGTCGCAACGTCGTCGCAGCCACCGACGCAAACCACACGCGTGCAAGTGCGCACCGATCTTCTCAGCGTCGAAATCGATACGCGCGGCGCCGCCATCGCGCAGGCCGATCTGCTCGCGTATCCGATCGATCCGAAGGAAAAAGACCATCCGGTACGTTTGCTGGACAGTGCGCCGGGAACCTTCTTCGTCGCGCAAGACGGTCTGGTCAGCGCAGGCGCGGCTGCACCCGATCATCAAACGATATTCAGCGCGGAAAACACCGCGTATTCGCTCGCCGACGGCACCGACAAGCTCGAAGTGCCGCTGACGTGGCAGGATCCGTCCGGCGTGAAAGTCCGCAAAGTATACATTTTCACACGCGGCAGCTATCTCATCGAAAGCCGAGTCGAGATCAACAACGGCACTTCCACTCCATGGGTCGGCAATGAGTATCGTCAGTTGCAGCGCGTCCCACCGATCATCACCGGCGGCGGTTTCTCGTTCAACAATCCGGAACGCTACGCGTTCGCCGGCGCGGCGTGGTACAGCCCGCAAGACAAATTCAAGAAGCTGCCGTTCGACAAGTTCATCGACTCACCGCTGAAGGCCGAGTTCGGCGGCGGCTGGGCCGCGATGCTCCAGCACTATTTCTTCGCGGCGTGGATTCCCGCCGCCGAAGAGACCGACAGTTATTCGACGACCGTCATCACCAACACCGGCAACGCACCGCGCTATCTCGTTCGCGCGCTCTCGCCGGCGATCACAGTCGCGCCGGGCGAAACGCGCACGACGATGTCGCATCTGTACATCGGACCGACACTCACCACCCAACTCGATGCCGTCGAAAAAGCCGGCATCGCGCACGGCCTCGGGCTCACCGCCGACTACGGCATGCTCACGCCCATCGCCGAACCGCTGCACTGGATTCTCGTCAAACTGCACGCGTTCGTCGGCAACTGGGGTCTGGCGATCATTCTGCTCGTGTTATTGATCAAGCTTGCGATGTTCAAGCTCAGCGAAGCGCAATATCGATCCATGGCGAAAATGCGGCGTCTGCAGCCGCGCATGGAAGCGCTCAAAGAACGCTACGGCGACGACCGCCAAAAGCTCAGCGCCGCCACGATGGAATTGTATAAAAAGGAAAAAATAAACCCGGTCGGCGGCTGCCTGCCGACGTTGATCCAGATCCCGGTATTCTTCGCGCTGTATTACGTTCTGCTCGAAAGCGTGGAGCTGCGTCAGGCGCCGTTCTTCGGCTGGATTCAAAACCTGTCCGCGCCTGATCCCTATTTCGTGCTGCCCGTCATCAACGCCGCGATCATGCTCGGCGCGCAGTGGCTGGCGCCGACCAGCCCCGGCATGGATCCGCTGCAGGCGCGCATGATGAAGACTCTGCCGCTGATCTTCGCCGTGTTGTTCCTGTTTTTCCCCGCTGGCCTTGTTCTTTACTACGCCGTCAACGGCGGACTCGGCCTGTTGCAGCAATGGGTCATCACGCGTCGGCATGCGGTGACCGAACGTCCCGCCTGATGGCATGACCCACGTCGACGACACGATTGCCGCCGTCGCCACGCCTGCGGGCGCCGGCGGAATCGGAGTCGTCAGAGTTTCCGGTCCGAAAACCGGCGATATCGCCCTCGCTCTGCTCGGTAAAAATCCAGAACCGCGCATTTTCCATTTTTCCACTTTTCGTGATCGTGCCGGGGCCGCCATCGATCGCGGCCTTGGCGTGTTCTTCGCGAAACCGGCGTCGTTCACCGGCGATGACGTGCTCGAACTGCACGCGCACGGCAGCCCGGTCGTGCTCGATCTTTTGCTGAAACGCATGTATGAACTCGGTGCGCGCCCCGCGCGGCCGGGAGAATTCTCCGAACGGGCGTTCCTTAACGGCAAACTCGACCTGATTCAGGCCGAAGCCGTCGCGGATCTCATTGCTGCGACTTCCGAAAGCGCTGCCCGCGCCGCGATGCGCAGCCTCGATGGCGATTTCTCGAAACGAATCGGCGCGATCTTCGATGCACTCGTCCGATTGCGCGCCTGGCTCGAGGCCGCGCTGGATTTTCCCGAAGAGGAAATCGACTTCCTCAGCACACCGCAGCTCACGCACGAACTGTCCTCCCTGCGCGCAACCCTGAACGATCTCCTCGTCGCAGCGCAACGCGGCGTCGTCCTTCGCGACGGCCTGCACGTCGTCATCGTCGGCCGGCCGAATACCGGGAAATCCAGTTTGCTCAACGCGCTCGCGCAAAACGAACGCGCTATCGTCACTTCGATTCCTGGCACCACGCGTGATGTATTGCGCGAAACGGTAAAACTCGACGGCATCGCCCTGACGCTCGTCGACACGGCCGGTATGCGCGAATCGCCGGATGAAATCGAGCAGGAAGGGATTCGCCGCGCACACGCCGAACTCGCGCGTGCCGATGTCGCGCTGCTCGTCACGGACAGTGTCTCCGTCGACGCGGATCTCGCGTTACTGAACGGTCTGGCTGAAGGCACCACGCGGATCGTCATCCACAACAAGATCGATATCAGTGGCGAGCCGGCGCGTACGCAACGCGCATCCGACGGCCTGTTGCACGTCCACGTTTCGGCGCGACTCGGCACTGGACTCGCCGCGTTGCGCGCCGAACTGTCGAAGATGGCTGGGCACGGCGACAGTAGCGACGGCGCGTTCAGCGCGCGCACCCGCCACGTGCGTGCGCTCGAAATTGTGTCGGCGCATCTCGATGTCGCCGAAAGTCATCTGCAATCACGAACCGGCGAATTGGCCGCCGAAGAATTGCGCCAGGCGCAGCAGGCGCTCGGCGAAATCACCGGCGAATTCCGCAACGACGATTTGCTCGGTGCGATCTTCTCGACATTCTGCATCGGAAAATAGCCCGTTGCATTCGGCGTAACCGGCTTCACCTACTCTTGGAACTACCACGGAGACGATCATGATCGAACTGTTCTATTGGCCAACACCGAATGGCCACAAAGTGACGCTGTTCCTCGAAGAAGCTGCGCTGCCGTACAAGATTTCGCGCGTCGATATCTCCAAAGGCGAACAGTTCCAGCCTGATTTTCTGAAAATCTCGCCGAACAATCGCATGCCGGCGATCATCGATCATGCGCCCGCCGACGGAAAAGCACCGATCAGTGTCTTCGAATCCGGCGCCATTCTTCTGTATCTCGCCGAAAAAATCGGCAAGTTTCTGCCAAGCGATATCCGTGGCCGGATCACGACGCTGGAATGGTTGTTCTGGCAAATGGCCGGACTCGGTCCGATGACGGGGCAGTACGGTCATTTCAACGTGTACGCACCCGACAAGATTCCGTACGCCATCGATCGCTACACGCGCGAACGCGAACGGTTACTCGGCGTGCTCGACAAACAGCTCAAGGGCCGCGCGTTCATCAGTGGCGACGAATACACGATCGCCGACATGGCGACGTATCCGTGGATCGATCCGTACGTCAAAGCGCCGCTTGATCTCACGCCGTTCCCTGATGTCGTGCGCTGGCGCGCGGCCATCCACGCGCGGCCGGCCACGCAGCGCGCTTACGCGCAAGGCGACTTCAACAAACCGCCTGCCGAAATGTCGGAAGAAACGCGCAAGATTCTTTTTGGCCAAGGCGCCACACGCTAAAGCCGCTGGCGCAAGTCCCGTATCGTCGCAATAATCGCTACGGTCATCGACACGGGATTTTCATGCGCACTCGAAGCATCGCGTTTTTGTTCATCGCGCTAGCGTTCGCCAATGCGGCGAACGCAGAGCAACTCGACATCGATCGAATCTACGGCGGTGGCAATCTCAACGGCGCCGCGCCAATCAAGGTCGAAATTTCTCCGGATGGTTCGCGCGTCGCGTTTCTACGGGCGAAGTCCAACGATCAGTCGACTTACGATTTGTGGGAATACAACGTCGGCAATCACGCGACGCGCCTGTTGCTGGATTCGCGCACGTTCGTGACCGGCCAGGAACAGCTGTCGGAGGCTGAGAAAGCCCATCGTGAGCGCGCGCGCACCGCGGGTCGGCGTGGCTTCGTCGACTATACGTGGGCACCGAATGGAAAAAGTTTGCTTTTTCCACTTAATGGAAAATTATACCTCTACCATCTGGCTGCGACAGCCGCTGCGGCGCGCGAATTGCCGACCGGCGGCCCGGTCATCGATGCGCAAATCTCGCCGAAAGGCCGATATGTATCGTACGTTCGCGATCAGAATCTCTGGGTGATCGATCTTACGAGCGGCATACCGCTACAGCTGACCACCGACGGCGCCAATACCGTTCACAACGGCGAAGCCGAGTTCATCGCACAAGAGGAACTGGACCGCTTCACCGGTTATTGGTGGGCGCCGGACGATTCGGCCATCGCTTACGAGCGCTACGACGAAGCGAACGTCGACAACGTCAAGCGTTTCGAAATCTATGCAGACCGTAGCGAGATCATCGAACAGCGTTATCCCGCCGCCGGCCGGCCCAATGTTACGGTGAAGCTCGGCGTGGTCGCGCCGACGGGCGGCGCATCGCGCTGGATCGATCTCGGTGCGAATGCGGACATTTATCTCGCCCGCGTGAATTGGCTGCCGGATTCGCATCGTTTGTCGTATCAGATTTTACAGCGCGATCAGAAACGGCTGGACCTCGACATCGTCGACACCGCCACGCTGAAACCGAAAACCGTGTTGACCGAAACTAGCGATATCTGGGTCAACCTCAACAACGATCTGCATTTTCTGAAGACGAAAGACACGTTCGTTTGGGGCAGCGAACGTTCGGGTTTCCATCACCTGTATTTGTATACTTCCGACGGAAAACTGCAGCACGCGATCAGCAGCGGCGATTGGGAAGTGGAAGAACTTCTCGGTATCGACGAGAAATCGGGATTGGCGTATGTCGCGTCGAATCGCGACTTCGTCCCGGACCGCCAGCTCTATGCGCTGCATCTGGACGGCAGCGACGCCGCATCGCCGACGCGCATCAGCCAGGGCGATGGCATGCATGTGGTCACGTTCGGAAAAAATCCACAGGTATACATCGACAGTTTCTCGAATCCGTCGACGCCACCGCAGACCTCGGTGCACGGCGCGGATGGGAAATTCCTGAGCTGGATCGAGGAAAACAAACTCGACGCCAAACATCCTTATTGGCCGTTCCACGACGCACACATCGTTCCCGAATTCGGAACCATCACCGCAGACGATGGACAGCTTCTGTATTACCGTATCTACAAACCGGCCAATTTCGACGTCACGAAACGCTATCCCGTTTTCGACACGTACTACGGCGGCCCACACGGACAAACCGTTACGCGCGGCTGGGTCGACTATTTTTCCGAATACATGGCGCAACACGGGTATGTCGCGTTCTCCCTCGACAACCGCGGCATGGCCCATCGCGGCCGGAAATTCAGCGACGGAATTTACAAGCAACTCGGCAAGTTGGAAGTCGACGACCAGCTCGCCGGCATCCGCTGGCTGAGCTCGCAATCGTGGGTGGATGCGAAGCGCATCGGTGTTTTCGGCTGGAGTTACGGCGGCTATATGACATCCATGTTGCTGGCCAAGGCGTCGAACGTGATCGCCGGCGGTGTGGCGGTTGCACCCGTCATCGATTGGAGTTTGTACGACACCGCTTACACCGAGCGCTATCTGCAAACGCCGCAACAGAATCCGCAAGGCTACGAATTATCCGGCGTACTGCATTGGTTGGACGGAATGAAATCGCCGTTGCTGCTCATCCACGGCATGGCCGACGACAACGTGCAGTTCACGAACTCGACGAAGCTGATGTCGGCCTTGCAGGAACGCGTCACGCCGTTCGAGCTGATGACGTATCCCGGCGCCAAACATGGCTTGTCCACACCGGCGATGCGCAAACATGCGTTTCACGCGATAGCGAATTTCTTCGACACCCGCATCAAGAACGCGCCGCAAAAATCGGAGCGCTGATTCAGTGCACCCAGCGTCCGCCGCGGCGGCGGCGCGGACCGGTTGGATCCGTACTCCCCGAGGCTGGCATCGTCAATTCTTCCGGCGTCGGTGGTTGCTGGCGCCAATACTGAGCCACCGCGCCGATCGAGGCCGGCAACTGCGACAGGCATTCGTCGTATTCTTCTTCGGTCAGCGGCGAAAAATCCGCATCGGTCGCGAACACGCCTTCATCGACGGCCAGCGCCATGATCGGCCCGAGCACTTCTGTGAGCTGCGAATCCGCACCGAGCCGCGTCTCCCACAAGCGCGCACGCAGATCGACGCCGCGCGAGAAACCTTCGCACCAACCTTGCGCGCTGAGTGCCGGACTGCCGTCGTCAAGTTCGATTTCGCCCAGGATCGGTTCGTATTCGTCGGCATCCACTTCGATCGTCACGCTTTCGTTCAATCGCGCAATCAATTCCAGAATGCGCACACCTTCATCCGCGTCCAAAAACGGTTCGTGCAGAATTTCAGGCAGCCATTCTTCCGGCGGCGCCGGCTGCGGTCCGACCGCGTTGGCGCTCAGTAAACCGTGCACGCCATCAAGAAGTAACGATTCCTCGCCACCGTGCGCGCGCAGAAACAGGTCGAGTTCTTCCAGCTCGCTGTCGGCGAGCATCGATGGCCAATCGTGTTCGTACGGCAATTCATTCATCGTCGAGTTCCAGAATGACAGGCGTGTGATCCGACGGCCGCTCCCAGGTCCGCGGCACACGGTCGATCGTCACGCCACGGCAGCGCGAACGCAACGCTTCGCTGGCGAGAATCAAATCGATGCGAAGCCCGAGATTGCGGCGGAACGCCGCCTGCCGATAATCCCACCACGAAAAATGTCCTTCGGCTTGCTCGAACAATCGGAAGCTGTCGTGAAATCCGAGCGCGAGCACGGCTTTCAGCGCATCGCGTTCGGGCGTCGAGCAAAGGATCTGTTCGCGCCACGCGGCAGGGTCGTGTACATCGCGATCCTCCGGCGCGATGTTGAAATCGCCCATCACGATCATCTGCGGATGTCGCTGCACTTCCAAATCGAGAAACGCCCGCACCTTGTTCAGCCAATCGAGTTTGTAGGCAAACTTTTCGCTGCCGACAGCCTGCCCGTTCACCACGTACAGATTGACGATGCGTATCGCACCCACTGTCGCCGCAAGAATGCGCCGCTGCGGATCGTCGAGGCCTTGAATGTCCGTCACGACATCGCGCGGTTCCTGTCGCGCGAGAATCGCTACACCGTTATAAGTCTTCTGACCCGAGAACACGACGTGATAACCGAGTTCCCTGATCTCATCGCGCGGGAATTTCACGTCTTCAGTTTTCGTCTCCTGCAGCGCGACGATGTCTGGCGACGCTGCGGCCAGCCAGTCGCGCAAATGCGCACGACGCACGTTCAGCGAGTTCACATTCCAGGTTGCGATCTTCATCGGCAGTCACGTAGATAACGATGCACGCAATTATGCCTCACCGTTCGCCACGGCCTTTTGCCAGAGTTCCAGCCCGTGCTGTGCCGACATGCGCGCCACACCAAGCGCCTCGTTCGGCAAATTACCCAGATAAAACGGCCGGCGCGGCGCACGCACGAATTGCTTGCCGCGGATGCGCTCGTATTCCTGGTGAAATTCCTTGTACGGATGTCGATCCTTTGGCGCATTGCTGGCGACGCCGCCGTGGAATTGGTGAAAACTTCCCTCGCCCAGCAGCATCACGTAATCGCCGTGTTCGCGCTCGACGGCGCGCTTGAAGAAATCCAGCGCGACGATGCCACCACCGCGCGAAACGAAACGTTCGTCGAATCCGCCAAGCGCTAGAAAATCTTCTTTGCGCATTCCAAAGCAGCCGGCTTCGAACGCACATCCGAACCAGCCCATGCCCGGATCGGCGAACGAACCGGCGATCGAAAACAATCGATATCCGCTCTGCTTCCACTTGCTGCGCGCTAGCAATCCGTCCTCGACCGTCTGGTTGTAGCCCTCGGAGACCGATTGATTTTGATTTTTCGGACCGAGATGAAAGGCGACGGTCGCAACGAACGCCGATGGATATAGAGAAAAAGCCTGTTCGGTTCGCGCGTAAATTCCAGGCGACAAAATATGCGCGCCGTCGATAACCACGACGAGTCGATCGCCGCGCGCACCGAGACATGCGGCATTGATCGCCGCCGCCGGCGAAACGGAATCCGTCGTCACATAGCGATAGCGAAATTCCGGTCCGAACGCGCGCACGGCGCTTTCATCGAGCGGTTCTGTCGAGCCGTGATCGATCGCGATCACCTCGAACTCTATCGCTGCCGAATCACGCTGATACGCACGTGTCATCGAATACAGCGTGTTCATCGCCTCGCGACGGTTGTTGTAGAAATTGACGACGATGGAAAGCATCGTGAACGGATTAGGCGGCCAGTCCGTAACTTCGCAACAGCGCATCGATCTGCGGTTCACGGCCGCGAAAGGCGACGAACGATTCGAGCGCCGGTCGCGATCCGCCGACGGCCAAAACGTTGCGCCGAAACGCCGCGCCGACATCGCGATTGAAAACGCCGAGTTCCTCGAACTGCGCAAACGCGTCCGCGGACAACAATTCCGCCCACAGATAACTGTAATAGCCCGCCGCGTATCCGCCGGCGAAGATGTGCGCGAAACTGTGCGCCATGCGTTGCCAGGCGGGCGGGAAAAGCACGGCGACTTCTTCGCGCACTTCGTTGAGCAATTGCATCACGCGTGCACCTTGCGTCGCGTCGAATTCCAGATGCAGGCGGAAATCGAACAACGCGAACTCGAGTTGGCGTACGAGGAACAGACCTGCGTGAAAATGGCGCGCGGCCAACATGCGCTTGAACAGATCGTCCGGCAACAATTCGCCGCTCTGCCAATGCCGCGCGAAAAGATTCAGCGCGTCTCTTTGCCACGCGAAGTTCTCCATGAACTGACTCGGCAATTCAACCGCATCCCATTCCACGCCGTCGATGCCGGCCACGCCGGGATAGTCCACTTCGGTCAACAGATGATGCAGGCCGTGTCCGAACTCGTGGAACAGCGTGGTGACTTCATCGTGCGTGAGCAACGTCGGCTGATCGTCTTGCGGCGGCGCGAAATTGCACGTGATGTACGCGATCGGCAGATGGATCGTGTCGTCTTTGCGGAAGCGTGAACGGCACACATCCATCCATGCGCCGCCGCGTTTGCCGGTTCGCGTATACAAATCCACAAATACGCCAGCGATGGCGCGGCCCGATTCGTCGATCACGTCATAGAAGCGCACGTCGGGATTCCACACGTCGACATCCTTGCGCACGCGCAGGACCGCGCCGAACACACGCGTGACGATCGCGAACAAACCGTCGATCACGGCCGGCAGCGGGAAATACGGTTTCAGTTCTTCTTCGGCGAGATCGTATTTTTGCAGACGCAATTTTTCCGCGGCGTACGAAACATCCCACGGCTGCAGATCATCGAGACTCAAATGTGTGCCTGCGAATTCTCGTAACTCGGCCAGTTCGCGCTCGGCGATCGGTTTTGCGCGTTGCACGAGATCGCGCAGAAAATCGAGCACGCGATCGGGCTGCGTCGCCATTTTCGTCGCCAGCGATTCTTCCGCCGCGTTCGCGAATCCGAGCAACGTCGCCGCTTCGTGGCGCAACGCCAAGATCTGTTCGATACGCGTGGAATTGTCGAACTTCCCCGCGTGCGGACCTTGATCCGACGCCCGCGTTTGATACGCGCGATAGACGCGTTCGCGAACGCTGCGATCGTCGGCGTAGGTGAGCACGGCCGTCACGCAAGGCTGTTTGAGCGTGAGGACGAAAGCGTCGCCATCGCGAAACATGCCCAGTTCGCTGTCGGGAATTCCTTTGAGCGCGACCGCATCGACGCGTTCGGTCCACGCATCCGTCGCGTCGAGCACGGCGTTTTCGAATTCGGTGGACAAGCGCGTGAGGTCGGCGACGATATCGCGGAATCGCGTACGCGCCGGTTCCTCCAGACTCACGCCCGATAGTTTGAAATCGCGCAACGCATGATCGGTCAGTGTGCGCGCGGCGAGCGGCAGCGTGGAAAAATCCGCGTCGTCGGATGCCGCTTTCACGGCCGCGTACAGACCACGGTTCTGACCGACTTCCGCCGAATATTCGCTCAACAATTGCTCGGCTTCGGCGTGTGCGGCACGCAGTGCTTCCGAATCGGCCACGGAATGCAGATGATTCACCGGCGACCAGATGCGCTGCAGTTCGTAATCCATCGCCTCCTGCGGAAGCATGACCGTGGCGAACGTGCGCGGCCCTTCGCTGGCGACGAGATCGTCGAGCCGTTTGCGATGATCCGCTAGCGTCGCTTTCACGGCGGGCAAAACGTGGTCCGGTCGAATCGCGGAGAAAGCCGGTAGCGAAGTGTCGTCGAGCAGCGGATTGGCGTCGGTCATATCGATAAATCCTTGGTAATGCCGGCAAACGTGACGGTCCAGCCGCGTAAAATCAAGTAACCCGGCTCGCTTTGTATGGCGTTTGCGCTAGCATGCGCGACGAAGCCGAGGGCATGATGGACGATACGCAAGCCAGCGCTGGCGATTACGACGCGCGTACCTTATTGCGTCAGCTCGCGCTGTTCAAACATCTGGACGATGCCGAACTGAGCGAACTGGCCGCAGAACTCGAATGGTTCGCGATGCCGGGCGGCGCGACGCTGTTCGATTATGGCGATCCGTCGGATGCGCTGTATGTATTGCAGTCCGGCAGCCTTGGCGCGTTCAAGCCGGATCAGGACGGAAAATTTCACCTCGATGGCGTAGTCGCCGCCGGCGAGACCGTCGGCGAACTCGGTTTGATGATCGACGCGCCGCGATCGGCCACGGTGCGTGCATTGCGTGATTCCGAACTGTTACGTTTATCGCAGACCGGCTTCAAGACGCTGATTGCTCGGCATCCGGAAGCGATGCTCGAAGCCGCGCGTATTTCCGTGCGTCGATTGTTGTCACGACGCACCACGATGCAGCTTTCCGCGCCGCGCACATTCGCGCTGTTGCCGCATGACGATGGCGTCGACGCCACGGGTCTGGCCATGAAATTGCGCGAGGCGTTGTCGCGTTACGGCGAATGCGCGCTCATCGACGCGAAAGCCGCGTTCGGTCAAACCAGCGGCTGGTTCAGCGCGCTGGAATCGCGCGTGCGGTTCGTGATCTACCTCGGTGTGGCCGCGAACAACGAATGGCGCGAACTCTGCGTGCGTCAGGCCGATTGCATTCTGTTCGTCGCCGACGCGCAAGAAGTACCCACGCCCTGGCAGGAGGGCGCCGCGCTCGATCCGGAACGCATCATGCACCGGCCGCGGCATTTGCTGCTGTTGCATCGCGACGGCACGATCCTGCTCGGCAGTGCTGCGGCTTGGCTGCGCCAGCACACGATCGGCGTGCAACATCATCACGTACGCGACACGCGCGATATCGAACGCGTGGCGCGTTTGCTGATCGGGCGCAGTGTCGGCCTGGTGTTGTCCGGCGGCGGTGCGCGCGGCTTCGCGCACATCGGCGTGGTGCGCGCGCTGCGCGAGGCGGGCATGTTGATCGATCGCGTCGGCGGAACATCGATCGGCGCGATCATTGGCGCCGGCGTAGCGGCGGACTGGTCGCACGAGGAAATGTTCGACAACTATCGCCGTTCGTTCGTCACCGGCAAACCGCTGCGCGATTATACATTTCCATTTGTATCTTTAGTCACCGGCCGGCGCGTGTCGCGTTTGTTGCGTGAGGAATTCGGTGCGCGCGACATCGCCGATCTGGCGCTGCCGTTTTTTTGCGTCACCGCCAATCTCACGGCGGGCCGCGCGCAGACGCATCACACCGGACCGCTCTGGTTCTGGTTGCGCGCGTCGTGCGCGATTCCCGGTGTGCTGCCGCCGGTGTTTCATCACGGCGAAGTGTTCGTCGATGGTGCGGTCATCAACAATCTTCCGGTCGATGTGATGCGCGACGAAGGGGTGGGCGAAGTCGTCGCCGTCGACATCAGCGCCGATGATGTTCTGCACGCCTCGGTCGAAGAATATGCGTTGCCATCGTGGTGGCGACTGGGTTGGCAGCGCATGACACAACCCGGACTGCGGCCCGGCATTCTGAGCATTCTGTTGCGCTCGGGCATGGTCAATGCGGAAGCCGCGAGTGCCGAGCGACACGCATTGACAAGCTTGTTGCTGGAACCGCCGTTGGCCGATATCGAGCTGCTCGACTGGAACGCTTATGAGCGCGCCATCGAGGCGGGTTATCGCCATGCGCAGGCCGTGCTCGGACGCGCCGCCGCGCCGCGCGAACTGCCATAAAAAACCCTCTCCGTTGCCGGAGAGGGTTCGGGGCACAGCGTTTCTAATTCTTATTAGCCGCGATCGCGGCGCGCGCGGAACTCTGCAAGACTTTCGGCGACTTCCGACAACATCGGCTCGACCGTTTCCTTGGTCGCCTCAGCCGCGTTCAAGCTGGTGTAGCGCAGCGTTTCCGACAAGTTCGTGCCCAACATCCGGCGCGCACTGACCGAATATGCCTTCACGCCGAGCTGCACGTTCATCACGCTCGATGTCGACCCGTAGTAAGACAACTGTTCCTGGCCGACATCGCGCGCGCTGACGAACACGACCGCATCGACGCGGCCACTTTTCGCCAGCAGTTCCAACGCTTCGGCGATGCGCGGACGCTCGCCATTGAGCAGATGGCTGATGCGCGGCATCGATGCTTCATCGATCACATTGAAACCGCGATGCGCGAGCGACTGCTCGATCAAGCGTTCGGCAGGTTCGGAGATGTTGGTGTCGCCGCCGCCGATCACGGCGATGGTCGGCACGTGCGGACGCGCAGGAACTGGCGGCGGTGGCGGCGTCACACGCGCAACCTGTTGCGGCTGTTGTTGCGGTTGCGACTCGGCAGCCTGCGCAGCTGCGAGTTCACGCAGCGGTTGCACTTCCGATGCGCGTGCGGCAGGTCCGCCGTTGTTGTCGGCATTTTGGGCTTGCGCGTTCGAGGTCGCGGTTTGCGCCGTCATCGCATTGGTGTGATCCGCCGGTTGCTGCGCGGACGCGACGGCCGTCGATGTGTTGGTGTCGGGCGCGGCGACCTGTGTAGTGGCTGTCGCTGTCGCAACGGGCGCGACCGGAGGCGGCGTCGGGATGGTTGGCGGCGCTGCGACGGTGGTGCTCGCAATGCTCGAAGCCGTCGTCGTCGATGGCGTGTCGTTCGACGCACTCGCAGCCGGCGTGCCGAGATATTGCTGCAGGAACGGAATGCGATCGCGGAACGCGTAGGCGCCTCCCGCGAATGCGATCAGAAGAATCGCGGCGATCGCCAACGGTAACGCGGACGAGCGCGAGCCCGGATTCGCCGACGGTTGGCGCTGCAGCACGGATTCGTGCGCGGCCATGGCCGGCGACGGATTCGAGATCGGCAACGGACGCGGCGTGGGTGATGTGCTCGGCAACGGACGCTGACCGGAAATCGGGGTCTTCTGTCCGACCATGGTCGCGGCGGCCGGCGAGAGTTTCGTCTGCAGCGTAATCGGTCCACCCTTGGCGACAAGCGGATGCTGACCGAGATCGGCGATCAGTTCGTGGCAACTCTGATAACGATCGGCCGGATCTTTCGCAACCATCTTGGTCAGGATGCGCGACAGCTCCGGATCGACTTCGCTATTCAGCGAGCACACATCCGGAATTTCGGCCTTTACCACTTCGAGCATCAAACCCAGCGGCGATTCGTCGGTGAACGGCATGCGGCCGGCCAGACATTCGAACAGCACGATGCCGAGCGAAAAAATATCCGAACGCTGATCGACCGGCTTGCCCTGGCAGACTTCCGGCGAGAGATAACCCGGCGTGCCGACGAATTCACCGGTAGACGTGAGCTTCTTCGAGAAATCCTGCGCGCTGAGCGCGATGCCGAAGTCGGCGATCTTGACCATGCCGCGGCCGGACACCATCAGGTTGCCGGGTTTGATGTCGCGATGGATCACACCCTTGTCATGCGCCGTGCTCAAACCCATCGCGGTCTGATAGATGATCTTCGCGGCCTGTTCGGGCTTGAGTTTGGTTTCGCGCTTGAGCACGGAACCCAGCGATTCGCCATCGACGAACTCCATGACGAAATAAGTCTGGCCGTCATCGTCGCCGATGAAATAAATCTGGATGATGTGCGGATCGTTCAGCGCCGCCATGCTGCGCGCTTCGCGCAAGAAACGTTCTTTCACGCTTTGATCGTGCGCGAGCGAATCGGCCAGAACCTTGATTGCGACGTAGCGATTGAGCGATGTCTCGTAACCTTTATAGACGACGCCCATGCCACCGCGGCCGAGTTCGGCGACGATGTCGTAGTGCCCCAGTTGCTGCTTCATGACCGACTCCGCGGCAAAAATTGCCGGTTTATTGTGCAGAAATACTATCACCCCACCTCGGGCGACACCGTGCAGAGCTATACAGCGCACCCGTTATGCGCTCAACAGCCCGACTGCCAAATGAATCACATTCCCGGCGAGGTTGTTGCTGTCACGCCCGACCGCCTAGACTCGGGCTCACCTGACCGCTTTTCGAGACCGTGCCTCCGCCGAAACCGTCCGATCTGTGCGTCGATCATCCCGCCTGGTTGCGCTGGGCGATGATCGTCTGCTGCATCGCAGGATTGCTCCGCGTCCTGCCGCTGCTGCTGCACAACCCCTTGATCGCGCTGGCGAATAGCTACGATGAAGTGCGCTACAGCGCGTGCTTCGATCTGTATCCGGACCGGCCGGCCGAGATCAACCCGACCCAGAACAGCCCGTCGGCCCCGTATTCGCGCTACGCCTTTCGGGATGCCGGCCAGCCGATCTGTTACTGGTCGACCGAATGGGTGTTCCAGGCGGGCGCCGCCGGCATTTACAAACTTCAGGCCGCCTTGACCGGCCAGACCGATTTTTCGGTGCGCTGGCTCGGTGCGCTGAAATTCGCCACCTGTTTCACAGTGTGGATTCTGTTCTGCATCGCGTGGTGGCGGCGCGGACCGCCGGCCATGGCGCTGGCGAACGGACTGGTTTTTCCGTTGCTGCTTGCCGATCCGGCCAACACGATTTATCTCAATACCTTCTATGCGGAATTCACCGTTGTCGTCACGTTGTACATCGTGGTCAACGTGATTCTTCTTTATCACGAAAAACCGCGCAGCAATCGCGCGATGATTTTGTTGGCGCTCGCCGCGTTCGCGTTGGCGATGAGCAAGATCCAACATCTGCTGCTGCCGCTGATGTGCGCGGCGACTGTTCTGATTTTCGATTTCGTGCGCACACGGCGCTGGTCGTGGCGCGCCGGAGCATTGTTCGTCGGCGCCATCGCCGGATTGCTCGTACAGGCCACGCAACTGCATCGCGACAACGCCACGATGCGCGACATCGATATGTTCAATCGCGCCGATGTGGCGTTCACCGGACTTTTGCCGAACGCGAGCGATCCGCAACGCACCGCCGAAATCCTCGGCGTCGATACATCCTGTCTCCGCTACGCGGGCCTGCGCGCGTGGCAGCTTCCGGACTATCCGCCGCACGTTTGTCCGAGTATCGCCAACATCACGCGCGGCCGAGAACTCAACGCGCTGCTGCACGATCCGCTCATGGCGATGAAACTAGTCGCCGGCGGCGCGTCTGCGCTCAATCCGTGGCTGGCGCCGGGTCTCGGCACCGTCGAAGGCGGTGATCGCGAGACATTGCCGTCGATTTTTTTTACGGCAAGCGATCTGTTCGCGACATCGACGCTACTGCGCGCGATTCTTCTTGGCGGTCCTCTGGTCGTCATGTTTATACTTTTATACTGGCGCCGTCGGCCCTCCGGCATGCGTCGTTACACCGTGCTCACGGTAGCGGTGATGTTCACCACGCTCCTCGTCACGGTTCTGGGCGATGGATTGGCCGACGTGCCGAAGCAAGGCCATCTGATCGTGAACGCCGCTTTCGCGTGGTGGATTTACATACTTACCGTCGCCATCTCGCGCGCGATGGGCGTGCGCACGCGTTCGCTGCCGGCTCAGCCGGCGTGAATGCCGTCGATTTCGAGAAGTAATTCCGAGCGACAGATATCGCCGTGCAGGAACATCAGCGGCACGTCGTCGCCGAGCGCGCTGCGCAGATGCGAGCGGAGCCATTCGGCATCGCCGCTACGCCGCACGTAGACCTTCAGGATATCGCCCACGCCCTTGCCCAGCGCGGTTTTCGATTGCGCGGATTGCAACAGCGTTTCGAGATTGGTCAGCGTTTCCCGCAGTTGCGCGTGCAGATCGTCGGCATGATGCGACTCGTGACCGACCACCGCCGCCGTTCCGGAAATGTATAACTGTGGAAATTGTGTCGGAGCACGCAGCGCGCGCGCGAAACCCGGCGCGGTCGGCCCGTACTGGCGCGGATAGCGCCATGCGCTCCATTGCCGCGGATTTTCGATCGCCTTGCCCGGCGCACGCGCCGCGAGCGCGTAAACCTGAACGACGCGTTTTCCGCTGCGCGTCCCGATCGCGGAAGCCGCTGGATAATTTCCGGCGAACGAGGGACCGAGTCCGGCCGCACGTCCACTGCAGAATTGACGATAACGTTCCGCATCGGCGTCGCCTTCGTTGATCGCGTCGAAATAATTCCAGATGCGCAGGAGATGCGGCGTCGCACTGGCCTGCACCCACGCGACCAGACTCGCGTACGCCAAACGCGCCGTTTCGGCGACGCCGCCATGCTCGGATTCGGCCAGTTCGACGATCGCCATCGAGTACGTACTGTCGCTCGACCAACGCACGTGGCCTTCGACACCGCGCGTCACGCGTCCGCTGGTGCGCCACACTTCGCAGCGCGTCTCACCGGCCTGCAATGGTTCCAGCGCGACGTTCAAAAAATGCGGATCGTCCGACTTCGCCGTCGCGCCGAAACCGATGACGGCGAGGATCGACGCGTCGTCGTGCGGCGCCGGTTCGTAGCCGATCGTGAGGATCGGCAAAACATCCGCACCGCTCCGTGCTGCGGCATTCTCGGTGGCTGGCAAATCCCTATGTGACGACGGCTGGCGCATGCGACGCGCATGATACACTGCGCGCCCGCGCTGGCTTCACGCCCAAGCGACGCCGACGAAGAAAATCGCACCGCTTATGACCGCGCAAACCCCCGCCGAGCACGATCTCGCCGAACTCATCGTCACCAGCCTGAACTTGGAGAACCGTCCTGCCGCGGAAATCGATCCCGACGCACCACTTTTCGGCGGCGATCTCGGCCTGGATTCCATCGATGCACTCGAACTGGCGCTGGCCATTTCCAAACAGTACGGGTTCCAGTTGCGCTCGGACAATCCCGACAACAAGATGATTTTTTCGAGCCTGCGCCAATTGTCGGCGCACATCGAGCAACAACGAAAGCAGTAACGCGATGATCCGCGCAGTCGGCTGGCTGTGCGTGGTGATACTCGCCATCGGCGCGCACGTTTACGACAGCAATATCCTGCGCGGCCTGTGCGCGATGTTTGCGCTCGGCTTGCTTGCGATCACTACGCCATCGTCATTGCGGCCAGCGCTAATTGGCATTGCGCTGATTGCCGCCGCGATCCTGATCGTATTCGACGCCAACACCTTGTTCGATGCATTGCCCGCGTTGATCGCTGCATTCGTCGGTTATCTCTTCGCGCGCACGTTGTTACCGAATCGCACGCCGCTGATCGCGCGCGCTATCGTCAGCGTGGATGGGCCGGAATGGCTGAACGATCCCGCCGTCGCGGCATACGCCAAACGCCTCACGCTGACATGGGCGCTCTATCAAACGTTGCTCGCCGCGATCGCCGTCGCTGCCATTTTCCACCAACGCGGATTCCTCGTCGATGCGACATGGCTGCCGACGCCGCGCGTTTTCGGCGCGATTCTGCCAATCGCCGTCGCACTGTTGTTCGTCGTGGAATTTTTGTTACGACCGGTTCTTTTGCCGCAGGCGCCGCGGCGAACCTTATTTTCGTTCGCGCAACGGCTGATTGTTGCGTGGCCGAGCCTACTCGATGATGGCCGTGTCGAAACGGATTCGGATCGGCGATGACGCGCACGACGTTCCACATCGACGCGACGCATCCTGCATTGCCCGGACATTTTCCGGCCAATCCGATCGTGCCCGGCGTCGTCCTACTCGACCGTCTCGCCGCCGCGATTGAAGCGGGGTGGAAAACATCGTTGCGTCGATTGCCGCAAGTGAAATTCATGCGCCCACTCAAACCCGGCGAAAGCGCCACACTGACGATCGGCGGTGAATCGCCGCGCGGAACGTTTGTGATCGAATGCGGCGACGATATCATCGCCAAAGGGACATTCGAGGTGGTGGCTTGACCGAGCATTGGAGCGAGCGCAGCGAAGGCGGCGGAAAATTCGCGATTCGTCTGCTGGTATTCATCGGCCTGCGCATCGGCCGCGCGCCGGCGCGCGCGTTGTTGTATCCGATCACGCTGTATTTCTATTTTCGGCGCAGCATCGAACGCAACGCATCGCGCGATTTTCTGACCCGCGCGCTCGGCCGGCCCGCAACGATGTGGGACGTCCTGCGCCACATCCGCGGTTATGCCGCCACCACGCTCGATCGCGTATTCCTGCTCGCGCAAACCTCGCGAACGTTCGACATCCGCGTACAAGGTCTGGCCGAACTGGACGAACAGATCGCGCGCGGCCGTGGCGTGTTGATGCTCGGCGCGCACATCGGCAGTTTCGAAATCCTGCGCGTGCTCGCGACCGAACGTCCGGATATCAAGACCCGTCTTTTGATGGATCGTCAGCAAACGCCTGCGCTCACCGACGTGCTGCTCGCGCTGAATCCGAAAGTCGCCGCATCGATCATCGACGTTGGCGCCGGCGACACGAGCATCGCGCTGGCCATTCAGGACGCCGCCAAACAGGGCGCGCTGATCGGCCTGCTCGCCGATCGTTCACGCGCCAACGAGACCACGACGCCGGTGCCGTTTTTCGGCCGGCCTGCCGAGTTTCCGGTCGCGCCGTACCTGATCGCCTCGCTGCTCGATTTGCCGGTCACGCTGATTTTCGGCCTGTACCGCGGCAAAGACCGCTACGATCTATACTTCGAAACGTTCGCCGAACACATCTCGATTCCACGGCGCGAGCGCGCGGCCATGCTCAACGAGTGGGCCGCGAAATTCGCGGCGCGGCTCGAACATTACACGCGACTCGATCCCTACAACTGGTTCAACTTCTATGATTTCTGGCATCGTCCTGACGACGTCGCTCCTGTTTGCAGCGAATCCACCGTCCGCACTCCCGGCTGATGCGGCCGCGCTGATCGCGAATCTGGCGCGTCCTGCACCGGCCAGCACGCCGTACACCGAAGTGCATTTCGCGCGCATGTTGCGCGAACCGCTGACGTTGCACGGTCAACTCGATTACAACGGCGCCGACAAGCTCGGCAAGCGCGTCGATTCTCCGTACAAGGAAACCACGACGATCGCCGACGGCAACGCGACCATCGAACGCGAAGGTCGCGGCAGCAAAACGTTCAGCCTCGATCGCGCGCCCGAATTGCAAGGACTGCTCGCCAGTTTCAGCGCTCTGCTCGGCGGCGACGCTGAGACAATGAATCGCTATTACGTCGTCAGCGAAAAATCCGATGCGAACGCGTGGACGCTGACGCTGGAGCCGCGCTCGTCGTCGCTCGCCCGGCATCTGAAAAGCGTCGTCATCGACGGCGCGGCGAAAGAACCGCGCTGCTTCACCATGCTGCAAGGCGATGGCGACGCCAGCGTGATGTTGCTCGGCGATTTATCGACAGCCGCATTGCCGAAACCGATCACGCGCGCGGCGCTCGATACGCTCTGCCATCGCGCGGCGCAGTGAGCCGAGTTTCCCGAAGCGCGCTGATCGTTCTGTGGTGGTTTCTGCTCGCCGCCGCGGCGTTGGTGATTTCGCGCAACGTGCATATCAGCGGCGATCTGCGCAGCTTTATGCCGCCAGCGCAGACCGACGATCAGAAGCTGCTGATGGACGAAATCGGCAACGGTCCGGCATCGCAACTCCTGCTCATCGCGATCGGCGGCGCGCCTGAAGCAAAGCTCGGCGCGCTGAGCAGCGCGCTCGCGCAAAAGCTGCGCGACGACCCGAATTTCTCGCGCATCATCAACGGCGAGAGCGCCGATCTGCAACTCGATTCGGATCTGTTGCCGTATCGCTATCTCTTGTCGCCCACGTTGGACACGCAAACGTTCGACACGACATTTCTCCACGACGAATTGTCGCAACGCGTGCAGGATGTCGCCTCGCCCGCCGCCGACATGCTCAACGATCTTCTGCCGCGCGATCCGACGCTCGAAGTGCTCAAGCTTGCGCAGCGCTGGGCGCCGGCGAAAGCGCCGCTGGTGCGCGAAGGCGTTTGGTTTTCGCCGCGCGGCGAAGCCTTGATGCTCGCGCAAACCAAAGGCGCCGCGTTCGATCCCGGCGCGCAAACGGCGGCGATCGATTCGCTACAGACTAAATTCAGCGCATTGCCCGACGTCGGCGATGCGAAGCTGACCATCACCGGCCCCGGCTATTTCGGCGCCAAGCTCGCCGCGACCACGCGCGCCGAAGCCGAGCGATTGAGCGCGATCGGCACGATCGGATTTCTCATTTTGCTGCTCGTCGCGTATCGCAGTTTTGCGGTCATCGCACTGGTCGGATTGCCGCTCGCCAGCGGTGCGCTGGCCGGCCTCGCGTCGATCGCGCTCGCGTTCGGCGAAGTACACGGCATCACGCTCGCGTTCGGTTTCACGTTGCTCGGCGTGGCGCAGGAATATCCGATCCGTGTATTCAGCCATCGCCGTAACGATGCGACCACGCAGGAAAGCGTCGCCGCGGTGTGGCCGTTGTTGCGTCTCGCCGTCGTTTCCGCGTGCATCGCGTACGTCGCATTCTTCGCGTCCGGCGTGCCGGGTTTGCAGCAACTGGCGGTGTTCACCATCGTCGGGCTGCTCGTTGCAGGCATGGCGACGCGCTGGGCGTTGCCGCCGCTGCTGCCGACAAAATTCCACGACGCGGCGACGCTGCCGTTCATCGAACGCGTCCGTGTTGTCCTCTCCGCGATGCCCAAACCGCGCTGGCTACCGTGGCTATTGCTCGTGGTTGCCGTCCTCGCGATGTGGCTCGCGCCGACGCCGCTGTGGCAAAACGATTTGTCCGCGCTCACACCGATTTCCGCCGCCGAACTGCAGCGCGAAGGCGAACTGCGCGATGCACTCGGCGCGCCCGACATCCGCTACCTGCTCGTCCTGGAAGCCGACAGCGCCGACGGCGTGCTCGCGCTGTCGGAACGAATTTCTCCACAAGTGGAAAAGTTGATTTCTTCGCACGCGGTGGATGACGTCGAACTGCCGAGCCGGTATCTGCCCAGCACCGCAACGCAACGTGCGCGACAGGCGAAGTTGCCCGATCGCGCGACCCTGTCGAAAAATCTCGACGACGCGTTACGCGACCTGCCGTTTCAACCGGATGCGTTCGCGCCATTTCTCGACGATGTCGAAAAGGCCCGCGCGCTATCACCGTTGTCGTCCGAGCAATTCGGCAAATCGACTTTCGGCGCGCGTCTTCAAGCGATGCTCACGCAACGCGGCCAACGCTGGTTCGGACTCGGCACGTTCAGCGGTGTGCGCGATGCATCCGCGTTGCAGCAACTCGCCGACACGACCGGCAACGTACACATTCTCGATCTGAAAGGCGCGTCGGAATCGCTGGTCATGCAATACCGCACGCGCATCCTGAATGCGCTCGGCATCGCGCTGATTCTTCTTGCCGTCGCCGTCGCCGTCGCGTTGCGCGATCCGCGTCGCGCTTGGCATGTCATCGCGCCGATGTCGCTGGCGACCTTGCTCGTGCTCGCCGTGTTGCGCGTCAGCGGCGTGTCGTTGTCGCTGTTTCATCTCGTCGCGGTCACGCTCGCCGCCGGACTTGGTCTGCACTACGCGCTGTTTTTCGAACGGCCCGTCGACACGCTCGCGGAAATGCGCCGCACGTTGCACGGCACGCTCGTCTGCGTGATTTCCGCGGTGCTCGTGTTCGGTCTGCTCGCGACATCGTCGCTGCCCGTTCTGCGTGCAATTGGTTTGACCGTAGCACTCGGCGTCGCATTCCATTTCTGCCTGTCGATTCAGATGGCGCAGCGCCGCGACGATGCTCGCTAAGGAAACCTGGCAGGACCTGATTCCGCATCGCGGCGCGATGTCGTTGCTGCACGCTGTCGTCGATTGGAACGATACGACGCTGCACGCCGTCGCCACATCGCATCGCGACACGAACAATCCGTTACGTAGCGACGGCATTCTGCGCGCCGTGCATCTGTGCGAATACGGCGCGCAAGCGATGGCGGTGCACGGCGGCTTGCTCGCACGACGTTCCGGTTCGTCCGCTGCGCCCGGGTTTCTAGTTTCGCTGCGCGGAATAGAATTGGACGTGACCCGGCTCGACGATCTGCACGACGACCTGCACGTGCATGCCGACATGATGTCGGTCGATGATGCGAGTCTGCTTTACGCGTTCCGCATTGAACACGCCGGCCGACGCATCGGCGAAGGCCGCGCGATGGTATCGATCATTCGATCCGCGTCGCCAAGCTGATCCGTGAGGTTCACGCGTGTTGCGGACGCGCGAACACATATTCGCGCGCGTAGTGCACGACGAGCACGAGTGCGCCAAGCACGAACGGAATCAACGCCAGATGCCGGCCATCGATACCGAGCCAGACCGGCGATTCGTCGAACGCGAAAAACTCCGCCGTCATCCACCACGCATTGGCGGTGATCCAGAACACGACGGCGAGGTTGTGCGCGAAATCGGTCCGGTTTTCGCGCACACGCCACGTGATAAAGAGTGCCGCGCCGAGCGTCGGCACGATCATGATCATGCCGAGCGTGCGCCACATCAGGCACCAGCTTATGTCCTTCATCAGCCAGAACACGATGTGCAGGTTTTCTGTTTTGCGATTGCGCAGCGGCACGCTGTACATCGGTTCGGTCATGGCGCGAATCTCCAGATGAAGTCCGATGATGCCAGATGCGCGCGGTATGCAAGAATGCGCGCATGCCATTCGACACGACCATAATCAACCAACCCTTACGGCGCGCGCTCGTCACCGGCGGCAGCGGCGATATCGGCGGTGCGATCTGCCGCGCGCTCGCCGGGCAGGGACACTTTGTATACATTCATGCGAATGCGAATCCGGAACGCGCCGGCGCACTGGCCTACGAGATCGGCGGAAACGCCAAAGCGGTGACGTTCGATCTGACCGACGCGGCCGCATCGCGCGCGGCGATCGACACCATGCTCGTCGAGGGCGCAATCGATATCCTCGTGCACAACGCCGGCATTCACGACGACGCGCCGCTGGCCGGCATGCGCGACGAGCAATGGCATCGCGTCATCGACGTATCGCTGCACGGATTTTTTCACGCGACGCAACCGCTTCTGCTGCCGATGGCGCGCGGGCGTTTCGGACGCGTCGTGAGCGTGTCGTCCGTCGCCGCGGTGCTCGGCAATCGCGGCCAGGTGAACTACGCGGCGGCGAAATCCGCGCTGCACGGCGCGACCAAATCGCTGGCGCGCGAGATGGCCTCGCGCGGCATCACGGCGAATGTCGTGGCACCCGGCGTGATCGCCGGCAAAATGGCCGATACGACATTCGACGCCGCCCACATCAAACAGATCGTGCCCGCCGGCCGCGCCGGGACGCCGGACGAAGTCGCCGCACTCGTCGCCTTCCTGTGCAGCGATGCGGCCGGCTACATCAACGGGCAGATCATCGGCATCAATGGCGGCATGGCTTAGCCTCGAATCCGAATCCCGGCGTTCCCAATTCCCGATTTCCCGCTCTGTCGCTATACTTCGCGATCCGATTGCCGCATTTCAGCTTGGTGAGTCCGTGAGCAACCCTATTCCCGATAGCGACCGCGTGTTCCTCCGCCATTTCTCGATGGTGATCGGCTTTCTGATCCTGGTCATGTTCGCGCTGATTTTCCTGGCGGTTCATCTGTACGCCCAAAATCCCGCGGCGACGGCGCCGGATCAGGAAAAACAGGTTCTATCTCGCGTCGCGCCGGTCGGCGCGGTGTATGCGGGCGATACCGGCAAGGCTGCGTTGCTGGCGGCGCAGGAAGCATCGAAGAAAGCGGCGGAATCGCAGGTCGCCTACGGCGGCACGACGGACGGCAAGACGATCTTCGGCAATCTGTGCCAGAGCTGCCACACCAACGCCGCCACCGGCGCGCCGCTGATCACCGACAAGGGCGCGTGGAAACCGCGCGTGGCGCAGGGTCTGGAGACGCTCATTACGCATGCGGTCAAAGGCTATCAAGGGCCGGACGGCAAACTGATGCCGGCCAAGGGCGGCAATCCGTCGCTGACGGATGCGCAAGTCAAAGCCACCGTGGAATGGATGGTCTCGCAGGTCAAATGATGCGTCGCGCCCGGCGCGCGCGTCCAATCTGATCGCTGTTTTTAACCGCCGTTTCCAACACCGAGCGCGCAGGACCTTTCGATGTCAGCCGCTGTCGACGCGATGCCCTCCGAATTTCCGGCGACTTCGTCGAACGTCACGCTGCGCGGCGCGGCGGGTGCGATCGAAGCCATCGCCAGAGCGCCGGAGCCGGCCGATGCGCGCAAAGGCATCGCGATCATCTGTCATCCGCTGCCGACCCATGGCGGCACGATGCACAACAAAGTGGTCACGATGATCGAGCGTTCGCTGCGCGAACTGGGTCTGGCCACGGTGATCTTCAATTTTCGCGGTGTCGGTGCGTCGGAGGGAATCTTCGACGAAGGCCGCGGCGAGACCGACGACGTGCTCGCCATCGCCGAATGGGTGCAGCGCGTGCGGCCGGACGATGCGCTGTGGCTGGCCGGATTTTCGTTCGGCAGTTATGTCGCCGCACGCGCTGCGCCGCAGCTGCCGGTGCGGCAGATGATTTCGGTGGCGCCGCCGGTCGAACGTTGGGGTTTCGCCACGCTCGCATCGCCGCTGTGTCCGTGGCTGGTGATCCAGGGCGAGGCCGATGAAGTCGTCGATCCGCAGGCGGTCTACGCGTGGGTTGCCGCACAGCCGGAGCCGCCGACCCTGGTGCGAATGCCGGAGACGAGCCATTTCTTTCATCGCCGCCTGATGGATCTGCGCGGCGCGATCAAAAACGGCGTCCGTTCGAATCTGCCGCCGCCGGCCGCCACGGCGCATGGCTGATTCGTCGGAGAGTCTTGCACCGAGTGCATTGTATGCACGCGGCGTGCGGGAACAGCGGTGGCAAGACGATCCGTCGCAGCGCGACGTGCTCGCGTCGCTGGATCGCATCCATGCGCAGTTCGACGCGCGCGCCGATGCGGGATTGTGGAAAACTATACAAATGCGCATCGCACCGAAACCGGTGCGCGGGCTGTATTTGTGGGGTGCGGTCGGGCGCGGAAAAACCTTCCTCACCGATCTGCTGCTCGAATCGTTGCCGGATCAGAAAAAATTGCGGCTGCATTTCCATCGTTTCATGGGTCGCGTGCACGCGGAGCTGGCGAAACTCAATGGCCGCGCCGATCCGCTGAACGATGTTGCCGAGCATTTCGCCGAGCAGGCGCGCGTGTTTTGTCTCGACGAATTTTTCGTGACCGACATCGGCGATGCGATGATCCTGTCCGGATTGCTCGACGCATTGTTCGAGCGCGGCGTGACGCTGATCACGACTTCCAACATCGAACCGGATCGGCTGTACAAGGACGGGTTGCAGCGCGCCAAGTTCCTGCCGGCGATCGCGCTGCTGAAAAACTGTTGCGAAGTTCGTGAATTGCAATCCGCGCAGGATTTCCGCCTGCGCGCGCTCACGCAGAGCGGCGTCTATTTCACGCCTGACGATGCGCGCGCCGAAGTGGAAATGTCTGCAACATTCGAACGCGTCGCGCCCGGAACGCGGCGTACCGATGCGCCGGTGCGCATCAACGGGCGCAATATTCCGGTCAAGCGCCGCGCCGATGCGGTGATCTGGTTCGACTTCGCCGCGCTATGCGCAGGCCCGCGCGCGGTGGCCGACTACATCGAGCTGGCGCAAAGTTACAACACGGTGTTGATCTCGGACGTGCCGCAATTCACGGCGACGACGGAAAACGAAGCGCGACGATTCATCGATCTGGTCGACGAATTTTACGATCATGGCGTGAATTTGATCGTGTCGGCGGCGGTACCGATCCTCGAGCTGTATCATGGCGATCGGTTGCTGGCGGAGTTCGAGCGCACGCGAAGTCGCCTGATTGAAATGCAAAGCGAAGATTATCTGGCCGGTGCGCACAAGCACTGAGAATGACCTCCGACCCATTGCACGATCCGGCACCTGCGATTATCTTAACTGCCCGGTTTATTATTTGACCGTGTGATCTGGCTAAAATCGTCGTCGCCGATCATCTCGGCCTCCTCGTTTCGCCCGCACCGCCCGCGTTCGCCATCTCAGGATCGAGCATGACATTCCCAACGTTGCCTAAATCCGCCGTCGTTCTCGCCGCCGCCATGGCTTTGGCCGCGTGCGGCAAAGGCCAACCGCAGCAACAGCAGCAGATGCCGCCGCCGGAAGTGGGCGTGGTCAAGGCCCAAGCGCAAGCTGTGCCGCTCACGCGCGATCTGGTCGGCCGCCTCAGCGCCACGCGCAGCGCCGATGTCCGCGCACGCGTGCCGGGCGTGCTGCAGAAGCGCCTGTACACGGAGGGCACGGACGTCAAAGAAGGCCAGCCGCTGTTCCAGATCGATCCGGCGCCGTTGCAGGCGACGTTGAACGCACAGCTCGCCAACCTGGCCTCCGCGCAGGCCACGTACACGAATAACCACATCGCCGCCGAACGCGCCCGCTCGGTCGCTGAAAAAGGTCTGCTCTCGAAAAACGACCGCGACAACGCCGAAGCCGCCGAGCGCACCTCGTCCGCCGCCGTCAAACAGGCACAGGCGACGGCGGAAAGCGCGCGCATCAATCTGGGCTACGCGACGGTCAAGGCGCCGATCGCCGGCCGCGCCGGTCAGCAACAGGTGACGGAGGGCGCGCTGGTTGGACAAAGCGATGCGACGCTGCTTACCACGATCGATCAGCTCGATCCGATCTACGTCAACTTCACGCAAGCCTTCGGCGACATCGATACGTTGCGCGCGGCGGCGGCGAAAGGCAGCGTGCAACTGGTCGATCAGAACAAGGCGAAAATCGAACTGCTGCGCGGCGACGGTTCGGCCAACGGCCAAGCCGGCACGCTCGATTTTTCCGATACCGCCGTCGACGCGGCCACCGGTTCCGTGAGCCTGCGCGGCACGGTGCCGAACGCCGATCATGTTCTGTTGCCCGGCCAGTACGTGAACGTGCGCCTCACGCTCGGCACGTTGTCGCACGCGTGGCTGGTGTCGCAACTGGCGGTACAGCGCGATGCCAACGGACCGTTCGTGCTGGTCGTCGGCAACGATACGAAAGTCGTCGAAAAACGCATCAAGGCCGACGCACTCAACGGGGATAGCTGGATCGTCACCGACGGCCTGACCGACGGCGATCAGATCATTCTGTCCGGCGTGCAGAAAGTGAAGGCGGGTGCGCCGGCCAAAGCGGTGCCGTATCAGCCGAACCAGGCCAATCAGAACGATCCGAAAGGCGGTCAGCCGACTGCGCCGAACGCGCCGCAAAAAGACCAACAGGGCAATCCACCGAAGAACGGCCAGCAGGATAGTAAAGCTGCGCCGGCGAAGAACTAAGGCGAACCGCCATGCCCAATTTTTTCATCGATCGTCCGATTTTCGCGTGGGTGGTCGCCATCCTGATCACGCTGAGCGGCATCATCGCCATTTCGTCGCTCGGCATCGAATCGTACCCGAGCATCGCGCCGCCGCAGGTCATCGTAAACGCGAGCTATCAGGGCGCCGACGCCGACACGGTCGAAAAAACCGTGACCCAGGTCATCGAGCAACAGCTCACCGGCATCGATCATCTGATGTATTTTAGTTCGACGTCGAGCGCCACCGGCGGTTCGTCGATCACGCTGACGTTCGAACCCGGCACCAATCCCGATATCGCGCAGGTGCAGACGCAGAACAAAGTGTCGCTGGCCACGCCGCGCCTGCCGACCGAAGTGTCGCAACAGGGCATCGTCGTCGCCAAGGCCAATGCGGGATTTCTGATGGTCGGCATGTTGAAGTCCGACGACGGATCGATGGATTCGTACGGATTGAACAATCTGCTCGCCTCACGCGTGCTCGATCAGGTACAGCGCATTCCCGGCGTCGGCAGCGCAACGCAGTTCGGTTCCGAATATGCGATGCGCATCTGGCTCGATGCGGACAAACTGCACGGTTACGCGATGTCTGCCGCGCAGGCGCTGCAAGCCGTGCAGCAGCAGAACGTGCAGGTCGCCGCCGGATCGCTCGGCGCTGAACCGGCTGTTCCCGGCAATGGATTTTCCGCGACGGTCACGGCCGAAGGCCGTTTTTCCACGCCGGAACAATTCGAAAACATCATCCTGCGTGCGAACGCGGACGGCACCTCGGTACGCTTGAAAGACGTCGCGCGCGTCGAACTCGGCCCGTTCGCATACGGCCACAACGTGCACTACAACGGGCAGCCCGTCGCCGGTTTCGCCGTGCAGTTGCTGACCGGCGCCAACGCGCTGTCGGTCGCCAAAGGCGTGAAAGCGAAACTCGCTGAGATGCAGTCGAGCTTCCCGCACGGCGTGTCGTGGTTCGTTCCGTACGACACGACGGATTTCATCACGATCTCGGTCAAGGAAGTCGTCGAGACGCTGCTGATCGCCATCGTGCTGGTGTTCTTCGTGCTGCTCGTGTTCCTGCAGAACTTGCGCATTACCATGATCGCGATGCTCGTCATTCCGGTCGCGCTGATGGGCGGATTCCTCGGCATGTGGCTGAACGGATTCACGATCAATCAGCTGAGCCTGTTCGGGATGGTGCTCGCGATCGGTATCGTCGTGGACGATGCGATTGTCGTCATCGAAAACGTCGAACGCATCATGGCCGAAGAAAACCTGCCGCCGAAAGAAGCGACACGAAAAGCGATGGGTCAGATTACCGGCGCGGTGATCGCGATCGCCGTCGTGCTCGCGGCGGTATTCATTCCGAGCGCGATGCAATCCGGATCGGTCGGCGCCATCTATCGCCAGTTCGCGCTGACCATCGCGCTGTCGGTGATGTTCTCCGCGTTCCTCGCGCTCGCCTTCACGCCGGCGCTGTGCGCGACCTTGCTCAAGCCCGCGCATGAAGTGAAGAAAAACGCGTTGTTCCGCTGGTTCAATCGCAGCTTCGAATGGACGCAGAACACCTATACCGGCCAGATCCGCAGCGCGATCCGCCACGTGCCGATCTGGATGAGCATCTTCGCCGTCGTGATCGTCGCGTGCGGTTTCATGTTCTGGAAACTGCCGAGCAGCTTCCTGCCCGAAGAAGACCAGGGTTATGCGCTGGCCATCGTCACGCTGCCGTCCGGCGCGTCGATCGGCCGTACCAACGAGGTGATGGAACAGGTCGAAAAGCTCGCGCGCAACAACCCCGCCGTCGATGGCGTCATCACCGTGGCCGGTTTCAGTTTCGTCGGCCAGGGCGAAAACGTCGGCATGGCGTTTTTCCGCTTCAAGCCGTGGGACGATCGCAAAGATACCGCCGCCGACCTGATCAAACAGATCAACGGCGCGTTTTTCATGAACATCAAGGATGCGCAGGCATTCGTGGTCAATCTGCCGACCATCGCCGGCCTCGGCCAGTTCGGCGGATTCGACATGTACCTGCAGGATCGCAGCGGCGCGGGTCATGCCGCGCTGACCGATGCGCAGAACGCGCTGCTCGGCAAGGCGGCATCGGAATCCGGCACGCTCGCCGGCGTCCGGCCGAACGGCTTGCCCGATACGCCACAGCTCAAGATGACGGTCGATCGTGTGCAGGCGCAGTCGATGGGCCTGAATCTCACAGACGTCTATACGGCCATTCAGTTGATGCTCGCGCCGGTCTACGTCAACGATTTCTTCTACGGCGGACGCGTCCTGCGCGTGAACATGCAGGCCGACGCGCCGTTCCGCATGAACCCGGATGCGCTGCAGCGCTTCTTCGTGCCGAGTTCGGCATCGAACAACAGCGGCGGCGGATCGTCATCGAACAAGGCGTCTGCGTCGTCCGGCAATTACACGGCCGCTGCCACGACGAGCAACACATTGCCACGCATGATTCCGTTGTCGAACGTCGTGCGCACCAACTGGACCATGGCCTCGCCGAGCTTGGTCCGCTACAACGGGTATTCAGCGATCGAAATCGTCGGTTCGCAAGCGCCCGGGAAAAGTTCGGGCGAAGCGATGAAGGCCATGCAGAACATCGTCAATAACGACTTGCCGAAAGGTTTCGGTTACGACTGGACCGGGCAATCGCTTCAGGAAATCATTTCCGGCAGCCAGGCGCCGTTGCTGTTCGGGCTGTCGATCCTGGTCGTGTTCCTCGCGCTGGCCGCGCTGTATGAGAGCTGGTCGGTGCCGGTGGCGGTGATGTTGGTCGTGCCGTTGGGCATTACGGGCGCGCTCGCCTTCACGATGTTCCGGCATATCTTCGATGCGCAGATCGCCAACGACGTCTACTTCAAGGTCGGCCTGCTCACCATCATCGCGCTGGCGGCGAAAAACGCGATCCTGATCGTGGAATTCGCGGTCAGCGAACAACGCGCCGGACGCAAACTCGGTACCGCCGTCGTCGACGCGGCCCGTCTGCGCCTGCGCCCGATCCTGATGACCTCGTTCTGCTTCATCTTAGGCGTCATGCCGCTGGCGATTTCCAGCGGTGCCGGTGCCAACGCGCGTCACGCCATCGGCACCGGCGTCATCGGCGGAATGATCTTCGCGACGTTCTTCGGCGTGCTGTTCATTCCGATTTTCTACGTCGTCATCAAACGCCTGCTCGGCGACAAACTCGAATCGGCGCAGGAAACGCTGGAAGCGACACAGAATCCCGCCGCGCGCTGAAGCATCGGTGCGCGCGGTCAATGGCAGCTAGGAAATCGCCGACCGGCTTCGGCGACGCATCACTTCCAGTCGCTGACCGGCAGGCGATCGAACGCGTCGCGCAGGCCCGATTCCCATCCGTCGCGAATTGCGATGAGGTAGGCATCGTTCTCTTCGAGCCGGCGCTTGGTGCCGATGCGCAAACTATCCGTGTCGTAGATCAATAAATCGATCGGCGCGCCGACGGAAATATTCGAACGAATCGTCGAATCGAATGAGACCAGCGTGCACTTCACCGCATCGGCGAGCGTCGAATCGCGCCGCATGATGCGATCGAGAATGGGTTTTCCGTATTTGATCTCGCCGATCTGCACGAACGGCGTATCGGACGACGATTCGATGAAATTACCTTCCGAATAAACCAGGAATAGCCGCGGGTTCTCACCGGCGATCTGTCCGCCGACGATGAAACTGGCCGACGCATCGATATTCTGCGCGCGCAGATACATGTCGTCGCGCGAACGCACCTCGCGCATTGCATCGCCGATCAATCCGGCGACTTCGAACAACGATTTCGCGTTCCAGATACTCAGGTTCTGCGGCTCGTTGCGCGCGCGCAATTCGAGCAGGCTCTGCGCATTTTGCGTGACGGACAAGTTGCCCGCCGATAGCGTGACGATGACGCGATCGCCGTCCTTGTTGAACACGCGCATCTTTTCGAAACGCGCGATGTTGTCCACGCCGGCGTTGGTGCGCGAGTCCGACGCGAACACCATTCCGGCGTCCATTTTGATGGCAACGCAATACGTCATGCTGAAAAATACGATCGAAGATAAGCGCGCAAGTCTAGCATCGCGATCAGGCGGCGACGACGTCGATCGACGTCATGAACTGCCGCACGATTTCCAGTGTGAGCCTATCGATGCGTTGCATGACGCGATCCAGGAACGGCTGCATACCTTCTTCGATCACGTCGTCGATGCGTCCATAACGGAATGAAGCCGCGAGCGAACCGGCCAGCCGCACGACTTCGATCTGCTCGCCGCCGGTCAGTCGCAACAGGATCGAATGCAGCGCATCGCAGCACGTGGCGAGCGAACGTGGCACGTCGCTTCGATAGATCAATAAATCGATGACGCGCGCAGCGGTAACCGTATCGCGATAAATTTTTCGATACGTCTCGAATGCCGATATCGCCTGCAGCATCGCGCTCCATTGGTAATACGCGACGACATCGCGCTCCGCATTCATCTCATCGTGTTCGGCTTGCGCGTATTTGATGTCGAGCAAACGCACCGTGTTGTCGGCGCGCTCCACGAACGTGCCCATGCGCATGAAGTGATAGCCTTCGTCGCGGCCCATCGTGCCGACCACCACACCGCGAAACGCAGCCGAACGCGTCTTCATCCATTCCAGGAACGGCGTGACACCGTCGCTGACGATCTGGCCCCACGACATCTGGTTGATTTCCAGCCACGACGCGTTCAGTTCTTGATACATCTCCGTGGTGATCGCGCCGCGTTGCGCGCGGCCGTTTTCGCGCGCCATGCGCACGCAGTTGTAGATCGAGGTGTGATTGGCCGGATCGAAAATCAGATAATGAAGCACGCGCGAGGCCGACAACGTGTCGTGCGTTTCCTGATAATCCTCCACCAGCCCCAGCGCATCGAGCGCGCGTTGCCAACCGGCCGCTTCCGACCGACCCGGATCCAGACGCGCCGGCAGCAGCGCGATGCGCTGCGTGAAATCGATGAAGCGCGCGGTGTTCTCCGCGCGTTCGACGTAGCGCGACAGCCAGTACAGATCGCTCGCGGTGCGGCACAACATCTACGCCTCCAGAACCCAGCTGTCTTTCGTGCCGCCGCCCTGCGACGAATTGACGACGAGCGACCCTTCGCGAAGGGCCACGCGCGTCAGTCCACCCGGCACGACGACGATGTCCTTGCCCGACAACACATACGGACGCAGATCGATGTGGCGCGGCGCGATACCGGCGTCGACGAACGTCGGGCATGTCGATAGCGCGAGCGTCGGCTGCGCGATGTAGCGCGCAGGATCCGCCTTGATGCGTTCGCGGAAATCGTCGAGCTCGGCTTTCGTCGCGGCCGGCCCGACCAGCATGCCGTAGCCGCCGGCGCCGTGCACTTCCTTTACGACCAGTTCGGCCAAATGTTCCAATGTATACTTATAGTCGTCCGGCTTGCTCAATCGATAGGTCGGCACGTTGATCAGGATCGGGTCTTCGCTCAGATAGAAGCGAATCATGTCCGGCACGAACGGATAGATCGATTTGTCGTCGGCCACACCCGTGCCGGGCGCATTGGCCACCGTCACGCGGCCGGCGCGCACCGCGGAAAACAATCCCGGCACGCCGAGCGTGGATTCGGGGCGAAATACAGTCGGATCGAGATAATCGTCGTCGATGCGGCGATACAACACGTGCACGCGGCGCGGGCCTTGCGTGGTTCGCATGTAGACCGTTTCGTCCTGCACAAACAGATCGGCGGCTTCGACCAGTTCGATGCCCATCTGCTGCGCAAGAAACGCGTGCTCGAAGTAGGCCGAGTTGTATTGTCCCGGCGTGAGCAACGCGACGATCGGTTTTTCCGATCCTTCCGGCGCCACCGAACGCAAGGTCGCCAATAATTCGTCGGGATAGTGTTCGACCGGCGCTACGGCTTGCGCGGAAAACAATTCCGGAAACAGCCGCATCATCATCTTGCGGTTTTCGAGCATGTACGACACGCCCGACGGCACGCGCAAATTGTCTTCGAGCACGAAGTACGCACCTTCGCCGGCGCGCACCACATCGATGCCGGCGATATGCGAGTAGATCTGATTCGGCAGGTCCAGGCCGATCATCTGCGGTCGATACTGCGAGTTGCGCAACACCAGCGATTCGGGAATCACGCCGTAGGCGAGAATGCGCCGTCCGTGATAGACGTCGTGCAGGAACATGTTCAGCGCACGTACTCGCTGGCGCAGTCCGGCCGCGAGCACTTTCCATTCGCCGTTCGGAATGATGCGCGGCACCACGTCGAACGGAATCAGCCGCTCGCCGCCGGATTCGTCGCCGTACACCGCGAACGTAATGCCGACGCGATGAAACGAAATCTCCGCCTGTTTGCGCTTCTGCGCGAGCTGCGCCTCCGACGTGCGCGCGAGCCAGTCCGCGAAGCCGCGGTAGTGCGGGCGTACGGAGCCGTCGGCTTCGTACATTTCGTCGTAGGCAGTCTGTTGGCTCAGCGGTCGTACTCCGTGAGTCGGTCACTGGAGACTAACAGTCCATGCTGCGCTGCGGAAGTATGTCGGTGCGATGACCGCGCGCTTGGCGCCACTGGCCGGATCGCCGACAATACGCGTTCTCGGCCGGCAGTCTCGTCCAGCTCCTCTCGCCGCCACGCAATTCCCCGGAGAATTCCATGACCGAACCCACCCTCACTCCGCCCAGCGGCGGCGCCAAAATCACTGTCGCCAACGGCCGGCTCACGGTGCCGGATCAGCCGATCATTCCCTTTATCGAAGGCGACGGCACCGGCCCGGACATCTGGCGCGCGAGCGTGCGTGTCCTCGATGCGGCCATCGAAAAAGTATACAAAGGCCAACGCAAGATCCACTGGATGGAAGTGTTCGCCGGCGAAAAAGCGTTCAAGCAATTCAACAACTGGCTGCCCGATGCCACGGTGCAGGCTTGCCGCGACTATCTGGTTTCGATCAAAGGCCCGCTGACCACGCCGATCGGCGGCGGCATCCGTTCACTGAACGTCGCGTTGCGCCAGATGCTCGATTTGTACGTCTGCCTGCGGCCGGTGCGCTGGTTCAAGGGCGTGCCGTCGCCGGTGCGCGATCCGTCGAAAGTCGACATGGTGATCTTTCGCGAGAACACCGAAGACATCTACGCCGGCATCGAATACGAAGCCGAAAGCGCGAACGCGCAGAAGCTGCTCGATTTCATCGCACAACTCGATCCGAAAGCGTTCGACAAAATACGTTTTGGCACGAAAGCGAAAGCTGAAGCATGGCAAAAACAACTCGAAACGATCGGCATGCCGCATCGCGAAGTCGGCGTGAACGTTGGCCTCGGCATCAAGCCGGTAAGCTATCTCGGCACTGAGCGCATCGTGCACAGCGCGATTTCGTACGCGCTGGAATCCAAGCGTAAATCCGTGACGATCGTGCACAAGGGCAACATCATGAAGTTCACGGAAGGCGCGTTCCGTGGCTGGGGTTATGAAGTCGCCGAAAAGTTTTTCGCCGGCAAGGTCTACACGTGGGAACAGTGGGAAAAGACCAAAGCCGCGCAAGGCGAAGACGCCGCCAACGCCGAGCAAAAAGCCGAACTGGCCAAGGGCAAAGTGCTGATCAAGGATTCGATCGCCGACATCACCCTGCAACAGGTGCTGACGCGCCCGAGTGAGTTCGACGTGATCGTCACCCTGAATCTCAACGGCGATTACTTGTCCGACGCACTGGCCGCGCAAGTCGGCGGCATCGGCATCGCGCCGGGCGGAAACATCAACTATCTGACCGGTCACGCGGTATTCGAGGCCACGCACGGCACCGCGCCGAAGTACGCGAACCTCGACAAGGTCAATCCCGGATCGGTCATTCTGTCCGGCGAAATGATGTTGCGCTACATGGGCTGGACGGAAGCCGCCGACGCGCTGATCACCGCGATGGACAAGGCCATCGCGGCCAAGAAAGTCACCTACGATTTCGCGCGACTGATGGATGGCGCCACTGAAGTAAAGTGTTCGGAATTCGGCGACGCACTGATCAGCGCGCTGTGATCGCAACACCGACGACCCGCGAGCACGTGCCGCGGGTCGTCGTTCATTGCGTCACGCAATCTCAGAAGCTGTAAACGAGATTCGTCGTCAATAGCTGATCGGTGTTTTTGAACCCGTCGGCCACTTGCGAGTTACGGCGTACTTCATACGTCGCCTTGAGCGCGAGGCTATTCGTCATCTTCACGGCCAAGCCCAGATCGTTCTGGATGAAGGTATTCCCGCTGGCCGATTCGACGAGAAACGAATCGGTCAACGACGTGTTCGAATTGAAGCTGTGCTTGTAATCGACCTTGCCGCGACCGGCCAGACTGGTATCGGAATCCGGTTTGATCTTGATGAAATCCGGCGGCGGTGTCGGATTGGCGATGTAGATCGAGGTCGGCTGCACCACTTTATAACCGGGTCCGATTTCGAACGACAACTCGTCCGTCGCATTCTTCAGCACCTGAAAACCGTAGCCGAGCGATGCGATGTACTGATAGTTGTACGGCGAAAACTGATCGTGCTCGTAGCGCATCGCGCCCACGATGTAGCTGCGATCGTCCAGTTTGTAGCCGAGCGAAGCGCCGCCTTCCCAGCGGTTGGCCGTGGTCTGGTAATCGATCGCGCCGCTCGTGGTGTTGGTCACGTCGGACTTGTTGCGCACGGCGAGCACGTAGAAATCGTCCTTCCAGCGATCGTCGGTGAATTTCAGATCGACCTTCACGTTGATGTTTTCCGACTTTGTATTGCCGCTCGCGACGGCCAGCCCGGCTTCGCCGCTACCGCTCAATCCCTGTTTCGGCGCGGGCGGATCGTCCGCCAGAGCAGTGAGCGGCAACGCCAGCAACAGGGCGGATGCGATGGAAGTCAGCTTCATGATTTTTCCTCAAACGTTAAGCGCCGCCGAAACGCGGCCGTGCACCATTGTAAAGTTCGCGCATTAGATTTTTGTGCGACGCGGCAAAAAGCCGGCCGCGCGCTTAATGTCGGTTCAGGCGCGATCGGTCGTCGCGTAGAACAACATGACGACATGTTTGGCTTGCGCGAAAAACAGCCAGCGCTCGACGAACAGCCCCGCGATGACGGAGACGGACGAGACGGCGGACGCGATCGGCGTCGCGCGCGCGAACAACATTCCGATCAGGGTGGCGATCATCGGAACCATCGCAAACAGGAAAAGCGAAATCACACGCAGGCGCGCGGCGTGCTTGCGCGCGAGAACGAAACCCATTTCATGCGTGAGATAGTTGGCTTCGGTGTGCGGCGCTTCGAACGAACGCACCTTTCCGAAACGACCGAGCCCCGTCGCCGACTCCGGCGTCGACGCGCCAACGTACGTTTCGACGAAACGCCAATACGCCAGGTCGATCGCCGCACTTGCGATGGCGAGCACCACGATGAGCCAGGGCAGCGCGGCGACCGCATCGCCGAACAGCGCATCGATGCACCACAATACGCACGCACCGCTCAACGCGCCGAACAGCAAATAGCCCGGCAGAACCCAGCCGTTGTGCCAAGCGCGAATCGTCTTCAGCGACGAATAAATCCGCGCCGTACACAGCACCGTAACGACCGACATGATCGCGACAATGGCCGAACCCACACGACACGCCGCGCCGGTTTCGTCGCGCCAAACCAGCCAGCCGAGCGCGAGCGCGGGAACAAACGTCGACAACGACGCGACGCCTTCGCGCGACAGCCACGATGATCGCCACTGACTGAGCGCGCGCCACGCACGCTGCGGCTGACCGAGATGCAACAGCGACGACAGCAATCCCGCCGCCGCGAGCGCCATACCGATACCGAGCCCGAGCAATTCGACCATCCGCGGCAAACGCACCGGATCGATACAGCCGAACATGCCGACGAAAAACAATAGACCGAATCCACATCCGGACACGACGGTAAAAAAAATGATCGCGAAGGTCGGACGCATGATCGGTCAGCGCGTGAGCACGCGGTCGAGCCACTTGAGGATCGGCGACGCGGTGGAAAAATCCACTTTTCCAGATGTGGCCGCAAATGCCGACGCGCTCGCATCTTGGCGCGGTCGTGGCGGCAAATATTTATTGACGGGCTTGTATCCGGTTTCCGGCATCAAATCGTAACCACCGCGCTCGGCGACGAGTTTCGACACGGCGGAATTTTCGTCACCCAGATCGCCGAAATGCCGCGCGCGCGTCGGACACGCCATTACGCACGCCGGTTGCCGATCGATTTCCTCGAACGATTCGTTGTAGATGCGATCCACGCACAACGTGCATTTCTGCATCACGCCGCGCTCCGCACTGAATTCGCGTGCGCCGTACGCGCACGCCCACGCGCAAAGCTGGCAACCGATGCATTTGTCTTCGTCGACGAGCACGATGCCGTCTTCGGCGCGTTTATAGCTCGCGCCGGTCGGGCAGACGGTGACACAATCCGGCGTTTCGCAGTGCAAACACGAACGCGGAAAGTGCACCATCATCGGCGGTTTGGCATGTTCCGTCGGCGTGACTTCGTAACTGTGCACCCGATTGAACCACACACCCAACGGATTTTTTTCGTACGCCCGTTCGTCCGGCAGCGGACCGAACTGGCCGCCATCGTTCCATTCCTTGCACGCCACCGCGCACGCGTGACAACCCACGCACGTATCCAGATCGATCACCAGCCCGAGCTTTTTCGGCGATGGCGACGGCAACGAAGTCACGGGTGAAACGGCCAGAAACGCGGGATCAGCATCATCGAAAGCGCGCAAAAAATGAGGATCAATGGAATGCCGACTTTCATGAAATCGGTAAATTTGTATCCGCCCGCGCCATACACGATGGTGTTGGTCGGATAGCCGACCGGTGTGGCGAACGACGTGGCCGCCGCGAACGCGACGGTGATGATAAACGGCGTCGGACTGGCATGCATCGCATGCGCGACCGATATCGCAATCGGCACCATCAATACTACCGACGGATTGTGGCCCATCATTTCGGTGAGAAACGCCGTGACGAGATAGACCATCAGCAAGACCGCGAGCGGTCCGTGCTGCCCCGCGAGCGCCATACCACCATCGACGAGATGTTGCGCGAGTCCGGTTTTGTCGAGCGCGATGCCGAGCGGAAGAATCGCGCCGAGCAGCACGATCACTTTCCAGTCCATCGACTCATACACGTCTTCGAAATTGAAACAGCCGGTCAGCGCCATCACCGCGCAACCGATCAGCGCGCTGGTGACGATCGGAAAAACGCCGGTGCCGGCGAGCACGATCACGCCGATCAGGATCACGATCGCCAGCGGCGCGCGCCGCCGCGATTCGCGCGTATCACCGCGTTCGCTCAAGATCACCAGACCGGATTCGCGACGCAAATGCCGCATCGCGGATTGATCGGCGAGCAACAGCAACACATCGCCGACCTGCAGACGCGTGTTCTTCAATTGCTCGCGAATGATCTGTCCACGACGTTGCACGGCCAGCACCGCCGCATCGAAGTTCCAGCGAAAATCCACTTCTTCGACGGTTTGCCCGACCATGCGCGTGCCGGACGCGACGACCGCTTCGGTCATGATGCGCGGATCGTTCGGCTGCGAATCGCTTTTCGACAGTTCGAGCGCCGGCGCGATTTCGAGTTTCAGTTTCTGCTTGAATTCGTCCATGCGCTGCCAGTCGCCGCGCGCCAGCAGCACATCGCCCTCCTGCAACGTCTGTTCGCGCGGATCCCACATGTGTTCATTGGCGCGCAACAGTTCGAGCACGTAGATGCCGTGCTTCTCGCCGATTTTCTGCGACGCGACGGACGAACCGATCAACGGCGAATCGCCCATCACACGCAACTCCGTGACGAATTTTCCGAGCTCCAGCGTTTCGGTGTGATTCGTCTCGATATGACGCGGCAGCAGCCAACGGCCGATCAGCATCAGATACGTGATACCGACCACGGCGAGGATCGCGCCAAGGCGCGTGAAGTCGAAAACCGAAAAGCCCGGCAGTCCGTGCTGGACGGCGATACTGTTGGTCAACAGATTCGACGACGTGCCGAGCAGCGTGCACACCCCGCCCATCTGCGCGGCGAACGACATCGGCATCAGCACGCGTGCCGGCGACGTGCGCGTGCGCGCGCAGACGCTGAGCGCGACCGGCAAGAATGTCGCGACGAGCGCCGTGTTCTTGATGAAAGCGCCGAGGAAACACGTCGTCAGCATGATCGAAAGTGACAGCAGCCACGGTCGCTGGATGCGCGACAGCGCACGGATCAACGGATCGAGCGCGCCGGTACCGATCAAACCGCCGTTCAACGCGAACATCGCAGCGACCACGACCGTCGCCTCGTTGCTGAAGCCGGATAATCCTTCGGCCGGTGTCAGTATTCCCAACGCGATAAGCATGACCAGTACGAGAACGCCGACCACGTCGAAGCGCAATTTCTCGCTGACGAACAACGCCATCGCGCCGACTACGATGAGCGCGACTGCCCAAGCTTGCCACGTCATGCGGTCGCCTCAGTTCGTTCCATCGATTCGACCAATTCGCCAGTCCACGGATAAATTTTCACGCGCAGATCGAACCACGCGGCCTGCCCCGTCACCGGATCGGCATTCGTGTAGCGATATCCATCCGCGCGCGGTGGCATCAAATCGTCGATCACGTGATTGAGCAAAAATCCCTTTGTATACTCCGGCGCATCGGCCGCCAGTTTCCAGGCATCGCTGCGTTTGCCGATCGCGTTCCACGTCCACACCGTTCCCGGCGCTGTGCCGCTGTGCAACTTCGCAGGCACACGAATCGTGCCGTGCGCCGATTCCACGCACACCTGATCGCCATCGACGATGCCGTGCTCGGCCGCCGTGCGCGGATGCAAATACAGAAAATTCCGCGCCGCGATCTGGCGCAGCCACGCGTTCTGCGAACCCCACGAGTGATACATGAACATCGGGCGCTGCGTGACTGCGGATATCGGAAATCGCTCGGCTTCTGCGATGGAATTTTCTTCGAGGTTCGGCGACGCGTACCAGAACGGCAGCGGATCGAAGAACTTTTCGACGCGCGCACGTTCGCTATCCGGCGGCTGTCTTTTCCCGTGGCCTTGCGCGGCCAAGCGAAAGCGCTGCAGTTTTTCCGAATACAACTCAAGCACGATCGGTTCGCTCGACGCACGAAAACCGAGCGATTTGGCCCACTCCAGATAATCGCGATTGGCCATCTTGTAGTAGCGCGCGGATTCCGGAACGTGCGCCATCCAGAAACAATCGTTGGCCTTATAGACGTCCAATTGATTCGGATTCGGTTCGCCGATGCCTTGCTTATCGCCCGACGCGCCGCGCCAACCAGCAAGCAGGCCGATGCCCGGCGAGCGTTCGTGCGCGACCATATATTGCGCATATCCGCTCGGATACGTCGGCGTGCCGTCGACGTTCGTCATTCCCGGCAAGCGCAAGCGCGCACCCAAATCAAGCAGAACGTCCTGGAAAGGTCGAACGTCGCGATCGAGCGGCACGATCGGTTGGCGAATCGAATCGCTGGCGCCGTCCGCATCGGAAATCGGACGATCGAGCATGCTGATGCAATCGTGCCGTTCCAGATACGTCGTGTCCGGCAGAATCAGATCGGCGAGCGCGACGGTTTCCGACCAGAACGCATCGGCATAGATGAAATGTGGAATCGTATACTCGCCCGTCGTCGTATCGCGCTGCATGAGCATCTCGCGCGTCTGGCCAGTGTTCATCGCCGAGTTCCAGCCCATGTTCGCCATGAACAGAAACAGCGTGTCGATGCGATACGGGTCGCCCGCGCTCGCGTTGCGGATCACGCCGTGCAACAGCCCGTGCGCAGCGAGCGGAAATTCCCAAGAGAACGCCTTGTCGATGCGCCGCGGTGCGCCGTTTGAATCCACGACCAGATCGTCCGGCGAAGCGACATAGCCAAGCGGATTGCCATCCAGCGCACCGTTTTCCATGCGTGTTTTGCCCGGCCGGTTCGACGGCGGCACCGCCTTCGGATACGGTGGCTGATAGCGAAAACTTCCTGGCGTATCGATCGCGCCGAGCAACATCTGCAGAACATGCAGCATCCGGCAGGTGTGGAAACCGTTCGCGTGCGCGCTGATGCCACGCATCGCGTGCATCGACACCGGCCGCCCGATCATCTCGTCGTGTTCGCGACCGTGCGCATCCGTCCATTTTTGTTGCAACCGGATTTCCTGATTGAACGCGACATCGGCGAGTTCAGCGGCGATACGGCGAATGGTTGCCGCGTCGACACCGCACGTCGGGGCGACGGTATCGGCGGAGTACTCGTCCGCCATAAAACGCTCGGCGAGCAATTGGAAAACCGGGACGGCTTTGCGTCCATCGTCGAGCGTGAATTCGCCGGCAACCAATGGGGAGATATCGGCGCGCGCCGCATCGACGATGCAGTAATTTCCTTTCTCGTCATTCCGGCTTTTGCCGAAATGACGGATGTGTGGCGCAAGCCGCGCTGCACATAGCGCGTTGCCATCAGCATCGCGAACGAACAATCCGTCATCCGCGCCGCCCGGATTGCGCACGACGAGAAAATGCGCATTTGTATACTTGACCAGATAATCCAGATCGACACGTTCGGCGATCAACAACTCACGAATCAACGCGCCGATGAACAGCCCATCCGTGCCGGGCCGAATCCCGATCCACTCGTCGGCGATCGCGCCATAGCCCGTTCGCACCGGATTCACCGCGACGATCTTCGTGCCGCGCGCCTTGAGCTTGCCCAGACCGAGCTTGATCGGATTCGAATCGTGGTCTTCCGCAACGCCGAACATCAGAAGATATTTCGTGCGATCCCAATCCGGTTCGCCGAATTCCCAGAACGATCCACCGATCGAATACATGCCACCCGCGGCCATGTTGACCGAGCAGAATCCGCCGTGCGCCGCGTAATTCAACGTTCCGAATTGCTGGGCCCACCACGCCGTTAGCGCTTGCGATTGATCACGGCCGGTGAAGAACGCGAGCTTGTCCGGATCGCTGTTGCGGATGTCGCCGAGCCATTGCGTCGCCAGCGCCAGCGCCTCCTCCCATTCGATCTCGCGGAATTCGCCCGCGCCGCGCTCGCCCACGCGCAACAACGGTTTCGACAAACGCGCCGGCGAATACTGTTGCATGATGCCGGCCGAACCCTTCGCACACAGCACACCTTTATTGACCGGATGCGCCGCGTTGCCTTGGATGAAACGGATGCGCCCGTCCTTCATATGCACTTTGATGCCGCAACGGCACGCGCACATGTAGCACGTCGTCGTTTTGACGTCGTCGCCGACCGGCTCGTTGAGGTTTAGATTCGTATGCGGCATCGCTATCTTTTTTCCTTCGCTGCCATGATAGCGGATGGGCAAAGGAACGTTGTCACGCGCACGCTAGCGCCGGCTTCGCGTAGCATAGGCGCATGGATCGATACGAACGCATTCTCACGCTGCACCGCATGCTCAAGTCGTCGCGGTATCCGCTGCCGCTGTCGCGCATGATGGAAGACCTGGGATGTTCGCGCGCGACGGCGTATCGCGATATCGCATTTCTTCGCGACGCGCTCGGCGCACCCATCGACAGCGACGGCGATCAAGCTGCGTTTCATTACGCACCGGACGAAGCCGATCGTTTCGAGCTTCCGGGTTTGTGGCTGACCAGCGAAGAACTGCAGGCTTTGCTCGCGCTCAACGAACTGGTCGGTCGCACCGGGCCGGGCATTCTGTCCAGCGCGCTGGCGCCGTTCCGCTCGCGTATCGATCGATTGCTGTCGAATCAAACGGACGGCCAAAGTTTTCCCGTCGATCGCATCCGCGTGATCAGCAGCGGCACACGGAAAGTCGATGAGGCGACGTTCCGTCACGTCGCCAGTTCCGTGCTCGGGCGTCGTCGACTGAAATTCGAGTATCGCGCGCGTTCGACCGATGAAGGCACCACGCGCACGGTGTCGCCACAACGTATGACGCATTATCGCGACAACTGGTATCTCGACGCGTGGGATCACGGCCGCGACGGGCTGCGCAGCTTCGCGCTGGATCGCATCGCACGCGCGCAAGTCATCGACGAGCCGGCGGAAAACCGCGAAGAAGGCGAACTCAATCAACATCTCGCATCGAGCTACGGCATTTTCTCCGGACCGCCCAAAGCATGGGCGACGATCCGTTTCTCGCCGCACGCCGCACGCTGGGTCGCCGACGAGCACTGGCATTCGCAACAACAAGGCCAATGGCTCAACGACGGACGCTACGAACTGAAAGTGCCGTACAGCAATTCACGCGAGTTGTTGATGGATGTTTTGAAATACGGTCCGGATGCCGAAGTGGTGGCGCCGATTTCGCTGCGTGAAGAAATGAAGATCATGTTGCAGCTGGCGGTGGGTGCTTATCAGTGACGCAGTTTTGACAGCGTCGGCGTCGCGTAGGAATATGGCGTATGTCCACTGAAATCATTTTCGAAGTCGTTGAAGACCCGGCCGGTGGATTCGCCGCATCGGCACTCGGTTTTGGCATTCACACACAAGGCGATACGGCTGACGAACTGCGCGCGGCTGTGCGAGACGCGGTGGCTGTCTATTTTGATGATCCCGCGCAAGCGCCGCGCATCATCCGCCTGCACTTCGTGCGTGATGAAGTCATGGCTGCATGAAATTACCGCGCGATCTGACGGGTCAGGAATTGGCCAAGTCGCTTCGTACGCTAGGATATTCGGTTACCCGCCAGAGCGGTTCGCATTTGCGGCTCACGACCGAATTGAATGGTCAGCATCACGAAGTTATTCCTGATCACGCTCCACTCAAAATCGGGACGCTGCAAAGTATACTCAACAGCGTTGCCGCGCATCACGGCATGAAGCGCGAGGAACTCTTGCGGAGACTGCAGCTCTGATCGGATAGCACGGACTCAAGTGACACAATGGAACGATCTGGTTCGTTGTCTGGAATCTCGCGCCGACACTTGTTGAAGGGCGGGCTGTCCGCGTTCGCCGCCGCTGCCGCCCCGATCTATGGTGCGCGTGGCGCCGATCGGGAATCTGTGCCGCGCTGGAGCGTTGTCGAAACCGCACGCGACAACGATCATCGTCTGACATCCGTTGAGACGCCACCGGTTTCAAAACGCGAGCCGCGGGCGATTCACGTGACGAGCGATCACGTCGGTCCGTCGATCCTTGGATTCGGCGGCGCATTGACAGAAAGTTCGGCCTACGTTCTGGCGCAGTTGCCGAAAGACAAACGCCAGCAAGTGTTGCGCGCTTACTACGATCCGAAAAACGGCATCGGCTATACGATGGCGCGGACACACATGACGAGCTGCGATTTTTCGCTGTCGAGCTGGTCGCTGGACGATGTCGCGGGTGATACGAGTCTGAGCAAGTTTTCTCTGGCGCCGATGCGCGAGCGACATCTGTCGTTGATTCGCGAGGCGCAGAAAATCACCGGCAACGATCGGTTCAAACTCGTCGCTTCGCCGTGGAGTCCGCCGGCGTGGATGAAGACGAACGGCGCGATGCTTCACGGCGGCAATTTGCGAGACGATGCGCGAGCGGCGTGGGCGGATTATTACGTGCGTTTCGTGAAAGCGATGCGCGACGAGGAAAAAATTCCGGTGTGGGCGCTGACGGTGCAGAACGAGCCGGACGTGTCGCAGCCGTGGGAATCGTGCCGCTACACAGCGATCGAGGAAAGCGACTTCATCGCCGATTTTCTCGGGCCCGCGCTGGAGAAAGCGAAGCTCGGCGACACGAAATTGTATGGCTGGGATCACAATCGAAACGGCATCGTCGAACGCGCCGAAGCGCTATTAGGTCATTCGCGCAGCGCGAAGTACCTCGCCGGACTCGCCGTACATTGGTATCAGGAAGAGGATTTCGGCGCGATCAGCCGCGTCGTCAAACAGTTTCCCGACAAGCAGATTCTGTTCACCGAAGGTTGCGTCGAAGGCGGTCCGCACGTCGACGAATGGGCGCCGGCCGAACGTTACGCACGCAATATGATCGGCGATTTCAACAACGGCATTTGCGGTTTCATCGACTGGAATATCGCGCTCGACATGCAAGGCGGTCCGAACCACGTCGGCAATTTTTGTCACGCGCCGGTGCTCGTCGATACCGCCGCGGGTATGGTGCACATGCAGCCATCGTTTTATTACATCGCCCATTTCAGCAAGTTCGTGCGTGCGGGCGCCCGGCGCGTCGCGCTCAGGAACGACGAGAAAACCTTACAGAAAATCGCGTTCGCCAATCCCGATGGCAGCCGCGTGCTGATCGTCGTGAATCCGACCGATGACGAACAGGACATCACGCTCGTCATCGGCGGCGAATCGCGTGCGGCGCGTTTGCCCGCGCACGCGATCCAGACGCACATCGTCGCTTAAACGTTCGCGGGTAGCGTTTCCGTCGGCGTTGTCGGTGGATTGCTGCGCGCGCGATCGACCAGCGTGCGGAATTTGCTAGAAACCGATTCGAGTTTCGCCGCCCATTCCGGATTCGGCGTTTGGCCGGCGGTGACCTTGTCGTAGACCTGAATCAGCGCGACGGTGGCGAACGGATCGATAAGCGCGGCTTTGATGCTCAGTGCGGCGATGAAGGCCAGCGCGAGCGTCCAGAATCCGGTCTGCACATGAAACAGGCCGATCAACGCGGCAATCGGCGCGGCGACACCGATCCAAAGCAACAGCGTTAGTGCCCAGACAATGAAGGTAAGGAATACGGTGTTTTTTAGTACACCTTTATAATTTTGCGCATAAAGCACGACGCTGTCGCGCGCCACGGCCCAGGGATTGTCGGCGTGCTTGCGCAGGATCTGCGCGAGGATGACCTGGTCGAGATGACTCAGACTCGTGTTGATGATCTTGTCGACGAGGCTGACGAGCATATCGAGCCCCGGAATCGGCAACCACGATGCGATACTGACCGTGACGCGATTGAACGCGTTGAGAATTCCGCGCACGAGTTGATGCAGACCGAACAATACCGACGACGTCGCGAAGTGCTGTTTGACGATATTGCTCGCGTAGCCGATCTGGCCGCTGCCGCTCGGAATCTCGCGGCCGTCGAGCAACTCGACGAGCACGGCGATATGGCCCGCCTTGACCATGTACAACAGATATTGCCGCGCCCAGAACAGAAGGCCGCTGACGATCACGAATCCGACCAGGCCGCCGATACCCGCGCCGCCGCCCGAATTTCCTCCGATCTTGCCGAACAACAAACCGAGTCCGCCGCCGATACCGACGGCGAGCACGTACGCGACGGTAATGCCGATATACACGGCGATGCGCAACAGCAGAAACGGCAACGTGCGCATGAGCAGGCCGAAGATCTGGCCGGTGCGAAAATCGAGCATTGCAAACTCCCGGGGGATTGGAGATCGGTTAGGACGATCGACGTGAGCCGAAGAATAACCGTTAGCGGCCATTCGATGAATATCAATACGACAATCGGCGCGTCGGCATGACATCGCTCCGAGATGAACAGATTTTCATCCGCGCCGGCACGCTCTGGGCAATTTCACGATCACGAATAGACGTCCATTTGCTATCATTCGCACTCGCATCCCGCGTTGGTCCTCACGCATCATCCGCATCGGACGATTTCCATGAATGCCTCCGTCGCCGGCCGCAACCCGGCCGGTACTGTGCTTACCGTTCTAGGCGCGGTGAGTTTTTGTCATTTTCTCAACGACATGATTCAGTCGCTGCTGCCGGCTATCTATCCGCTGCTGCGCGAAAATTACGCGCTGGATTATGGACAGATCGGTCTGATCACGCTGGTGTTTCAGCTGACGGCATCCTTGCTGCAACCGGTCGTCGGTACATATACGGATCGTCGTCCAATGCCGTATTCGCTCGCCATCGGCATGGGCTTCACACTGCTCGGGTTGTTGCTGCTGTCGCGCGTTGGCTATCCGTGGTTGTTGCTCGCAGCTGCACTCGTGGGCACGGGATCGTCGGTATTTCATCCGGAATCGTCGCGCATCGCACGCCTGGCGTCGGGTGGGCGGCATGGTTTCGCGCAATCGTTTTTCCAGGTCGGCGGCAATCTCGGATCGGCAATCGGTCCGCTGCTCGCCGCCTTCGTCGTGCTGCCTTATGGACAAGGCAGTATCGCGTGGTTTTCGATAGCGGCCTTGCTTGCGATCATCGTGTTGTTTCAGGTCGGCGGATGGTATGGCCGCAATCGCGTCGCGCGCTCGAAACACGCCAACGCCGGGCTCGCGGAATCCGCGCTACCCAAAAAACAGATCGTTTTTGCCGTCGGTATTTTGCTCACGCTGATATTCTCGAAATATTTCTATCTGGCCAGCCTGAATACGTATCTCACGTTTTATCTGATGGAAAAATTTCACATCACCGCGCAAAGCTCGCAGATTCACCTGTTCTATTTTCTCGGCGCCGTCGCGCTCGGCACCTTGGTCGGCGGACCGCTCGGCGATCGGTTCGGCCGCAAATACGTGATCTGGTTTTCCATTCTCGGCGCGCTGCCGTTCACGCTGCTGTTGCCGCATGTCGATCTGTTCTGGACGAGCGTACTGACCGTCGTGATCGGCTTGATCTTGTCGTCCGCGTTTTCCGCCATCCTGGTCTACGCGCAGGAGTTGATGCCAGGAAAAGTCGGAACCGTGGCCGGATTGTTCTTCGGTTTCGCGTTCGGCATGGGCGGACTCGGCGCGGCGCTGCTCGGCCAGCTCGCCGACGCGAAAGGTATCGAGTACGTTTACGAAGTCTGCGCGTTTCTGCCCGCGCTAGGTCTGCTGACGGTGTTGTTGCCGAATCTGCGCAAACGCGATGCGGGTGCGATCGCTAACGCGTAGCGATCATTCCGGGTCTTCGACGGTATACCCTTTCGCGCGAAGGCGATCGAGCGCACCGTTTTTTGCGAGCAGGTTTTCCATCGGTATGATGGCGAGCGTCGTCGCATTCTTTTTAAGTGCGGCTTCCGCTTCGGCCATCCACGCGTTGGCCATCGTTTCCATCGCCACATCCATTTGCGCCGAAAGGCGATCGTTGCTGCGCAACGCTTTCACGCACACGTCTCGCACTTGCGGCAGCGGCACGTCCTTGAGGGCTTGAATGTCGCCGACGGCCCACGCATTGGCGCGGCGCCGCATCACGATCAAATCTTCCTCGAAACGGCGCATCGTCGCGGCCAGACATGCGGCGTCCAAATCTCCGGTTGTGGTCTTGAAATCACGCAGCGTCTGGCGCGGATCATCGATCGGAATGGTCGCCTGCGGCTCGACGATGCGGACGTGATTCTTCTTCGCGTCGTCGCGCACTTTGTCCCACACAACGTCCATTCCGGCCAATCCGGATTTTTCCATCGCCTTCTTGTTCAATTCCTGCGCGGCGACCATCGGACGCATTTTTTCGACGCCGTTATCACTGCCGATATATTTCGCCTTGAGCGTGATCCAGCGCGCGTAATCCTCCGGCGGCAAAACGTCCTTGAGCGTTTTTCCGTCCGGATTTTTTCGCGCCGACATCGCCGCGGGCAGTAGGGTGAGTTTGTGGAAAAAACTGATATCGAGTTTTCCGGAAACATTCGCGATCACTTCCTGCGATTGCGCGATGGTGTCGTCGACCTGTTTGGATTGCCAGACCATTTTTTTCGGCAACGGATACGCCGTCGCCAGAATCCACAGCGCGTGATCGCCGTTCGTCACTTTCCACAAACCGGGGCCGGGCTGATCGCCGGTGACCATCACGGTATCGAGCATCGTCGCATCGCCCGGCGCTGCGGGTGCGGTATCAGCGAGTGGAACGGCGTGAGCGCCGCACGCAAACAAGCTCGCCACGAGAGCGCAGCGACGCAGAATTCGGATCGATCGAGAGTCTTTCATCGCGCCACCCTACGCAGGACACGATGAAAGAAGTCTGAAACCGGACAGCAAACGCAGGCTAAACCTTGTAGCCGCGATGGATCGCGACGATGCCCGCGCTCAAGTTGCGCACATCGACACGCGCGAAACCGGCCGTTTCCATCATCGTTTTGAGCGTGGCCTGATCCGGATGTTTGCGGATCGATTCGGCCAGATAGCGATAACTTTCCGAATCGTTCGCGATCAGTTCGCCCAAACGCGGCAGAACCTTGAACGAATGGAAATCGTAAAGCGGTTTGAGCAGTTCCGATTTCACGGTGGAAAATTCGAGGATCAGCGCGCGGCCGCCGACGCGCAGCACGCGATACATTTCACGCAGTGCGGCGTCTTTGTCGGTGACATTGCGCAATCCGAACGCGATGGTCACCGCATCGAAGCATGCGTCCGGAAACGGCAGCGCTTCGGCGTTGAGTTGCGTGTAATCGAGATTGCGCACGAAACCGCGATCGATCATGCGGTCGCGTCCGTTGCGCAGCATCGCGGCGTTGATGTCGCCGAGCACCACGCGACCTTTCTCGCCGACGCGCGGCAACAGCAGTGCGGCGATATCGCCGGTACCGCCGGCGAGGTCCAGCACGGCGTCGCCCGCGCGCACGCCGCTCGTCGACGCGAACCAGCGTTTCCAAAGCCGATGCACGCCGAACGACATGAGATCATTCATCACATCGTATTTTTCCGCGACCGACGTGAAAACGCGCCCGACGAGTTTTTCCTTCTCGCCGATGGGCACGTCGCGGTAGCCGAAATGTGTGGTGTCTTCGTCCATGCGCTTATCGTATCGCGTTACGGTTCGAAAGAGCCGAAGAAGATGTGGTCGGCGATTTTGAATGTCGCGGCCAGCGGCCATCCCGGCGTGCCGCCAGCGCGATAAGCGCCGACGTCGGCGTGCCGGCTGCGCGGAAATCCGTCGAAATCATCGATAGGCAAATAGGTTGCGCTCGCAGCGCCGACGAGTAGCGCGCTTTTTGGAATCAAATTCTGCGGTGGCGCACCGCCGAGGTTGGCGCTCACGAAGTCGTTAACCACGTTGCCCGTATTCGTGAAACCGGTTGAGACGCCCGTCAGCGAGCCGATGCCCGCATTGGCGACGGAGATAATGCCGCCGAGCGTTCCGGTCGCGCGGATGGCATTGGCTGTCGGTGCATAGATCGCATTGTTCGCCACGGTCACCGCGCCGGTAACGCCGTTGAGCCGAATGCCCTGGCCGTTCGCCGCGAAAAACGTATTGTTGACGATAGTCAGATTGGCCGCGCTGCCGCCATCGATCGGCAGCGACGCGAACGCATCCGCCGCGGCGCTGAGTACGACGTTGTTGCGCACGATCGCATCGGCCGTGATCTGGATGCCGTTATCGCCGGTATGCCACACGATGTTTCCTTCGACGAGATTCGGCGCGCCGTGACCATTCACGTCGTACATCGTGATCCCGGGATAATGCGTGTCGTGAATGACGTTGTCGCGCACGATATTGGCGTAGCTGCCTTTCTTGATCTCGATGCCGTCGCCTTGATAATCGGATGACGCGCCTTGCAGATCGTGGATGTAATTGTTCGCGACCAATGAATCGTGAATGCGACACGCGTCGCCGTTGCAACCGAGGTAAAACGCCTCGCCAGTGACACCCGTGTTGTAAACCTCGTTATGCACGAAGTTGAAGCGCGCGTAATCCTGATCGTGGTCGTTGGCGCTGATCGCGTTGGCACCGACGTCGTGCACGCTGCAGTTGCGCACGGTGATGTCGCTGCCGCCGATGAAACGCAGTCCGCGCGATCCGCCGGTGAATTCGATGCCCTCGATGGTCAGAAACTGCGAATCGACGATGTCGACGATATTCTGCGAAGTGCCGGCGAAATGGATCGTCAGATGTTGGCCTGGCTTGGCCATGATGACGATCGGTGCGGCGGCGTTGCCGACGAGAGTAAGTTGAAACTGACTGGTCAACGTGTACGTACCGCTGTCGAGAAGCAGCGTGTCGCCCGCGTGCAGATTTTGCATCGCACTGCGGAAATCGGAACCCGGTCCGATTTCGATCGTCGTCGAATGCGCAGCGACGCACGCAAACCCTGCGACCAACGCGCAGAGTCCGCGCGATATTTTTTTCAGCCGAAAAACGCCCATCCGAAAATTCCGAGACCGACCAGGCCGAGCAGAGTCGAGCCGATCCATACCAATCGTTTGTGCGTCAGCGCGGCGACAGCGCCGAGCGCGATCGACACCTGCAGCAATGCCACCGACTGGGCATAGAAATGATGGTGATGCATCAAGTGATCGGCTTCTGCGTTCTTTTCGTCGCGCTGCTTTTCGAGTTCTTCGGCTTTTTCCTTGCTCTTGCGTTGGTCTTCGACGTAACGCTCCTGCGATTTGGCCAGTTCCTCCGGCGGCGTCTTGTCCATCGCAGCCCACGAGTTTTTCGACAGCTCGGTAACCGTCGCCTTCAATCCTTTCGCCTGGTAGTACGCCCACTGATCGGACGCTTCGGCCTGCAATCGTGTGGCTTCCGTTTTCAGCACGAGCGCTTCGTTGACCGTGCTGCCGGCCTGCAGCGAGGCGATGGCGGCCAATGCGGCGAAAATCGCGGTGGTCAGCGCGATCGTGCGCAGCAGCGTGCCGCCTTCTTTTTCGATTTCCTCGTCGATGGCTTCGCGCAATTTATCGGTATCGATTTCAGGACCTTCGGGCATGGCGATTCGTCTCGACTGAAGTGTCTTATTATCACGCAATCGTTACGTCGAGGTGTGCACGTGAAGTTCAAATGGTTTCGAGAATGACGCTTTGGGTCGTGGTGTGCGCGTTGATCGCGCTGGCGGTGTTCGTCGGCGTCACCTTCAATGAGTTGATCGCTTCGCGCAATCGCGTGCGCGCCGCGTGGGCGGACATCGACGTACAACTGGAGCGCCGTTACGATCTCATTCCGCAGCTGGCGGCGACGGTGAAAGGCTATGCCGATCACGAGCGCGAAACCTTGACCGCGATCACCGATCTGCGCGCCAAGGCGCAGCAGGAGAATTCGGTCGCCGCGAAGTCGCCGATCGAATCGCAGTTGAACGCGCAAATCGGACGCGTGCTCGCGATCCAGGAACGTTATCCGGATTTAAAAGCGAGCGAGAATTTCCTGGAACTGCAGCGCGAGCTCGTCGCCATCGAGGATCATGTGCAAGCAGCGCGTGGTAATTACAATGACGTTGTGCGCCTCTACAACACGCAAATCCAGAATTTCCCGGATGTGCTGATCGCCAAACCGTTCGGGTTTGTCGCCGCCGAATATTTCCAGGCCGAGAACACGGCGCCGGTGAAACTATAGAAATTATTCGCGCGTGAGATTGGCGTTGCGCAATGCGTCGAGATAATCCTGCCAGTTGCGCGTCTGATTCGTGCCGAGATCGTGCAATACCGACCACGAAAAAATTCCCGTGTCGTGGCCGTCGTCGAATTTGAGAATCACGCCGTAATTACCGACCGGCACGATCGCCGCGACATTCACGTTTTGCTTGCCATGCTGCAGGATGCGTTGGCTCGGACTATGTCCCTGCACTTCCGCGCTTGGCGAATGCGTGCGCAGATATTCGCACGGCAATCGAAACGTTTCGCCGGTATCGAATGCGACTTCAAGAATGTGCGAGGCGCGATGCAGCGTGATGTCGACCGGCCGCGGCGCGTTGCTCACACGGACAACTCGCCACTCGGCACGGGAATTGTCGGCACGCCAGCGATGCGCGCGAGCAGCGACATGTATTCGGTACCGAAACCGATCGAACCGATGCCCGCGAATTCGTATTCACCGGTATCCGGATACCACTTCGCGTTCGGATCGACTTCCTGCATGACCAGCGCGTCGGGTTCAGCGCCGACCAAGCGGCCGATGTAGCTCACTTCGCCCTCGCCCTCGTCGAGCATGTTGAGCGAGATCAGCGGATTCTCGTTGGCCGCCGCTTTCGCGATCGCGCCCCAATCGTTGAGATTGAACGCGGGCAATTGCGGCAATGATTCGCCGTTCAACTCCAGCGCCTTTTCAACGAACGCCTGACCCGGGTCGTGTTCGACGGTGGTGACGTCGCCCGCGGCGATGATCAGAAATCCATCGAAATGCATCGCATCGCTGACTTCGGCGACGAGACAAAATTCCGCCGACAATCCGATTACGAACCCGTGTACCCACGCGTCGGAAATATTGTCCCGCGCCACGCGCACGGGCGTGCGCGACTCCATCGCCTCGCGCAGTTGCGCGCGAGCGCCGCGTCCGCGGAACTGGAGGACATTGCTGTCGTCGCGATGGTGATGGGTGGTGGCCATATCGAACACGTATTGTAGCCTCGATCGCGAGCGCGCCGCAGAAAACCTCGCTGCGCGCGCTCAATCGTTCAGAGAATGTATCGACTCAGATCCTGATCCTGCACCAGCGCCGCCAGATGTTGATCGACATAGGCTGAGTCGACAGAATAGCGCTTGCCACGCTGTTCCGGCGCATCGTACGAGATCGAATCGAGCAGACGTTCGAGCACCGTATGCAAACGCCGCGCCCCGATATTTTCGGTGCGCTCGTTCACTTGAAACGCGATTTCGGCGAGACGGCGCACGCCATCGTCAGTGAATTCGAGCGCCACACCTTCCGTCGCCAACAACGCACTGTATTGCTTGGTCAACGCATTGTTCGGTTCGCTCAGGATGCGCGCGAAATCGTCGGCGGTGAGCGCTGACAATTCGACGCGGATCGGAAAACGTCCCTGCAATTCCGGAATCAGGTCGGATGGTTTGGCCAGCGAAAACGCCCCCGACGCGATGAACAGAATGTGATCGGTTTTGACGATGCCATACTTCGTCGACACCGAAGAACCCTCGACCAGCGGCAACAGATCGCGTTGCACACCTTCGCGGCTCACGCCCGCGCCGTGCCAATCGCCGCGCTGCGCAACTTTGTCGATTTCATCGATGAACACGATACCGTTCTGCTCGCACGCGCTGAGTGCGCGATCCTTGATCTCTTCGTCGTTGATCAGATTTGCTGCTTCCTCATCGATCAGCAACGGACGTGCGACCTTGATCGGCAACTTGCGCTTCTGCGTTTTCTGTCCGCCCATCGATGAGAACATGCCGCGCAACTGCTGCGTCATTTCTTCCATGCCCGGCGGCGCCACGATATCGACGCCGACATTGATCGACGTTTCGATGTCGATCTCGCGTTCGTCGAGCGTGCCTTCGCGCAATTGCTTGCGCATTTTCTGGCGCGTGTCCGAATCGGAATGGTCGGCGTTCCCCGCTTCGCCCATGAAACCATGCAGCTGACGTTTCGGAATCAGCGCATCGAGAATGCGCTCTTCGGCGCGATCTTCGGCTTGCGTCTTGACTTGCGCTTTGGCTTGATCGCGCATCATCTTCACTGAGGCATCGGCAAGATCGCGGATGATCTGTTCGACGTCTTTGCCGACGTAACCGACTTCCGTGAATTTCGTCGCCTCGACTTTAATAAATGGCGCGTTCGCCAAATGTGCCAGGCGACGCGCGATCTCGGTCTTGCCCACACCGGTCGGGCCGATCATCAATATATTTTTCGGCGTCACTTCGTCGCGCAGCGCAACGTCGAGCTGCATGCGCCGCCAACGATTGCGCAAGGCGATCGAAACCGCGCGCTTGGCCGCGTGCTGACCGATGATGTAGCGATCGAGTTCGGTGACGATTTCGCGAGGAGTCAATTCGGACATAGCAGAGCCGGCATTAGCGGAACGAGAATCCGACAGCGTTTGCGCTGTCGGCACGAGATCATTCTGACGATCGTCAATTCCCACTTTACAGTTCCTCGATCGAAACGTTGTAGTTCGTATAAATGCAGATGTCGCCGGCGATCTTCAACGCCTTCTCGACGATTTCGCGCGAATTTAGCGAACTGTTTTCCAACAGCGCCTTCGCCGCAGACAGCGCGTATGGCCCGCCGGAGCCGATCGCGATCAAGCCATTTTCCGGCTCGAGCACGTCGCCATTGCCGGAGATCAGCAGCGATGCCTCCTTGTCGGCGACCGCGAGCATCGCTTCCAGGCGACCGAGCCTGCGATCCGTGCGCCAATCCTTGGCCAATTCGACCGCCGCGCGGGTGAGGTTGTTGCCGTGTTTTTCGAGTTTCTGCTCGAACAATTCGAACAGCGTGAACGCATCGGCCGTCGCACCCGCAAAACCCGCGAGCACATTGCCGCTGCCGAGGCGCCGCACTTTGCGCGCATTGGCCTTGACGACCGTATTGCCGAGCGTGACTTGCCCATCACCGCCGATCACGACGTTGCCGTCGCGGCGCACGGAGACGATGGTGGTGGCGTGGAAAGATTCGGACATAGCGTCACTCACGAAAGTAAGGCGAATGAGATGCGGGCCGGTCGTGCCGATTGCAAGTTAGGTTGGAACACCCGAGTCGGACGGCTCCTGGACGCACGTAAGACATCGACTATTGTTGCAGTGAACATTCAGATACTGTTTGCGACTTCCACGTTGCGGCTAGTTAGCAAATTCGCTAACCTATGAATCTGTTCACGATTGAATATTTCAATGCCAAAGTACTTGAAACGATCGAAGAATGGCCCGTTGACATGGTTGCCCACTATGGTCGTTTGCTTGAGTCAGCATGTGAGCACGGCCCGAACCTAAAAATGCCTTACTCGCGCGCCATGGGTAACGGGTTGTTTGAGTTTCGTATTCGAGGCTCGTCCGGCCAAGCGCGTGCGCTCTATTGCTTCTGTATGGGCCAGCGCATCATTGTGTTGCATGCTTTTCGCAAAAAGACGCGGCAAACCGCCGACCATGATTTGGCTCTGGCGCGTAAGCGTCTAAAGGACATTACTCATGGCTAATCTTCGCTATAAACCGGTTGTTCACGACCATAAGGCCTTCCTCGCCAAGGCGCGCAAACGTCCAGGCTTCACCGACGCCTATAATGCGCTGGCTTTGGAATATCAGATATTGGATCAACTGCTTCGCGCGCGAGCCCGCGCGGGCCTTACCCAGGAAGCGGTCGCGGAACGCATGAAAACGACAAAAAGCGCGATTTCACGTCTTGAGTGCACCATCGCGCATGCACCGTCGGTAAAAACATTAAAACGCTATGCCAACGCGGTTGGATGCGACGTTCAGGTAAAACTGGTTCCGCGTAAATCGGCCTGATTATTTAGCCGATCGCCGCGCACGCGGATGCGCCGAGTCGTAAACGCGCGCCAGATGCTGAAAATCCAGATGCGTATAAATTTGCGTCGTGCCGATATCGGCGTGCCCGAGCAGCTCCTGCACAGCGCGCAGATCGCCGGATGATTCGAGGACATGGCTTGCACACGAATGGCGCAGCAAATGCGGATACACGCGTTTCCATACGCCCTGATCTTTCGCGCGTCGCTTCAACCGCAATCGAACGCCGCCCGGTGTGAGCGGCTGGCCGAGACGTCCATGCACGAGCGGATCGTCGGGACCGGGTTGATCCTGTGAGCGCAGTGTTTCGAGCGCATCGCGCGCGTGGCCGCCGACGGGAACGATGCGCGTTTTGTTGCCTTTGCCGGTGACGCGGATCAGGCCGTCATTGAGATCGAGATCGCGCCAACGGACGGACGTGAGTTCCGAAACGCGAAGGCCGCTGGAGTATAAAAGTTCCAAAAGTGCACGATCGCGCACGGCTTCGGGATCGTCGGTTGGAAAATTCAGGAGTGCGGAGACTTCGTCGACATCGAGCACCTGCGGCAGTTTGCGCGGCGATTTCGGTGACCGCACGCCGATCGCCGGATTCGTCGCGGCCAATCCTTCGCGCGCCAGATAGCGATAGAAACTGCGGTACGCCGAGAGCATGTCGCGCAGCGAACCGGGCGATAGTCCACTGCGATGCGTGCGCGCGATGAACGTCTGGATCTGATCGGTATGCACGTCGCGCCAACGCGCGATTTTGAGCGTGTCGACGTGTTCGTGGAACTGCTTCAACGATCGCGTGTAATTCGCAATCGTCGCCGGCGAATAGCGCCGCTCGGTGCGCAGATAATCGATGAATCGATCGATCGCGCCGCTGAGCGGTTCGGCATCCATATCAGGTCGGTGCGAACCGGCCGACCGCGGCGGAAACCGCTTCGGCGATCAGCTTCAAGAACACGGTTCCCATGCCCGGATGGAAACGATTCGCGTCCGTGCTGCCGATGGCGAGCATGCCGACGCCGTCGATGGGAACGAGCACGGCGGATTTGACGTCGTTGGCTTTCGCACCGAACAGCGCATCGAGTTTTTCGGGTTGAAGTCGTCCGCACAACGGTTCGGTGCGTTGTAGGAATTCGGAAAAGGCGTTCCACGCCGGCGCTTCTTTCGGCGCGGCGATCAGCCAATCGGCGTGCGGCAGATCCTCACCCGGCTCACGAAACAATGCGAGGCGCACCAACTCGGTGTGAAAATCTTCGGTCAAACCCGCGACAACTCTGCGCACTGTGTCCGCCAATGTGCGTTCGCGCATCAAGGCAACGGTGAGCGAATGCACGCGCACGACGAGTTGTTCGTTGTCCGTCGCCGTTTCGATCAACTCGTGCAGGCGTCGATTCATTTCCTGATTCTTGTCGCGCAACACTTCGAGCTGATAGCTCGCCAGCGACGTCGTCGTACCCTGCTCGCGCGGCATGACCAGAGTCAACGCGAGGTCGGGAAATTCGCCAAGAAACCCGGTGTGGCGGCGCAGAAAACTGGCGACTTCCATCGCCGTCAGTCCTTCCTTGACGCTCATCTCGCTCATACTTCGATCTCTCCCTCGAACACGAATTCGGCCGGACCGGTCATCCACATCGGCGACCCTTCGCCCGACCATTGAAGTTGCAACGTGCCGCCCGGCAATTCGACGGACACGTCGTCATCGAGTTTGCCACGCCGCCGCAGAATCGCAACCGCCGCGCATGCGCCGCTGCCGCAGGCGAGCGTCGCGCCCGCGCCGCGCTCCCACACGCGCAGGCGAACGTGGGATCGATCCATTATTTGCGCGAAGCCGACGTTGCAGCCCTTCGGAAAATGCGGATCGCGCGCGAGCGTTTCGCCGACGGGCTGTAACGGCGCGTTCGTCACGTCCGATGTCTCGATCACGGCGTGCGCGTTGCCCATCGATACGGCGCCGAAGTCGATGTCGCGACCGGCGATTTTCAATCGATACGAATCGGAAATAGCACTTGTATCGAGCGGAATCTGTGCCGGCTCGAATATAGGCACGCCCATATCGACGCGCACACGATTATCTTCTAGCAACTCAACACCGATTGCGCCCGACGGACTCTGCAACCGCGTCGCCCCCGCGCCGAGCGCACCCGCGCGCTTCAGCCACGCCGCGACGCAGCGCACGCCGTTGCCGCATTGCATGGCCGTCGATCCGTCGGTGTTATAGATGCGGTAGCGAAACGCGCAGGTCGTGTCCGTCGCCGGTTCGATCGTGAGCAGTTGATCGAAACCGACACCGCGATGGCGATCGCCGATGTGCGCGATTTGCGCTTCGCTCAATCCAAGCGCACGTGCGCGACAATCGACGACGACGAAGTCGTTGCCGATGCCGTGCATTTTGGAAAAGCGCAGCTTCATCGCGGCGCGTGCCGTCGCTTCAAGACGAGGCGGCCGGCTTCCCGGTGTCGTCGGCGGCCGGTTCGGCAGGTGCGGTTTTCGGCGGATTGCTCTTGGTCGCGGGCAACACGAGATCGCCCTTGTTGCCGCAAGCGGCGAGCAACAGCGTGGCGGCGCATGCAATCAGACCGAGACGAAATGTTGCTGACATGACGAATCCAGACGTTCTAATTGCGACGAAGTATACGCCGAACTCGCGCTCAAATAGGCGTGAGATTCGCGTAGCTGACCACCAGCCATTTCGATCCTGCGCTTTCGAAATTCACCTGCACGCGCGCGTGCGCGCCTGAGCCTTCCGCGTCGACGACCACGCCTTCGCCGAAACTTCCGTGTGTGACGCGTTGCCCCAGTTTGATCGCGGGTGTGTCTGCCACATCTTCGTGGAAGCGGCTGCCGTACATCGGCCGCGAAACCTGCACGCGCGGCCGCACTTCGTTGAGCAGTTCGCGTGGCAACTCATGTAAAAACCGTGACGGACGGTTATACGTTTCCGAGCCGTGCAGGCGGCGCGATTCGGCGTACGAAAGAATCAACGTCTCGCGCGCACGCGTCACGCCGACGTAGGCGAGGCGGCGCTCTTCTTCGAGACGGCCGGGTTCGTCGAGTGATTTTTGACTCGGAAACAATCCATCTTCGAGTCCAACCAAAAACACCAGCGAAAACTCCAGACCTTTTGCAGAATGCAATGTCATCAATTGCACGCAGTCTTCCCACGCTTCGCCTTGCGATTCGCCGGCTTCGAGCGCGGCGTGCGCGAGGAACGCGGTGAGTTCGGAAAAGCCTGCTTCGATATCATCCGGCGTGCGTTCGAAACGGCTGGCGACGTTGACGAGTTCGTCGAGATTCTCCACGCGCGACTCGGCGCTTCCGCGCGAATCGGCTTCGTAAAAATCGCGCAGGCCGGTGCTTTGGATCGCATGATCGATCTGTTCGGCGAGCGGCATCGGCGCATCGCTGTGCGGCGCGCACGTCTTGGCGAGCTCCTCGATAATCATGATGAATGCCTTCAGCGCATTCTTGGCGCGGCCGGCCAGATCGCTCGCCGACAATTCGCTCAACGCGGCATCCCACAGCGAACTGTTTTCGCGACGCGCGCGCTGCCGCAGCGTATCGAGCGTGCGTTCGCCGATGCCGCGCGTCGGCGTGTTGACGGTGCGCTCGAACGCGGGATCGTCGTGGCGATTGGCAACGAGTCTCAGATAAGCAAGCGCATCCTTGATTTCGGCGCGATCGAAGAATCGCAATCCGCCGTACACGCGATAACGAATGTCGTGCTGAATCAATTGTTCTTCGAAGTTGCGCGATTGTGCGTTCGATCGATACAGAATCGCGCATTGCGTCGGCTTTCCGCCTTCGTGCAGAAATTCGCGGATGCGTTCGATCACGAAACGGGCTTCGTCCTGTTCGTTGTACGCGGCGTAAAGCGCAATCGGCGTACCCGCATCGCCGGCCGTCCAGAGTTTTTTGCCCAAACGTTGCGGATTGTTGGCGATGATGGCGTTGGCGGCTTTGAGGATCGTGCCGGTCGAGCGATAGTTTTGTTCGAGGCGAATCGTTTTCGCGCCCGGAAAATCGCGCAAAAAATGCTGCACGTTTTCGACGCGCGCACCGCGCCAGCCGTAGATCGCCTGATCGTCGTCGCCGACCACGAAAACCTGTCCGGTTGTTCCGGCGAGCATGCGGATCCACGCGTATTGAATCGTGTTCGTATCCTGAAATTCGTCGACGAGCAAATGGCGATAACGCTCGCGATAGTGCGCGAGTAACGCGTCGTCCTTGAGCCAAAGTTCGTGCGAGCGCAGCAGCAATTCCGCGAAATCGACCACACCAGATCGCGCGCACGATTCTTCATACGCTTTGTAAATGTCGATCAGCGTGCGCGTCTGCGGATTGGATTCACCCTGAAACGCATCGGGACGTTTGCCCTCATCCTTCGCGGAATTGATGAACCACGCGGCTTGCCGTGGCGGAAAGCGCGAATCGTCGACGCCGAGTCCCTGCATCACGCGTTTGATCATCCGTTGCTGATCGTCGGAATCGAGAATCTGAAAAGTTTCCGGCAACTTCGCCTCGCGCCAATGCTGACGCAACAATCGATGCGCGATGCCGTGGAACGTGCCGATGGTCAATCCGCGCGTACCTTGTCGGATCAGCGTGTCGCAGCGCGCGCGCATTTCGCCGGCGGCTTTGTTGGTGAACGTCACAGCCAGGATCGACCACGGCGACGCGCTTTCCAATTCCAAAAGCCACGCGATGCGATGAATCAGCACGCGTGTTTTTCCCGAACCGGCGCCGGCGAGCACGAGGTAATGACCGATCGGCGCGCTGACCGCCTCGCGCTGGGCCGGATTGAGATCGTCCAATAAGTGAGAGACATCCATCGCACTATTGTAATAGGCAGACGCGGATTCAGGTCATGGTTGCGGCTGATGTTGTAACGTCACGTTTCCTGCGAGGCACGCGCTCGATCATGCAAAGTCAGCGATTCCTGATTGGATTTCTTTTCTTCGCGTTCGCGCACATCGTGTGCGCGCAGGATGTGCCGCGTTACGACATCCGATTTGGCGACGACGGCAGTCGCGTCGCGGCGAAGGTGTGTTTGTCGGCGATGCACGGCACGGTCGCGTTCGCCGCCGATTCGGCTGATGCGATGAAATTCGTTCGTGACATCCGCCGCGACGGCGATGCATCGATCGCGAAAGGCGACGAGGAATGGACCGCGAAAAATTGGCGCGCGGGCGAATGTCTTTCATACAACGTCGATCTCGATGCAATCTCGGCGTCGCACGATACCGATGTCGGTTTTCGTCTCGGCGACGATCGTGTCGCCGCGCCGCAGTTGTTGCTGCTGAGGCCTGATGCGCAAAAAAGTGCGGATGCCGATGTCACCGTAACGCTTCCCGATGGATGGAACATTTCTGTGCCGTGGCATGAGATATCGCGCGATGGGAAAAGTATACATTTCACCGTTCCGAACACGCCTGCGAACTGGTCGGCCAACATAGCGTTCGGGCATTTCAGCGAAGAACGCATGACCTTGCCCGGTGGACAGTTGCGCGTGAGCGTGTTGCACGGCACAGACGATGCGCAACGCGCGCGTCTGCACGCGTGGCTGGCGCGGATCACACATGCGATTCTCTCGGCGTACGGGCGGCTGCCGATTCCCGACGTCCAAGTGCTCGTGTTTCCGCTCGCGTCGCAAGGGCGCGCTGTCGTGTTCGGCCAATCGATTCGCGGCGAGGGCAACGCGCTGGAATTGCTGGTCGACGCGAATCGTCCCGCATCGGAATTCAATGCGGATTGGGTCGCGATCCACGAGTTGAGTCATCTCATGCATCCGTATCTCGGCGATAGCGGAAGCTGGCTGTCCGAAGGATTGGCGACGTACTACCAGAACGTATTGCGTGCCCGCGCCGAGTTGCTGACGCCCGCGCAAGCGTGGGATCGCATGCGCGAAGGTTTCGCCGATCAGTCGGCGAGCTATTCCGAATCGCTCGAAGAATCGGCCGGCGGTATGCATCACACGCATGATTTCCGACGCGTGTATTGGTCGGGCGCGGCGTTTTGGTTGACGGTCGATCGCGATCTGCGGCGCGGCAGCCATAACGCGCTGACGCTCGACATCGCGCTATCGCGTTTTCGCGATTGTTGTCTGCCCGCTTATCGGCGCTGGACGCCGGCGGATTTCGTCGCGAAACTCGATACGTTGTTAGGCGTACAGACGGTATCGACGCGCTATCGCGAATTCGCCGATATGCGGCGTTTTCCCGATTGGAAAAAAGTATACGAAGATCTGGGAATCCGCGATTCGGGAACGCATCTGAAACTCGACGCGAACGCGCCGGACGCCGCGCTGCGCGACGCCATCATGGCGCCGCGCGCGGAAAAGACGAACTAGTTTTTGCGCATCGCGCCGGCGGCGAGCAGGCCGACGCCGACGAGCACGGCAATGCCGCCCGCCCATTGCGGAACGGTACGATC
>JBDUEI010000047.1:0-14380 GCA_040002515.1 Rudaea sp. | reverse complement strand
ACCGCGCGCGGGGACAACGTCGCGTGGCATGGCAAACCCCACCTGGAGCAAGACCGCATAGGGGAGCATGGCGTGGCCCGCGTCGCTCCCGGGTAGGTTGCTTGAGCCTTACGGCGACGTAAGGCCTAGAGGAATGACTGCTTAACGACAGAACCCGGCTTATCGGCCGACTCCTTTTTATTTTTTCTCAAGGACGATATACGCCATTGACGTAGGTGCGTCAGTGGCGTAGTGTGAAATGGTATTCATCGAAACTTCGGTATTCACGCGAGGCGTTGCGGACTTATTGTCGGATGGCGAATATTCGGCGCTGCAACGTCATCTCGTCGCCCACCCGGAAGAGGGCGACGTTATCCAGCAAACCGGCGGCTTGCGAAAAATCAGATGGTCGGCCGATGGCAAAGGAAAGCGCGGCGGCGTCCGGATTATTTACTACTACGTCATGTCGCAATCGCAGATCCGCATGCTGTTGATCTACAGGAAAGGCCGAGTCGACACCCTGACCGCAAGTCAGAAATTCGTACTTCGACAAATCAACGAAAGGTGGCTGTGATGGAGGCGAAACTGTTCAAGCAGTTGGTTGCCAGCATGCAGGAGATGGACGAAATCGTCCGGGGCAAGCGAAAGCCGTCACGCGCGTTTCGAATATCGCCATTGGAAGTCCGCAAAATCCGCGCGGCGACCGGCCTTTCGCAAGCGAAATTTGCGGAAGTGATCCACGTCGGTATCGGTACGTTGCGCAATTGGGAGCAGGGACGTCGAGATCCGACAGGTCCGGCCAAAGCCTTGCTCAAGGTCATCAAGAAGGATCCCGAACACGCGATCGCCGCACTGTTCGATGCCCGCTGAATCGTGCCGGATCGCCACGATCGCAAAAGTATAGTTATATAACTATATAAAGTAATATATTTATACCGGAATTCCGGCGACGATTTGTTGCTGCACAGCAGCAAACGCAAAAACCATCCCTGTCTCACATCTTGAGACAAAATTCCGAGCAAATTCAAACGCCTCGAAAACGCTCCTGACAAAGCACTCGAAAGTTTAACGAAACCTCGGCTTTGTCCTTGATCTGCAAGCAATTTTCCCTTGACAGTCGATTTCAGCGGGACTACTGTTCGCGCTAAGTGGGAAATCGTGGGATTTCGTGGGATTTCAGGAAAAATAGCGATGTTTCAAGGCGAATCCGCCATCACCCTGGACGACAAGGGGCGTTTAGCCCTGCCTACGGCGTATCGCGAGCTAATCGTGAAGTCGTGCGGCAATCGTCTGGTGTTCACCTACAACCCGTTCGAGTCGGGCTGCCTCTGGCTGTTCCCGCACATGGAATGGGAGTCGGTGCGCGATCAGGTGAATGCGCTGTCCGGTGTGAAACGCGTACATCGCGATCTGCAGTTGAAACTGGTCGGTGCGGCGTCGGTCGTCGAGCCGGATGGCAATGCGCGTGTGCTGGTTCCCGCGAGTCAGCGCAACGCGGCCGGGATCGAGAAGAAAGCGATTTTGCTCGGCATGAACGCCAAATTCGAACTGTGGAGCGAACAGGCTCACTTGAACAAGATTCGCCAGTCCATCGGCGAGGAAGACCTCAGCAGCGAGATGCTGGATTTGAAATTGTGACGGCCGCAGGCGCCCACCGGAATCCGGTTATGACCAGTGAAGCGCACGTGCCGGTGATGTTGAAGGAAACGCTCGATGGATTGCGCGTGCGCGAAGACGGCATTTATCTCGACGGCACGTTCGGACGCGGCGGTCATGCGCGGGCCGTGTTGCACAAGCTCGGCCGCGACGGACGTCTGCTGCTGATGGATGTCGATCCGCAGGCGATCGCGGCGGCGCGAGAGGAATTCGGCGCAGACGCGCGCGTCGCGATCCGTCACGGCAGTTTCGCGGACCTGGCCGAATGGCCGGAGACGCAAAAAGGACTCGACGGCGTGCTGCTCGATCTGGGTGTGTCTTCGCCCCAATTGGACGAAGCCGAACGCGGATTCAGTTTCCGCGTCGACGCGCCGCTGGATATGCGCATGGATCCGACCAGCGGGCAAAGCGCAGCGGAATTTCTGGCGCGCGCGAGCGAAGCGGATATCGCCGACGTGTTGTGGACTTACGGCGAAGAACGCATGAGCCGTCGCATCGCGCGCGTCATCGTGCAGCGTCGCGGCGAAACGCCGATTGCGCGGACGGGTGAACTGGCTGAACTCGTCGCGCGTGTCGTCGGCCGTCCGCCGTCGGGCAAACATCCGGCGACGCGAACGTTTCAGGCGTTGCGCATCGCCGTCAACGGCGAACTCGAAGCATTGCAGCGTGGTCTCCAGGGCTCGCTTGCCCGGCTTCGGCCGGGCGGGCGTTTAGCGGTGATCAGTTTTCATTCGCTGGAAGATCGCGCGGTCAAACATTTCATGCGCGACAAATCTTCGTTGCCGCCGATCCGGCGTGGTCTGCCGCCGCCGCCGCAAATCGAACTGCCTTTGAAAGTCATCGGCAATGCGCAGTTTGCCGGCGATGCGGAACTCGCGCACAACGCGCGTGCGCGCAGCGCGGTGTTGCGCGTGGCGGAGCGCGTCGCGTCATGAAACGCGTCGGCGCCGTCATCGTGTTTCTGCTGCTGCTCGCGGTGATCGCCAGTTCGGTCGGTGTCGTCTATGCGCGTCAGCAAAGCCGCGTGCTGTTCGGCGAACTCGTGCGCCTGAACAATGAGCGCGATGATCTCAATACCGAATTCGGACGTCTCGAACTCGAACAGGCGACATGGGCCGAACCGAACCGCATCGAGCAAGTCGCGCGCGGACAACTCGGCATGACCACGCCCGCGCCGGCCGACATGGTTCTCATAAAGAAATGAGTCTCCTGCGCCGCCCGCCGCCGAAGAAAAACGCACCGGCACAGATGCGCGCCAAACCGCGCCCGATCAATACGCGTGCGCGTTTGTATGTGGTGATGATGATTCTCGCGCTCGGTTCCACGGCGCTGATCGTGCGCGCGGTCGACTTGCAAGTCGTGCGCAAGGATTTCTATCAGGAACAGGGCGACGCGCGTTTCCTGCGCGAGATGCCGATTCCCGTTTCGCGCGGCACGATCTTCGATCGCAACGGCGAACCGCTCGCGGTCTCCACGCCGGTCGAATCGATCTGGGCCAATCCGCAGCAACTACTCGACCAGCCGGACCGCGTGCCCGCGCTGGCCGCAGCACTCGGCGTCGAACCGGCGGCGTTGCAGCAGAAACTCGAGCAGCACGCCGAAAAGGAATTTGTATACCTCAAGCGTCAGCTCAATCCGGACGACGCCGACGTCATCACCAAACTCGGCATCGCCGGCGTCAACGCGCAGCGCGAATACAAACGCTATTACCCGAGCGGCGAAGTGCTCGCGCACATCATCGGCGTGACCAATGTCGACGATCGCGGTCAGGAAGGATTGGAACTCGCATTCGACGATTGGCTGGCCGGTACGCCAGGTGCCGAGCGCGTCATCCGCGACAACAAAGGCCACACCGTCGAAGACGTCGAGTTGCTACGCGAACCGAAACAGGGCCGCGATCTCACGCTATCGATCGATCGCCGCATCCAGTACATGGCATATCGCGAACTGAAGACGGCGATCATCGAACATCATGCGATGTCCGGTTCGATGGTCGTGCTCGATGTGCAGAGCGGCGAAATCCTGGCGATGGTGAACCAGCCGTCGTTTAATCCGAACGCGCACGGCAATGGCGATCTGTCGTATCGCCGCAATCGCGCGATGACCGACGTCGTCGAACCCGGTTCGACGATGAAGGCGTTCACCATCGCCACCGCGCTCGAAAGCGGCAAGTGGAACTTGAAGTCGCACGTCGATACGAATCCCGGTTCGTATCAGATCGCGACGTGGACGATCCACGACGTCCACAATCACGGCGTGCTCGATCTCACTGGCGTGATCACCAAATCGAGCAACATCGGTGCGGCGAAAATCGCCGAAACCCTGTCGCGCGAGAGTCTGTACGACATGTTCCGTCGCTTCGGATTCGGCGAGTCGACGGGCAGCGGATTTCCTGGCGAATCGCAAGGCCTGTTGCCGATCGTCACGGCGTGGGGACCGGTCGAAAAAGCGACGATCTCTTACGGCTACGGCCTGAACGTGACACCGCTGCAACTGGCGCAAGGTTACGCAGCGCTCGCCAACGACGGCCGCTTGCGCGCACCGACGTTCGTGAAAGGCGCGCGCAATCCGGACAACGCCGTCATCGATCCGGAAATCGCGCACACCGTCGTCAGGATGCTCGAGACGGTAGTGCAGCCCGGCGGCACCGCGTATCCGCAAGCCGTGGTGGCCAATTATTTGGTCGGCGGGAAGACCGGCACGGCGCGCATGGCGCATGCGGGAACGTATCAGAACAAATACGTTTCCACCTTCGTCGGCTTCGTCCCGGCGAGCGCGCCGCGATTGGTCGGCGTCGTCGTCATTCACGACGCGCAAGGACTTCGCTACTACGGCGGCGACGTATCCGCCCCGGTTTTCGCAAAAGTAATGGACGGTGCGCTGCGCATCCTCGACGTGCCGCCCGACAATGTGCAGCGCTGGTATGCCGGCGGCCCAGCCGTGCCCGCCGCGCCGATACCCGCCGTATCTACCGACGACGCCGCCGAGGAGGTGCCATGAGCGCGCCACTTTCGCGCCTTCTCGACGGCATTTCGATCATCGATCCTGCTCGCGATATCACCGTGCGCGGCCTTTCGATCGACTCTCGCAACATCCACTCCGGCGATGCCTTCGTCGCGCTTAGCGGCGCCACATCGCACGGAATCACGTTTGCCCCGACGGCGTTGGCGAGCGGTGCTTCGATTGTGTTGGCAGAAGCACCGCCGCCCGCCGGTTTTAGAACGATGGACCACGTCGTCTGGATCGACGGCTTGCGTGCTCGCATCGGCGACATCGCCGCGCGCTTTTTTGGACGTCCATCCGCGCACTTGAACATGATCGGCGTGACCGGCACCAACGGAAAAACATCGATCGTGCAATTGCTCGCCGCGGCGCTCGAATCGCTCGGCGCACGCGCAGCGACGATCGGTACACTCGGCGCCGGGCTGGTCGGCGATATCAAAGAAGGCAGCCGCACCACGCCGGATGTGGTCAACGTCCATGGTTTGCTCGCTGAATTCGTCGACGCAGGCGCGAGCGACGTCGCGATGGAAGTGTCTTCGCACGCGCTGGATCAGGGTCGTGTCGATGCCGTGGAATTCGATGTCGCCGTATTTACCAATCTCACTCGCGATCATCTCGATTATCACGGCACGATGGAGCACTACGGAGCGGCGAAAAAGAAATTGTTCGCCTGGCCGAATTTGCGCGGTGCGATCGTCAATGTCGACGACGCGTTCGGGCGCGAACTCGCTGCCGGTTTGCGCGGCGACATCGAGTGCATTCGTTACGCCGTCGATGCGGATGCGGACGTTCGCGCAACCGCCATTCGCACGAGCGACAGCGGTCTCGCATTCGAACTCGCCACGCCGTGGGGCAATGGCACGATCGAATCGCCGCTGCTCGGCCGATTCAACATCTACAACCTACTCGCTGTCGCAGGATGTCTCGGCGTACTCGGGTATACGTTTCCACAAATCCAGAATGCGCTATCGTCACTGCAACCGGTAGCAGGCCGCATGAACCGTCTCGGCGGCGGTGACGCACCGCTCGTCGTCATCGACTACGCGCACACCCCCGACGCGCTCGAACAGGCGCTCACCAGCCTGCGCGCACATACGAGCGGCGAACTGGTCTGTGTATTCGGCGCGGGCGGCGAACGCGATCAGGGCAAACGTCCGCAGATGGGCGCGATCGCCGAACGGCTGGCCGATCGCATCGTCGTCACCGACGACAATCCGCGCGGCGAAAATGGCGACGACATCGTCGCGCAGATTCTCGCCGGCCTGCATCAGCGCGAACGCGCCGCCGTGCAACGCGATCGCGCAATCGCGATCCGCGACGCCGTATGCGCCGCGAAGCCGGGCGATGCCGTGCTCATTGCCGGCAAAGGTCACGAGCCTTATCAGGAAATTTCTGGCGTCAAGCATGCGTTCGACGACACGGTCGTGGCGCGTCGCGTGCTGGAGTCGCGTCCATGCTGAACCTGAGTCTTTCGCGTATCGCGATGTGGACCAAAGGCCATTTGCACGGCAACGATGTCGACGTGCGCGGCGTGTTTACGGATACGCGCGCGCCGAAAGTCGGGGCCATGTTCGTCGCGCTGAAAGGCGACAACTTCGATGCGCACGATTTCGTCGCTCAAGCCAAACAGGCCGGCGCCGCCGCTGCACTCGTCGCGCGTGCGGTGCCGGTCGACATTCCGCAAGTGATCGTCGACGACACGATGATCGCGCTCGGCGATCTGGCCAGCGCGATCCGCGCGCAACGCCGCGCACGCGTGATCGGCATCACCGGATCGAACGGCAAGACGACGGTGAAAACGCTGCTGGCCTCGATCCTCGTGCTGCACGGAAATACGCACGTGAACGCGGGAAATTTGAACAACGAAATCGGCCTTCCGATGTCGATATTCGACATGCCCGAAGACACCGAATTCGCCGTACTCGAAATGGGCGCGGGTAAACCGGGCGACATCGCCTATCTGGCCGCGATTGCGCGACCGGAAATCGGCCTCGTCAACAATATCGCGCCGGCACATCTCGAACGCATGGGATCGCTGGAAGCTATCGCCGAAACAAAAGGTGCTTTGTATACTTCGCTACCCGCACAAGGCGTCGCGGTCATCAACGCGGACGATGCGTTCGCCGGCTTTTTTGCGACGCTCGCCGGAAACGTGCGACGCATCGTTCGCTTCGGTATCGACGCCAAAGCCGACGTTCGCGCCGAAAATCTGCAGACCGGTCCGGATTCCCGATTCGACCTCGTGTTGCCCACGTCGCGCGTGAGCATCGCGATGCCGCATGCCGGTCGCCACAATATCCAGAACGCGCTGGCGGCCGCGGCGTGCGCCTACGCGCTCGACGTGCCGATTGAGTTGATCAAGCGCGGCATCGAGTCGGCCCCCTCGGTGAAAGGTCGGCTGCAACGCTATGCGATGAGCGGCGGCTGGACGTTGATCGACGACAGTTACAACGCGAATCCAGGCTCGACCGCCGCAGCGATCGCGACGTTGACCGCCGAACCCGGCGAGGCATGGTTGGTCCTCGGCGATATGCGCGAACTCGGCGCGAGCGCTCGATCGCTGCACGCCGACATCGGCAAACTCGCCAAAGAAAACCGCATCGCGCGTCTGTACGCGGTCGGCGAACTATCGGCCGCTGCGGCGAAAGCCTTCGGTGCGGGCGCGAAACACTTCGAGACGCAAGCCGCGCTCAGCGCCGCGTTGAGCGGTGACGTGCACGCCGGCGTTCGCGTGCTCGTGAAAGGTTCGCGCGGATCGGCGATGGATCGGGTCGTCGATGCATTGCGCGGCGAAAACGGCGGCAGCGGAGGTGCGCGGCATGCTGCTTGAACTGGCCGAATTGTTGCGCGGACAGGTGAACGCGTTTCATCTGTTTCAGTACGTCACGTTCCGCACCATCATGAGTGCGCTGACGGCGCTCGTCGTCGCGTTGATGCTCGGTCCGGACCTGATCCGCAAACTCACCGCCGTCAAAGCCGGGCAGGTGATCCGCAGCGACGGTCCGCAATCGCACCTGTCGAAAGCCGGCACGCCGACGATGGGCGGCGCGCTGATCATTTTGGCCGTCACCGTCGCGACGTTGCTATGGACCGATCTGCACAATCGTTACACGTGGATCACGCTCGGCGTGCTGATCTCGTTCGGCATCATCGGTTTTTACGACGACTATAAGAAACTCGTATTGAAAGACAGCCGCGGTCTTCCCGCGCGCTGGAAATATTTCTGGCAGTCGGTGTGCGGACTTGCCGCGGCGATCGGCATCTTTTACGTGATGAGCGAAACCTCACCATCGGCCATCGCGTTGTACGTTCCGCTGTTCAAGCAGATCGCGATTCCACTCGGATCGGTATTCGTGCTGATCGGATATTTCATCGTCGTCGGGTTTTCGAATGCGGTGAATCTCACCGACGGTCTCGATGGACTCGCCATCATGCCGACTGTGCTAGTCGCCTCCGCGCTCGGCGTGTTCGCATACGCTGCGGGTAACAGTATTTTCTCGACGTATCTGCAGATTCCCGCCGTGCCCGGCGCGGGCGAACTGTGCATTTTCTGCGGCGCGCTGGCTGGCGCCGGCCTCGGCTTCCTCTGGTTCAACGCGTATCCCGCGCAAGTATTCATGGGTGATGTCGGCGCGCTCGCCGTCGGCGCGGCGCTCGGTTGCGTGGCGGTGATCGTGCGTCAGGAAATCGTGCTGCTGATCATGGGCGGTGTGTTCGTGATGGAAACCGCCTCGGTGATTTTGCAGGTGGCGAGTTTCAAACTGACCGGCAAGCGCATCTTCCGCATGGCGCCCATCCATCATCATTTCGAATTGAAAGGCTGGCCCGAACCGCGCGTCATCGTGCGCTTCTGGATCATCAGCGTCGTGCTCGTCCTCATCGGCCTCGCTACGTTGAAGGTGCGCTGATGTTCGGATTCAACACACAAGCCAAGCGCATCGACGAAACCAAAGGCCGCTACGACCTCGGTCTGATTCTGGCTGCGTGTGGACTGGCGGCGCTCGGTGTGATCATGGTCGCATCGAGTTCGATCGCGATTGCGGATGGTCAGCACGTCGGACCGTTCTATTACCTGATCCGGCATTCGGTTTTCTTGAGCTTAGGCATCGCGCTGTGCATCGTGATGATGCGCACGGAGTTGTCGTGGTTCGAACGCAACGCATTTTCGCTATTGCTGTTCGCGATCATTCTTTTGCTGCTCGTGTTCGTGCCGGGTCTGGGCATGCGCATCAACGGCGCGCGGCGTTGGATCCGGCTGGGCTTCGTTGGATTCCAATCCGTCGAAGCGGTGAAATTATTGTTCATCATTTACATCGCCAGTTATCTGGTTCGTCACGAAACGTGCGTGCAAGGCAAATTATTCGGCGTCATCAAACCGATCGGCGTGGCCGTCGTGCTCGTCGTGCTCCTGCTCGCGCAACCGGATTTCGGAAGCGCGACGTTGCTGATCGGCGTAGCCGTCGGCATGGTGTGGCTCGGCGGCGCGCGCATGCGCAATCTGTTTTATCTCGCGGTTCCCGCGATGCCCGCGCTGGCGTGGGCGGCGCTCACACAAGATTATCGCGTCAAGCGTCTTACGTCGTTCCTCAATCCTTGGGAACATCCGTTCGACGATGGATTCCAACTCACGCAGGCGCTGATCGCGATCGGTCGCGGCGAATGGCTCGGCGTCGGACTCGGCGCGAGTGTGCAGAAACTTTTTTATCTGCCCGAAGCACACACCGATTTCATCCTCGCCGTGATCGCCGAAGAACTCGGCCTGGCCGGTATACTTTTGGTACTTTTTCTTTTTGCGGCATTGGTCGGACGCGCGTTCATGCTCGGCATGAAAGCGGTCGAGCGCGGACAGCGCTTCGCCGGCTACTGCGCGTTCGGCATCGGCCTGTGGATCGGCATGCAGACGCTCGTGTCGATCGGCGTGAATCTCGGCGTATTGCCAACGAAAGGTCTGACGCTGCCGCTGATCAGCTCGGGCGGATCGAGCGTGCTGATGACGTGCGCCGCCATCGGATTCCTGTTGCGCATCAGTTACGAAGTATCGCGCGCGCAGGCGCCCGTAGAAGCCGAGACGTCGCTGCCGATTCAGAATTTCTCGGCGGTGCGCGCATGAATACCGGACCCGTCCTCATCATGGCCGGCGGCACAGGCGGTCACATTTTCCCGGGAATTGCGGTCGCGCAGGAATTGCAGTCGCGAAATATCCCGGTGCTGTGGCTCGGCAGTGCGGGCGGGCTAGAAACGCGGCTGGTTCCGAATGCCGGTCTGACGATCGAAACGCTGAATATCGGCGGCATTCGAGGCAAAGGTGTGCGCACGTTGCTCAGCGCGCCGTTGCGGATCATGCGCGCCGTTGCTTCGGCGTGGAAAATTTTGCGCCGTACCAAACCACGTAGCGCGTTGTCGCTCGGCGGCTATGCCTCGGGTCCGGGAGGAATCGCGTCGTGGCTATCCGGCGTGCGGCTCGTCGTGCACGAACAGAACAGCGTGCCGGGCGTGACCAATCGCACGCTGTCGCACTTCGCGAAGAAAGTGTTGTGCGGGTTCGACGGCGCGCTCGCGCATGGCGAATGGGTCGGAAATCCGGTGCGTCGGGAGATTTCGGCGGTGCCGAATCCCGCGCAGCGATTCGCCGATCGCGGCGGCGCGATTCGATTGCTCGTGCTCGGCGGAAGTCAGGGTGCGTCCGGAATCAATGCGACGTTGCCGCAGGTCGTGCGCGAAATTTCGAGCGGTCTGGAAATACGGCATCAGGCCGGCCCAAGACATCTCGACAAAACGAAAGAAAGTTATGCGGACGTCGGAGTAGAAGCGCGGGTCGACGCATTTATCGACGATATGGCCGCCGCGTATGCGTGGGCCGATGTCGTCGTCTGTCGCGCCGGCGCTTTGACGCTCGCGGAATTGTGCGCAGTCGGACTCGGCGCGATTCTCGTGCCGTTCCCGGCGGCGGTGGACGATCATCAGACGCACAACGCGCGGGCGTTAGTCACCTGCGGTGCTGCGCGGCTCGTTGCGGAAGGCGACGGTTTCGCGAATCGTCTGTCTGCCGCATTGAACGAAATTCTCGCCGGCAGCGAAGGCGAACAACGCGCACGTTTGCTCACGATGGCGAATTCCGCGCGCGCGCTGGCTAAGCCCGACGCTGCCGCACGTATCGCCGATGCGTGTCTGGAGGTGGCGGCATGATCGCGCGCGCGCTTCCAATCGAACACCGCAAACCACGCGATTGGATCCGTCAGGATTTCCGCCGCGTGCATTTCATCGGCATCGGTGGCGCGGGCATGAGCGGGATCGCGGAGGTTCTGAAGAATCTCGGCTATACGGTGTCCGGATCGGATCGCAGCGAATCGACGGTGACGCGCCGGCTGCACGACCTCGGTATAAAAATATACAAAGGACATTCGGCGGCGAACGTGTCGGATGTCGATGTGGTCGTCGTATCGAGTGCGATCGATGCCGACAACGTCGAACTCGTCGCCGCACGCGAACACCGACTGCCGATCGTTCCGCGCGCGGAAATGTTGGGTGAGCTGATGCGTTTCCGGCGCGGCATCGCGGTGGCCGGAACGCACGGCAAGACGACGACGACCAGCTTGATCGCCAGCGTTCTCGCGGAAGGTGGACTCGATCCGACTTTCGTCATCGGCGGGCAATTGCTGGCAGCGGGAACGCATGCGCGGTTGGGCACCGGCGAGTATCTCGTCGCCGAAGCAGACGAATCCGACGGATCGTTTCTGCTTCTCAATCCGGTCATCGCCATCGTCACGAATATCGATGCCGATCATCTCGAGAATTACGGCGGCGATTACGGACAGGTCAAGAAAGCGTTCTCGGATTTCCTGCATCGCTTGCCCTTCTACGGCATCGCGGTCGTGTGCGTGGACGATGCGGAAGTCGCCGAGCTGGCGAAAGATACCGCGCGCCGCGCCATCACGTACGCCATCAACGGCGATGCCGACGTCCGCGCGAGCGGCGTGAGCCAAACCGGAACGCAGATGCATTTTTCGCTGCATCTGCCGAACACCGAAAAGCCTGTCGCCGTGACTTTGAATCTGCCGGGTTTGCACAACGTGCAGAATGCGCTCGCGGCAGCGGCGGTGGGTTGGCATCTGGGTATCGACAGCGAATCGATCGCGCATGCGCTGAGCGAATTCCAGGGCGTCGGCCGGCGCTTTCAGATGCGCGGCGAACTCGCGCTCGACAACGGAGCGGCGCTGCTCGTCGATGATTATGGCCATCATCCGCGTGAGCTCAGCGCCGTGTTCGCGGCGGCGCGCGGCGGTTGGCCGGATCGTCGACTGGTCGTCGCGTTTCAACCGCATCGCTACACTCGCACGCGCGATTTGCTGGACGACTTCGCGAACGTGTTGTCGGATGTCGACGTGCTCGTTTTGACTGAAGTCTATCCGGCCGGGGAAACACCGATCACGGGTGCGGACGGTCGCGCGCTGGCGCGTGCGGTGCGCGCGCGAGGCAAAGTCGATCCGGTGCTGATCGATCATCCGCGCGAGTTGCGCGATGCCTTGTCGGCACTGCTCGAAGATGGCGATTTGTTGCTGATCATGGGCGCGGGCGACATCGGCGCCGCGGCGAATGAAATCGCGATGGCCGGCGCGGTGAAAACGTCATGACGCGGATCGTCGATGCCAAACAGTTTGGACGCGTCGCCGTCGTGATGGGCGGCGATTCGGCCGAGCGCGACGTGTCGCTGAATTCCGGGCGCAATGTACTCGATGCGTTGAAGAGTCGTGGCGTCGACGCGCACGGCATTGATGGCATTCCCGCGCTGCTCGATGCGTTGCGCGCGGGACACTTCGCGCGCGTGTTCAACATCCTGCATGGACGCGGTGGCGAAGACGGCGTGCTGCAAGGCGCGCTGCAATCGTTGCGCGTGCCGTTCACCGGTTCGGGCGTGCTCGGTTCGGCGCTGAGCATGGACAAGATTCGTACTAAACAAGTGTGGCAGTCGATCGGATTGCCGACGCCGCGTTACGTGCGATTCGCACGTGGTGGCGATATCGGTGCGGCGATCGCGGAGCTTGGATTGCCGGTCGTGGTGAAACCGTCGCACGAAGGTTCGAGCGTCGGCATCACGCGCGTGCGTTCGGAAAAAGATTTGCCGGCGGCGATCGAACTGGCCGCGCGCTACGACGGCGAATTGGTGATCGAGGAAATGATCGAGGGCGGGGAATACACGGTGAGTATTCTTGCCGGTGCGGCATTGCCGTCCATCCATATCGTGCCCGCCGCCGAGTTTTACGATTACCACGCCAAGTACGTGTCGGATGACACGCAATACATTTGCCCTGGTCTCGACGAAGCCGGCGAGCGCGAAATCCAGGCGTTGTCCCTGCGCGCGTTCGACGCGGCGGGATGCGCGGGTTGGGGGCGTGTCGATCTGATGCGCCGGGCCAGCGGCGAATTTCTGCTGCTCGAAGTGAACACGACGCCCGGCATGACCAGCCACTCGCTGGTGCCGAAGGCCGCTGCGGTCATCGGTATCGATTTCCAGGAATTGTGCTGGCGCATTCTCGAAACGAGCGTGGATCGCGACGAGGGCATGCGATGAATCGATCGATGCTTAAATTCCTGTCGTGGTCGATCGCACTCGTTTTGATCGCGTTGCCCGTCGTCGGTGTTCTGAACGGTTGGTTCGCGACGGATCGCTGGCCGGTGAAATTTCTCACAGTCGAGGCGGAATACGATCACGTCAGCGCCGAGCAGATTCGCGCGGCGGCGGCGACGCATCTGGGTACCGGATTTTTTGCGCTTAATCTCGAAGACGTGCGCAGCGCGGTGGCCGCGTTGCCGTGGATCGAGAACGTCGAAGCGCGCAAGCAATGGCCGGATACGCTTGTTCTGAAAGTGCGCGAGCGCCAGCCGTTCGCGCGCTGGGGCGATCAGCGCTTGATCGGACGCGATGGGGTTTTGTTCAGCATTCCCGGCAGCGGCGACCTGGCCGGTTTGCCGCAACTGGATGGTCCTGACGACCGATTGGCCGACGTTGTGGATTTTTATACAACGACGCAAAAGACACTGACCGGCACCGGCATGATTTTAAGCGGCGTGAGCTTGAGTGGGCGCGGCAGCTGGACGCTCGCGCTGGCCGGCGGCGCACAGATTCTGCTCGGCCACGACAACGTCGAAAAACGGCTGCAGCGTTTCCTGTCGGTTTATCCGCGCCTCGGCGGCGAACACACCACCGGTTTTCAGCACGCCGATCTTCGCTATACCAATGGGTTTGCGATCCTCTGGGTGCCGTCGACGCCGTCGACTCCGATCCAAAAACCCGCAGCGCAAGCCGCAGCCGCCGAGACGCATTCATGACCAAGGGTAAGGGCGAGAAATCGTTGATTGTCGGGCTGGATATCGGCACGTCGAAAATCGTGGCGATCGTCGGCGAGTACGCGCCGGGTGAACCGGTCGAGGTGATCGGCATCGGCTCGCATGCGTCGCACGGACTCAAGCGCGGCGTCGTCGTCGATATCGAATCGACGGTGCAATCCATCCAGCGCGCCGTCGAAGAAGCCGAACTCATGGCCGGCTGCGAGATTCGCTCGGTGTATGCGGGGATTTCCGGCAGTCATATTTCCGGGCGTAACTCGCACGGCACGGCGCCGATTCGCGATCGCGAGGTGACGGCGGCCGATGTGGATCACGTCCTCGACGCGGCGTGCGCCGTTGCGATTCCGGCCGATCAGCGCGTGCTCTACAAGGAGCCGCAGGAATACATCATCGACGG
>JBDUEI010000046.1:0-15087 GCA_040002515.1 Rudaea sp. | reverse complement strand
TTCTTTGTGCGAATAGCGCTCATCTCCACGCCAATGCGATTCGTGCGTCAGTGACCTTGCCCGTGATCGACATTGTCGAAGCGACAGTGGCAGAAGCCATTCGTCAGGGACACAAAACTGTCGGCGTGCTAGGCACGAAATTCATCATGGAAAGTGATTTGTATAGCCTAGGTTTCAGGAGAGCAGGTATCTCGGCGTTAATACCCCAACGCGAATTCTCGCGAGATCGTATTCAACATACACTCAAGGAAGAACTTGGCAGGGGTATTGTGCGAGACGAGACAAAAGCGTTCTATCTCGAAGAGATAACAGCGCTGCAGAAGCGTGGGGCTACTGGAGTCGTCCTCGGCTGCACCGAGATTCCTTTACTTATTGGTCAAAATGACCACGAATTGCCACTGTTCGACACGTTGAAACTCCATGTCGACGCCGCGGTTAGATTTGCACTCGCCCAAGATGGGATATGAGTTAGGATTGCGCCGCATATTCTCACAGCCTATTCCCAGCGGCCAGCGCAACGCCCTTAAAAAAACCTACAACAATCATCTGCTTTCCCCGATCGCGCCGTCTAATCCGCAAAGCTAATCCCGGTATATCTATAACTTGCGGGTTGGCGACGGAAGCTACTAGTCAGGCATACGTCCTTCTGTTCCGCTGCTCCAACAGTCCGTGCACAGGTGGTCGTCGCCTTTGCACGGGCACAGCGTCCATTCCCATTCGCCGCGGTGAACGAATCGAGCCTGCTTGCAGTGAAAGCAAATTGCCTCGGCAGCGTGTAGCCACCAGCAATATTTTCCGCACGCCGGACACTTCGCTGCGGGAGTTTTGGGGAATCTGGGGGGAAAGGCGCGGACCATGCGCCCATGATGGCGATCGGCGTCTCAGGGAGCGCGACAGCTTCCTTAACTACCCGGCGAGCGAGCTGCGTGCCATTCCAGCGCCAAGATGGCCGACGAAGCGACGTAAATTTCGACGCTTTGGTAAAAGCGAATGGCCAGTCCTAGAAACTCGTTTTCGACACGAATGCAATATTCAAATACGTTCGGGTTATCGCCTTTTATGGGACGTCCGGCAAGGAATTGCCGAGTCAAAACTGAAGCGGCAATCGTGTTCTCAGGAATCGCCGCGCGCCCCGAGGCATCGACCTCGTTGAAGCTAGGCGATGCAACAATGGCAACATGGTTCCACTTCGTACCATAAGTGTGAAAGTAAATTGCGCGCGTCAGATGATCGACGCACTCGTCGAAGCGCGCCCTATTCAGTCTCATTGCGGGTTGCCCGTCCGTTAAGAGCTGACTATCCCTGAAGAATCGCCTATATGTCGCGGGCGCCGCCAACTGCGCTTTCAGAACCTTCCTGAAAAATATGTGTTCAGCAGCTTTGTTGTGCGGTCCCGACATCATGGTCAGCGCCGTGCGAAAAAACTCATCGTCTTTTTTCTTTTCCGAGTTGTGCCGATCGCAAGACGGAACAGTGATGAGATTTCGACGCTCGTCTGCTCCGAAGTCGCTTAATTCAGGAAATACGCAGCGCGGCGGCGCGTGCTCTCGGGACGTTGCGGGCGACTCGCACATGTAGCAAGTGTTGGATGCGCGAGTCATTTAATCCCACACGATTGCGGCGACGAAAGACCGAGTTCTGGACCGACTCGATGCTAGCCGGACACGAAAATAATGCGACGATCACGCTACTCGTAACTTGCTGATTTTATGGTGGCCGGGGACGGAATCGAACCGCCGACACGGGGATTTTCAATCCCCTGCTCTACCAACTGAGCTACCCGGCCGGAATTGCGGCGGTCGCAGAATGCGGCCGCGGGAGGCCGCGTATTACAACGACTTCGTCCAGGTACGTCAAGCTTTGCGCTGGATTTGCGACGAGATCGCGGCGCGGCGCGTCATCTGTCGAAGGCAATGGAGCATCTGGCATGCGCAAACGGTTCAACGGAACGACGGTATTTTTATCGGCTGCGGTCGGGTTGTTTGCGACGAATCTGGCGTCGGCCGATACTCAGGCGCATCAGGCTGAAGAGTTGGCGCGTTTCCAGCGATATGCGGGTGCGCCGGTCGATGAATTCCGGATGGTCGACGTGTTTCAGACGCAAATCGTCGGCGCGAGAAACGTCGTGGTGTGGCCGAGGGTCAATCAGGCGTATCTGGTCACGGTCGACAAAACCTGCGCGAAGCTGGAATGGGCGCACGGTTTTTCGATCACGCAGGAAATGTCGATGAAGGTCACGAAGCAGTTCGACTTCATCGAGTTCGATCATCAACGCTGCAAGATCACGGAAATCGAACCGATCGACTACAAGGCAATGTTGAAGGACGACAAAACGTCGAATCAGCCTGTGGGCGGCACGTAGCCGGCCGGTGCCTCGGCGCCACCGCCGAAGAAGAATTTCTCCATCTCGCCTTCGAGGAATTTGCGCGCGTTCGGATCGAGCGGCGACAGACGATTTTCATTGATCAGCAGGGTCTGGTGCGCGAGCCATTGCGACCATGCTTGTTTCGACACGTGCTCGAAAATTCGCCGGCCCAATTCGCCGGGGTAGGGCGCGAAGCCGAGACCTTCGGCATCGCTTTGAAGCCGCGAGCAAAACACGGTACGCGTCATGTCGATTCCTTGAGTTGTTCGATGAGTTTTCGCACCGGCGCCGGCAGTCCGAGTTTCGCGGCTTCGCTCGGCGATACCCAGCGCTGATTCGCATCGTCGGCGACGTGGGATTTCATGACGGCGTCGAATGCGATTGGCGCGATGTCGAGTTTGTAATGACTGAACACATGCGTGAAGGTTGGCAGATGTTGGAACACGAAATCGCTGTCGCGCGATGTGTGGATGGCAGCGACTTCGCGTTTGGCGATGTCGATATCGCCGGCTTCGGGCAAGCTCCACAGCTCGGCCCACACACCGGTCGGTGGCCGGCGGCGCAACAGTAGGCGGCCGGAAGCGTCGCGAAGAATGAGCATCATGGTCGAGCGCGATGGAATCGCGCGCTGCGGTTTGGATTCGGGAAGTTGAGCGGTGAGACCGTCGCGCAGCGCTGTGCAATCCGACGATAGCGGACATTCCGTGCAGCGCGGGCGTGAGCGTACGCAGACTGTCGCGCCGAGATCCATCATCGCTTGCGTGTAATCGGCGACGCGGGATTCGGGCAGATGAGATGCCGATTTTTCCCAGAGAATTTTTTGCGTCGATGTGGAACCGGGCCAGCCGCGCACGCCATGAAAACGGGCGAGGACACGCTTGACGTTGCCGTCGAGAATCGCGAAACGAAATCCGTGCGCTTGCGCCAGGATGGCGCCGGCCGTCGAGCGTCCGATGCCGGGCAGGGCGGACAGGTTTTCGAATTCTCGTGGCAAATCGGCGTGATGACGTTCGACGCAGATTTTCGCTGTGGCGTGGAGATTGCGAGCGCGACTGTAATAGCCGAGGCCGGACCAGGATGCAAGAACGTCATCGATCGGCGCGGCGGCGAGTTCGGCAATCGATGCGAACTTTTCCACAAAGCGCAAAAAGTACGGAATGACGGTCGCGACTTGAGTCTGCTGCAACATGATTTCCGAGACCCACACGCGGTATGCCGAGCGCGGCGTTTGCCAGGGCAGATTCTTGCGGCCGTGAGCGTCGAACCAGCGCAACACGCGTTGCGCGAAAGAATCAGCTTCCGGCATTGCCGAGATTCGCGGGGAGCAGGCCGTCGACGAAGGCGGCGGCATCGAATTCGCGCAGATCGTCCACGCTTTCGCCCAAGCCGACGAAGCGGATCGGCAATCCGAATTCCTTGGCGAGCGCGAAGACGACGCCGCCTTTCGCGGTGCCGTCGAGTTTGGTCACGACGAGACCGGTGACGCCGATCGCGGAACGGAATTCGCGTACCTGATTGATCGCGTTTTGCCCGGTGGTGCCATCGAGTACGAGCAGCGCTTCGTGCGGCGCTTGCGCGTCGAGTTTGGCGAGCACGCGGCGAATCTTGGTCAGCTCGTCCATCAAACCACCTTGCGTGTGCAGGCGTCCGGCGGTGTCGGCGATGAGGATGTCCGCGCCGCGCGCGCGCGCCGATTGCAGCGCGTCGAAAATAACGCTCGCGGAATCCGCGCCGGCGCCTTGCGAGATGACGGCGACATGATTGCGATCACCCCATGTCTTGAGTTGTTCTACAGCGGCGGCGCGAAAGGTATCGCCGGCGGCGAGAATCACGTCGTTGCCCGCAGACTGGAAATAGCGCGCGAGCTTGCCGATCGTCGTCGTTTTGCCGACGCCATTGACGCCGACCATCAGAATCACGAAAGGTTTTTGCGCACTGTGCGGAACGAGCGGTACGGCGACGGGCCGAAGGATTTCGAGCAGCGATTGGCGGAGAGCGTCGAGCAGCGCGGGGGAATCGGCGAACTCGCGTTTGTCCATGCGGACGCGCAGCGATTCGATGATTTGCGAACTGGCGCCGATGCCGACATCGGCGGTGAGCAGAATCGTTTCCAACTCGTCGAGCAACGTTTCGTCGAGTTTCGGGTGGCGTGCGAAAAGATCGCGCACGTCGCGATTGAAAACGCTTTTTTCGAACCGGTCGCGCCAGGTCGGTTTGGGCTGGATCGGCTCGACGGGCGTTGCCGTTTGCGGCTCGACGGCGGGGAGTTCGGACAGCGCCTTTGCGTCGTCCTCGGGCTTTTTCTTCCAGAATTTGAGCATTACGAAGCAAGTTGAAAGACAATGTGCAAATGCTACCACTCGCGGCATTCAATCCGTGGCAAGACATCCGCTGAAGAGCGCACGCCATCATGCCGCGCCGGGTCGCGTGCGCATCATTGGCGGGTCGCTGCGCGGATCGCGGCTGGATGTGCTCGACGTGCAGGGGTTGCGCCCCACGCCCGATCGAGTGCGTGAAACGCTATTCAATTGGCTGATGCCGGTGATCGCGGGCGCGCGGTGCCTGGACCTTTTCGCAGGTACCGGCGCGCTAGGCGTCGAAGCGTTGTCGCGCGGAGCCGCAAGCGTCGATTTCGTCGAATCGGATGCAGGCCTTGCCGCGTCGTTGCGCACCAATCTGGCGCGATTGAAACAAACCGCGAACGTGCATCAATCGAACGCATCGCGTTTTCTCGAATCCTCGGGCGATGCATACGACATCGTGTTCGTCGATCCGCCGTTCGCCGACGATCTGTGGGATGCGGCGATGCAAACGCTCGAGCGAAGTTCGCGGCTGCACGATTCCGCCTGGATATACGTGGAGTCTCCGACGGATCGAAATATCGTCGCACCCGCACACTGGCATTTACATCGCGATGGCCGCGCCGGCGCGGTGCGCTTTGCGCTCTATCGCCGCACCAAACCATCCGCTAAGCTTTGACGAATCCTCGCCCGGTCCGCCGCATGCCCAGCCAACTGACAAGTTCCGCTCGCTCGCGAGTCGCGGTTTATCCGGGCACGTTCGATCCGATCACCAACGGCCACACCGATCTGGTCAGCCGCGCCGCGCCGCTGTTCGATCGGCTGATCGTCGGCATCGCGGAAAGTGCGGGCAAAGGACCTAGCCTGAGTCTCGACGAACGCATTTCCCTGGCGCGGCTGGCACTGGCCGGTGTGCCGAACGTCGAGGTGCGCGGCTTCGGCTCGCTGCTGGCGGATTTCGTGCGCGAGACCGGTGCCGGCGTGATCCTGCGCGGATTGCGCGCGGTCTCGGATTTCGAATACGAATTCCAGCTCGCGAGCATGAACCGCCACCTCATCCCGGATGCGGAAACATTGTTTCTCACGCCCGCGGAGCAGTACAGTTTCATTTCCTCTTCGCTGGTGCGCGAAATCGCGCGGCTCGGCGGCGACGTCTCCGGCTTCGTCCACCCTGCCGTGCAGCAGGCGTTGCGGCAACGCTGGCGATCTTCCTGAATTTTTGACAAAGGTGAAAATATGAAAAAGTACCTTCGTATACTCGTTCTATCGCTGGCCGGCGCACTTGTCTTGAGTGCTTGCGGACCCACCGATGAGGACAAGCAGAAAGCCGCCGCCGCGGCCGCGGCCGCCGAAGCTGCCAAACCAGTGCCCGTGCCTGCGCCGACCGCCGACAAGACGACATGGCAGAAATATCTGAGCAACGTCGTCACGCGCAACATGCAGGGCGTGAAGTCGAACAACCCGTTCATGTATTACGTGCCGGCCGGCGACGCGCAGGATGTGCAGGACGCGCGCAACAGTCAGCTCAACAATGTTTCCGACACCGTCGCGCGCGGCGTTCTGCCGGGCAACATGATGGCGTTCGGCGGTCCGGATTCGAAGACCACGGCCGATCTCATCGAAGCCGCGTTCCAGCATTCGCGCGACGGTTCGTTCAAGGGCGTCGTCATCCTGTTCGTCGGCGCTGCGGCCGACCAGGATCGCGTCAAGGCGGCCATCGCCAAGACCGGTGCGGAGTTCCGCTTCGTTGAAATGAAGTAATCGCGAACCCACGTTTGCTCGTACCCGCACCTGCGGGTACGACGCGAGACAAAGCGATTCGATGGCGCTGAAAATCACGGAAGTCTGCGTCAACTGCGACGTGTGCGAACCGGTGTGTCCGAACCAGGCCATCGCGCTCGGTGCAGTGATCTACGAAATCGCGCCGGCGCGATGCACCGAATGCGTCGGTCATTTCGATACACCGCAATGCGTCGAGGTGTGTCCGGTCGAGTGCATCATCGTCGACGTCGCGCATCCGGAAACTGCCGAACAATTGATGGTCAAATATGAAATGTTGACCGCTGAGGAGAAGTCGTGAGCCGTCGCACCATCATCGCTGCATGCCTGATCATTTTTTCCGCGCACGTTGTTGCAGCGGACAAACCCGGCCACGCCGCGATCGCCAGCGCGCACACGCTCGCGACGAAAGCGGGTTTCGAGGTTCTCGATCAAGGCGGCAATGCATTCGATGCGGCGGTTGCGGTGGCGAGCACGTTGTCGGTGGTCGAGCCGCAAAGTTCAGGCCTCGGCGGCGGCGGATTTTTCTTGATCCGCCGCATGTCCGATCACAAGGAAACGATGATCGATGCGCGCGAAACGGCGCCCGCGGCGGTCGATCAAAAAGACTATCTCAAGGCCGACGGCGAACCGGATCGCGATCATTCGTTGAATGGTCCGTTGTCGTCCGGAATTCCCGGCGAACCGGCCGCACTCGTTTGGATGGCTAAACATTACGGACGATTGCCGCTCTCGACATCGTTGGCGCCGGCCATTCGCATCGCGCGCGAAGGTTTCAAACCGGATTCGCGATTCCTGGGTGAGTTGGCGCAAGTCGCTCCGCGTTTTGCACGTTATCCCGCATCCGTCGCGCTGTATCTCGACAACGGTCAACCGCCGAAAACCGGATGGACGTTCCGCTCGCCGGATCTGGCCAAGGTGTTAGAAAAAATAGCTAGCGAGGGCAATGACGGTTTTTATCGCGGCGATGTGGCCAAAACCCTCGTCGACGGCGTACGCGCAGCCGGCGGCCGCTGGAGCATGGACGATTTGGCGAAGTACACGGTGAAGGAGCGCGACCCGATTGCGTTCACGTATCGCGGTTGGCATATCGTCACGGCTCCGCCGCCGTCGTCCGGTGGCATCGCGCTCGCTGAAATGCTCAACATGTTGTCCGGTTTCGATCTGAAAAAAATGGACGGCGTGCATCGCTATCACACCATCGTCGAAACCATGCGCCGTGCGTTTCGCGACCGAGCCGAATATCTCGGCGATCCCGATTTCGTGAAAATGCCCGTCGCCGAACTGACCAGCACGCTGTACGCCGCCGGATTACGCGCCTCGATCCATCCCGACAAAGCCACGCCGAGCGACATGCTTCCCGGCTACATGGCGCCGGATGAAAGCCTGCACACCTCGCATTTCTCGATCATCGACGCAGACGGAAATCTCGTCTCCGCGACGCAAACGGTGAACACCACGTTCGGTTCGAAGTTCGTCGTCGCCGGCACCGGTTTCGTGCTCAACAACGAGATGGACGATTTCGCGCTCGTCGCCGGCAAACCTAACGCGTACGGATTGCTCGGCAACGACAACAACGCGCCCAAACCCGGCAGCCGCCCGCTATCGTCGATGACGCCCAGTTTCATCGACGGCCGTGACAAGACCGGCGTCATCGGCACGCCCGGCGGAAGTACCATCATCACGATGGTGCTCGAAGGCATTCTCGCGTTCGTCGACGGCGAGTTGCCCGAGCAAGTCGTCGCGAACCGTCGCTATCATCATCAATACATGCCCGACGTGATTTCCGCCGAGAAAGATGCATTTACGCCAGCCGAAGTTCAGGGTTTGCAAAAGATGGGCTACAAACTCGACATCGCGCCGGACGTTTGGTCGTGGGGCTATATGAACATGGTTAGCTGGGATCGACGCACCGGCGAGATGCACGCCGGCGCCGATCCGCGCCGGCCGAGCGCGAGCGGATTGGTGAAGTAGACATAACGCGCGATGCTAGAATGGCATTCGAGGTGGACCCGATGAAAACCTTTACCGCCGTTATCGAAAAGTGTTCCGACACCGGCCTGTTCGTGGGATACGTACCCGGTTTCGTCGGTGCGCATTCGCAGGGCGAAACGCTCGATGAGCTCAATCACAATCTTCAAGAAGTGGTGCAGATGTTGCTCGAGGACGGCGATCCACATCTGGATTCGGAATTCTTAGGCATCCAGCAGGTCGCTGTGGCTTAACGAAGTGGGAAATATCCCTGTTTTGAAACCGCAAGAAGTCATTCGCCTTTTGTCGGCGCTTGGGTTTCGCGAAGTGCGGCACGCGGTTCGCACAAACAATTTCGACACGCGGACGGACGTGCCACGACAGTTCCCTTTCATCAAGGCCGCGACATTTCTCCCATACTCTTGCGCAAAATTGCGGAAGACATCGGCGTGGAATTAAACGTTCTGCTTGGCACCAAAGCGTTGAATTGATTTCATATGAAACTCTGGTCGATCCTCGGCAACTCGCAAAAACTCGACGGCGGCGCGATGTTCGGCAATGCGCCGAAAGCGTTGTGGTCGAAATGGCTGACGCCGGACGCCGACAATCGCGTGCCGCTCGCGTGCCGCGCGCTGCTGGCGGAAAATCTCGATGGCAAGAACGTATTGTTCGAGACCGGTATCGGCGCGTTCTTCGAGCCGAAATTGCGCGAGCGTTATGGCGTCGTCGAAGATCGTCACATGTTGCTCGACTCGTTGCATAAAGCGGGCTTCACGCATGAGGACGTCGATGCGGTCGTGATCTCGCACCTGCACTTCGATCACGCCGGCGGGTTGCTCGCGGAATGGAAACCGGATTCGCCGCCGTCGCTGTTGTTTCCGAATGCGAAATATATCGTCGGACGGAAAAGCTGGGATCGCGCGTCGCGCCCGCACGCGCGCGATCGCGCCTCGTTCATTCCTGAGTTGCCGGCCTTGCTCGAAAAATCCGGACGGCTCGAACTCGTCGACGGCGAATATTCCGAAACGCTCGGCAAGTCCGTGCGATTTTCTTTCAGCGACGGCCACACGCCGGGCTTGATGCTCGCGGAAATCGTGATGCCGGATGGCGGCGTCGTGTTCTGCGCCGACCTGATCCCCGGCCGGCCGTGGGTTCATCTGCCGGTGACGATGGGTTACGACCGCGCCCCGGAAATCCTCATCGACGAAAAACAGGAATTCCTCGCCGACAAACTCGCGCGTCACGTTCGCTTGTTTTTCACGCACGATGTGGAGTGCGCACTCGCAAGCGTGACGTGTGACGACAAGGGTCGCTACGCGACGCGCGACGAAGTGTCCGAACTCGTCGGCATGGTGGCTTGAGATGGCACGTCGCAAACGCAAACAAAATGCAGGTGCGATGATCGGTGTTGCGATTTTGATCGTCGCGGCGCTGATCGTCTGGTACGGCATGACGCGTTTGGGTTGGCGTATGCAGAATTTGCACACGGCAAGCGCGCCGGTCGGCGACTCAGCCTTGATCGAAGCGGTCGATCCGGCGAACGAAGGCCGCAAGATCAAAGTCAGCGGCACGCTGTCGGCGCCTGCCGCCGCGCGCGACGCGGAGCTTGGTGTCAGCGCGGACGCGGTTGTACTTTTGCGCAATGTGGAAATGTATCAATGGCGAGAGCAATGCGCCGGCGACAATTGTCATTACGACGAAGTGTGGTCGTCGAAACCGATCGACGCGTCTAAATTCCGCGTCGCGGCGGGTCACGACAATCCACGATTTCCTTTCTCCAGCGCACGTTTTTCATCCGGACCGATAAGACTCGGCGCTTTCGCCATCGATCCGGAATTGATCATCGAGCAACTTACGCCAGAAAAGCATGCTGTTCGCGTGAATGAGCTACCGGCCAATCTCGCCGCAACGTTTCGCGAATCCGATGGCGCACTCGTCACTGGTGACGATCCGGCGCATCCGAAACCCGGTGCGTTGCGCGTGAGTTATCGCGTAGTTGCAGCGGGACAAGCGACATTGAATGGCGTACAACACGGACAACGATTGTCTGCCAACTGAGTCAGCGGAGCACGAATGAAAATTACCGGTATTTACGCCGCCATCGCGGCACTGCTTATCGTGTTTCTCGCAATACGTGTCGTGGCGTTTCGACGTTCGAGCAAAATCGGGCTCGGCGACGACAACAATCCGGAAATGCGCAAACGCATCCGCGCGCACGGCAATGCCATCGAATATCTGCCGGTCGGATTATTTCTGCTGCTGATTCTGGAATTGAATCAGACCGCGCCGATCCTACTGCACTGCTTCGGCATCGTGCTCATCTTCGCGCGCGTTTGCCATGCGTGGGGCGTCTCGCATCACAGCGGGCTGACGCCTGGACGCATGATCGGCGTACTGCTCACGTTCGGTCTTCTCATTGTGATGTCGCTGCTGTTGCTGTGGCAGTTTTTCGCGATGGCGCTCATCACGTCGTCGCATTGAGAGGCGGAAACAGCACGTCGCCGTGATCCAAAAAATACAGACCGGCAAATAATTTCGGATCGATCGAATAACCTTCGCGCGATTTCTGCAACAGCCACGCCGCGGCGTCTTCGCGCGGAATTTCGTGGACGATAATCTCTTCCGTCGCATCGCCGCCGCCGGCGTGTACGCGAACCAGCCCATGTGCGCGCACGAACGCGATGATCTCGTTGCTCATGCCGGCCGAAGACGGTCCGGCCATGAGAAATTCCACACGTTCGGCGCGATAACCGGTTTCTTCCGTCAGCTCGCGCGCGGCGGCGGCCACCGCCGATTCGCTCGCATTGCCGGCGATGTCGCCGACCAGTCCCGCGGGCATTTCGATCGTCTTGCTGTTGACGGCTTCGCGCCACTGCTCGACGAAAAGAATGCGGTTCTCAGAGGTCAGCGCCACGATGATCACGCCGCCGCCGGGATTGGTGCGCTCGGCGTATTCCCAGCGACCGCGCTTCATCATGCGCAGCCAGCGTCCCGCAAAAAGTGTTTCAGTTGCATCCATGGTTCGCACCCGTCGTCCTTATCGGCGATAATGTCGGTAGATTCCGGAACGGCGCATTCGCGCCGTGCCTGCGTGGATGCGCAGCGGCGGCGAACTTAGCCGGCCGCGCGCGGTCACATTCCGTTCGAACATCATCGTGGATTCAAGCATGAAAACTCAATCGTGGATGGTGGCTGCGGCCTTGGCTCTGATTTTGGGTTCTGCCGCCGCAGAGGAAAAAAAGACATCCGCGGCGCCTCCGCAAGCCAATGTGGCGCAACGCGCCGAGGCGCTGTCGGAAGATCAGATCAACCAATCGCACGATATCGCCGCATTGACCCGGCTCGCGCAAGTCTACGGCGCGCAAAACGACGATCAGCGGCTGGCCTGGGTTCTGCACCGGGTGAGCGAACTGACGCCGAATTCGGGCGATCTGAAAATGCAGCTTGCGCTGGTGTACGCGAAGATGAAGGACAAGACGCGCGCGTATGACACCTTGATGCGCATGCAGGCGCAAGGTTTCGGATACGACATTTCCAAAGATCCGCGCTTCGATCCGATTCACGGCACGCGCGTGTGGGATTACATCGTCGCCAACCTCGAAGTGAATGCCAAGCCGTTCGGTGAAGGTAAAGTCGCATTCGAATTGCCCAAAACCGACATCCTCATGACCGCGCTTGGGTGGGACGGCAAGCGCAAATCGCTGCTGGTCGGCAGTCAGCGCGACGGGTCCATTCATCTGCTCGACGAAAGTGGGAAACTCACCGACTTCATCAAGGCGACGCCGGAAAACGGACTGTGGGGAGTCGATGCCCTCGGTGTCGACGCGGAACACCGCAAGCTCTACGTCGCGACATCCGCATCGCCGCGCTTCAACGGGTTCAATGCAGACAACGCCAATCAGGCCGCCGTGCTCGCGTTCGACTTGGACAGCGGCAAGTTTGCGCACAAATATACATTGCCGAAATCCGCACCCACCCGATCTTTCAACTCGATTGCCGTCAGCAAAGGCGGGCAGGTCTACGTTGCCGACGGCGTGCACAAGTCAATTTTCAAGGTCGAAGGCACGGCGCTGAAACCGATCGTGCAGAATCCGAAGCTCGCCAATATCGGCGCCATCACGGTTTCCGATGACGGGCGTACGCTGTATCTGGTTGACTACAACGCGGGAATTTTCGGCTTCGACCTGGCGAAAGGTTCGCCTTTCGAACTGAAATATTCACCGGGCCAGCTCGTGCTCGGCGGCATCGTCGGCCTGCACTGGTACGACGGCACGCTGGTCGTCGTCGAAGACGGAATGGTGCCGAAGCGCGTTATGCGGCTGAAACTTGGCGACGACCGTCAAACCGTCGCGAATGCCATGCCGCTGGATGTTTCCAATCCCGCTTTCAATAATTTGGGCGACGGCGTGGTGGCAGGCGAACATTTATACTTTGTTACAAACCGGCAGGACGATCTGTACGATGCTCACGGTATCTTGAGCGACGCCGCGCAGGCCGAGCCACTGACGATATTCCGCAGCAATATGCGGTTTGCCTGGAACCAGGCAGGCTCGATGAAAACCGCCGCGCCGATCGAGCCGGGCAAGCCGGGTGAATACAACAAGAAACCGGGTACGTTGCCGTCCAGCGGCGGCAAGCACTAAACCATCACACCCTGGCGAATCCGCGCACGCGCGATCGCGTGAGCGGACCGAAGCGTAATTTCTCCATCAAGGCATCGAGCGCGGCCAAGTCCGGCCGCGACCACGACATGCCGTCGGCATGTTCGGGAACCGGGGCGTCGAGCGCGATTTGGGTGAGCAGACGCGACAACAACGCTTGCTCGCGATGTTGTTTCAGGCGCACGTAGACTTGTCCCGCGCCGCGCATGCGCAAGAACGGAATTTCCTCGATGCGCGCGAGTAACGCGTCGAGCGATCCGAAATGCGCGAGCAAGGTCGCTGCCGTCTTCGCGCCGATGCCGGGAACGCCGGGTATGTTGTCGACGGCGTCGCCGGTGAGCGCGAGGTAATCGACAACCTGTTCGGGCCGCACGCCGAGGCGCTGTTTCACGCCATCGCGATTCCAGCGCAGGTCGCGCGAAAAATCCCACTGTTCGTCGTGGACATCGATGAGCTGTCCGAAATCCTTGTCGGCGGAAACCACGACGGAACGAAAGCCGTGCTTGCGCATGCCGATCATCGCGCTGCCGATGAGATCGTCGGCTTCATAATGTTCGTGCGCGAGCACGCACAATCCGAGCGCCGCGGCGATCTCCTTGCAATACGCGAACTGGCGCCGCAATTCCTCCGGCGGCATTTCGCGATTGGCTTTGTATTCCGGATAGATGTTGTTGCGGAACGAACTGGTCAGCGATTCGTCGAACGCCACGACGATGTGCGTGGGTTTCGTGCGCTCCAGAAAATCGCACAGAAACCGCGTGAATCCGTACACGGCATTGACCGGCGCGTTTTCGTGATCGACGAAATTGTTGGGAATCGAATGCCAGGCCCGGAAAATGTAGAGGCTGCCGTCGATCAGATACAAGGTTTGATCCATCACATGATCTCGTAGCGGCGCGATTCATCGCGCCCGTCTTTTCGTTGTGGCCATCGGGCGCGATGAATCGCGCCCTTACGAATGCCAGTCACTGACAACGTCTGCAAGCAACGGGCGTGAGCGTTCGGGCGGCCATTCGCGCGACGTCCCGATGTGGACGAACGCCAGGATGCGCTCGTTTTCGTGCAGGCCGAACAGAGATGCGACGTCGCGGTCGTACGCAGCCCATCCGGTCAGCCACTGCGCGGACAAGCCCAGCGCCTGAGCGCCGATCAGCAGGTTGTAGGCGACGCACCCGGCCGACAGAAGCTGTTCCTGCGCCGGCACTTTCGGATGGTCGTCAGCGATCCGGGCGATGACCACGACGATCAATGGTGCGAACGTGAAACGCTCGCGATCCTTGGTCAGCGCCGACGGGGCTGCGTCCGGCGCGACACGCGCGTGGATCGCGGCGATTTTCTCGCCCAAACTGATGCGATCGTCGCCGCGCACGAGCAGCATGCGCCACGGCGTGAGCTTGCCGTGATCCGGTACGCGGATCGCCGCGCTGAGCAATCGATCGAGCTGTTCGGCGGTCGGGCCCGGCTCGCCCAGCTGGCGTGAGGGCGTGGAAATTCGCTGATTCAGTGCGGCGAGCGGATCGTCATAAAGGGGTGTCATCGTCATGCCGGCATACTAGCGGCGAGGCTCAAGCTCGGCTAGCATCGGCGTTTACGTATCGCATGGCCCGGGAGGGGAAGATGGCGACTACCGTAGGCGTGGTGCGCGAACGCGTGCCCGGAGAACGTCGCGTGGCGTTGACTCCCGACGTGGCCAAGAAGCTGAAAGGCAAGGGCGCGGACCTGTTGATGGAGGCCGGCGCAGGTATTACGGCGAGTTTTCCGGATGCCGCCTACAAGGACGTCGTCACCGCGGACGCAGCGAGCGTGTTGTCGCGCAGCGATGTCCTGCTGAAAGTCCAGCCGCCTTCGCTCGAAGAAATTTCCGGATTGCGCGAAGGCACGGTCCTGATTTCGTATCTGTCGCCGCATCTCGCGCCGGAGCGCACCAAGGCGTTGCGCGATCGCAAGATCACCAGCTTCGCGATGGAACTGCTGCCGCGCACGACGCGCGCGCAGGCCATGGACGTGCTGT
>JBDUEI010000045.1:0-9899 GCA_040002515.1 Rudaea sp. | reverse complement strand
ACCTACGACCTTCGGGTTATGAGCCCGACGAGCTGCCAGACTGCTCCACCCCGCATCAGGCGAACGCGAAGTTTAACGACCGCGGTGCGTCTGCGCAACCTTAAATGACACGTGATGCCTAGGACGCAACGCCGAACGCGCGATAACACCACGCGATCAACGGACCCCACAACACGCCCAGAACCAGCAGCGCGACGCCGTTTATCGAGAGCAGCCAGCGCAGCGGGATGTCCTTCGGTAAAACCAGTTTTCCGGTTTCGACCGGATCGTCGAAGTACATCACTTTGATGATGCGCAAATAGTAAAACGCGCCGATGATCGCGAAAACGATGGCGACGATCGCAAGCCATAACATGCCGCCGTCGATGGCCGCTTTCAAGACCATGAGCTTGGCGAAAAATCCGAACAGCGGCGGAATGCCGGCGAGCGACGCCATGATCAGCAACATGATGAATGCATACCACGGGCTGCGCTGATTGAGTCCTTTGAAATCGTCGATGTCGTCGGCTTCGAAACCGGCGCGCGCGAGCAACAGTATTCCGCCGAACGCCGCCGTCGTCATGATCGCGTACGAAATCGCGTAGAACATCGCAGCCGCATATCCGGTCGGCGTGCCGTTGGATAAACCGAGCAGCAGAAAACCGACGTGCGAGATGGTCGAATACGCGAGCAGTCGTTTGATGTTGGTCTGTGCGATCGCGACGATGTTGCCGATGGCCAGCGACAACGCCGCCATAGCACCGATCATGAGTTTCCAGTGCGGCGAGAGATCGCCGAGCCCGGTTTCCAGCAAGCGATAGGCCATACCGAACGCGGCGATTTTAGGAGCGGCGCCGACGAAGATCGTCACGGCGGTCGGTGAACCTTCGTAAACATCCGGCAACCACATGTGGAATGGCGCCGCGCCGAATTTGAAACCGATGCCGACGACGAGGAACACGACGCCGAACAACAGAAGCAGTCCATGTGGATTGTCGGAAGCGAACGAACCGACTGTGTGAATCTTGACCAGATCGAGGGTACCGGTCGCGCCGTAAATCATCGACATGCCGTACAACAACAATCCCGAGGCCAGTGCGCCGAGCACGAAATACTTCATCGCCGCTTCGGAACCCTGGCTCGAATCGCGATTGATCGCGACCAGTGCATACGTCGACAGCGCGAACAGTTCGAGACCGAGATACGCCATCACGAGACTGCCGGCCGACACGAGCAACATCATGCCGAGCGTCGCGAACAGACACAGCAAATAGTATTCGCCAATGAACAGACCGCGCTCGACCAGATAGCGCCGCGCGTACACGAACACCGCCGCGGTAACGCCCAGTATGAATATTTTGAGCACGGCGGCGATGCCGTCGTGAATATACGCGCCGCCGAACGCGACGGTGGTCGCATCGTGATCGACAAGGATCAGAATCAGCGTGCCGACGACGGCGAGCAACGACAGCCAATGCGTGATCGCGCGCTGGCTCGGCTTGATGAACAGATCGATCAGCAGGATCGCGCAGGTCGCGCCGAGCAGCACGTCCTCGGGCAACATCAACTGCAAATCGTGAAGGCTGAAATTCATGGGCGTTTGATTAGACCTTAACGATCATCAAGTGATCGACGATGTGCTTGACCGACGCGTCCATCAGGTGCGTCAACGGGGCCGGCCAGATGCCGAAGAGCAGCGTGCCGGCCGCGAATGCACCGAGAACAAGCGCCTCGCGCGCGTTGATGTCCTTCAGATGCGCGACATGGTCGTTGGTGACTTCGCCGAAGATGACGCGTTTGACCAACCACAACGTATACGCCGCACCGACGATCAGCGTAACCGCCGCGCCGGCGGCGACCCATGCGTTGAGCTGGAAACTCGCCAGTATCACCATGAACTCACCGACGAAGCCGCTCGTGCCTGGCAGTCCGCAATTGGCCATCGAGAACAATACCCAGAAAGCGGCGAACCACGGCATCACGTTGGCCACGCCGCCGTAATCCTTGATCATGCGGCTGTGCATGCGGTCGTACAGAACGCCGACGCACGAGAACATCGCGCCCGACACGAAGCCGTGCGAAATCATCTGCACCATCGCGCCGGAAACGGCGAGTTGCGCGCCGTCGGCATTGTGGAACGTGCGCACTAGCGCCGTGCTCAAGAAAATACCGAGCGTCACGAAACCCATGTGCGAAACGGACGAATAAGCGATGAGCTTCTTCATGTCCTCCTGCACGAGCGCGACGAACGCGACGTAGATGATCGCGACCAGCGACAAGCCAACGATGAGCCACGCGAATTCCTGACACGCATCCGGAACGATCGCCAGCGAGAAACGGATGAATCCGTAACCGCCGATCTTCAACATGATCGCGGCCAGAATGACGGAACCACCGGTTGGCGCTTCGACGTGCGCGTCGGGCAACCACGTGTGCACGGGCCACATCGGAACCTTGATGGCGAAACCCATCAGGAATGCGAAGAACAGCCACGCCTGCTCGGTCGCGCTGAGCGTGAGGTCGCGCCACGCGGACAATTCCCAGGTATTCGTGTGCAGGAACAGATAGATCAATCCGATCAGCATGAAGATCGAACCGAAAAATGTATACAGAAAGAATTTCAATGTCGCGTAAACGCGGCGCGGTCCGCCCCAAATACCGATGATGATGAACATCGGAATCAGCATGCCTTCGAAGAAGACATAGAACAGCAGCGCGTCCATCGCGGCGAAAACGCCGATCATCAGCCCTTCGAGAATCAGGAACGCGGCGAGGTATTGGCCGACTTTGTCATGCACCGAATCCCACGCGCCGAGGATGACGAGGATCGTCGTGAACGTCGTGAGCAGGATCAGCGCGATCGAAATACCATCGGCGCCGAGGTGATACGTCGCGTTGATCGCGGGAATCCAGTTCAGTTGTTCGACGAACTGCATCGTGCCCGCGTTGGAATCGTAGCCGGTGAACAGCGGAATACTGACGACGAACACGGCGATGGATACAGCGAGCGCAAGCCAGCGCGACAGGTCCGCGCGATCGCCCGTGAGCGCGACGATGGCGCCGCCGACGATCGGCAGCCAGATGCAAAGACTAAGGAGAGTCGAATTCATGGGTGATCAGCTGCTCGCAACGTCCGAATGGTCGCCATCATGGATGCATCATCCACCACAGGCCGCCGAGCAGCGCGACGAGACCCAGAATCATGGCGAACGCATAGGTATACAAATATCCCGACTGAATCCAGCGCACTGTCGCCGAAATCCGGCCGACCGTCGCGGCGGAACCGTCGATGAGTACGTTGTCGATGACGCCGACATCGCCGCCCTTCCACAGACCACGGCCGAGCAACAGCGAACCCTTCGCGAAAATCGTTTGATACACCTCGTCGAACCAATATTTTCGGTCGAGGATTTTCCAGAGCGGATGCAACGCGTTCTTGATCTTGTCGGCGACCGACGGATTGAACAGATAAATGTACGTCGACACCGCGAAACCCGCGAACGCGAACCAGAACGGCGGCTGCAGAAATCCTTCGAGCATCGCACCGAGCCAGCCGGAGAATTCGGCTTCGGAATGTTCGGACGTTCGGATCGCATCGCCGAAGAACGTGCCGTGCAATACGGATTGCACCGTCATCGCGCCAATAATGATCGACGGAATCGCGAGCAGGATAAGTGGAACCGTGACGACCCACGGCGATTCGGTCGGCGGATGCGCCAGATGGCCGGGTTCCAGATGATCGTCGTGATGATTCGCATCGGGTTCGTGATGCGTTTCGGCCGAACCCGTCTTTTGCGCGTGGGCCGCGACCGCGTGCGAATCGTGATGGCGCGATTGAATCTTCGATCCGTGCTCGTGCTCGACGACGAAACGCTCGCGCCCGTGAAAGGTCAGATACAACAGACGGAAGCTGTATACCGCCGTGATGAACACGCCGAGCAGCACGCACCAATAGGCGTAACCGGAACCCCAGCGATGCGATTCGCCGACCGCTTCGATGATCGCGTCTTTCGAAAAGTATCCGGAAAAACCCGGCATGCCGGTCAACGCAAGCGTACCGATCCACGCGGTGATGAAGGTGATCGGCATATAGCGACGCAGCCCGCCCATGTAGCGCATGTCCTGCTCGTGATGCATGGCGATGATCACGGAACCCGCACCGAGGAACAGTAGCGCCTTGAAAAACGCGTGCGTCATCAGATGGAAGATCGCTGCGGAATACGCTGACACGCCCAGCGCGACGGTCATGTAGCCGAGCTGCGACAACGTCGAATATGCGACGACGCGCTTGATATCGTTTTGCACGATACCGATGGCGCCGGTGAAGAATGCCGTGGTCGCGCCGATCACGAGCACGGTGCTGAGCGCGGTATCCGACAACTCGAACAACGGCGACATGCGCGCGACCATGAAGATGCCGGCGGTAACCATCGTTGCGGCGTGGATCAGCGCGGAAATCGGAGTCGGGCCTTCCATCGAATCCGGAAGCCATACGTGCAACGGCACTTGAGCGGACTTACCCATCGCGCCAACGAACAGGCACAGACAGATCACCGTCGCCGCCGACCATGCGTGGCCCGGCAATATATTCCATGTGACACCGTTGAGCGTGTCGGCGGTAGAGAACACTTTTGCGTAGTCGAACGTATGGAAAACGAGCAAAACGCCCGCGATGCCGAGCAGAAATCCGAAATCGCCGACGCGATTGACCAGAAACGCTTTCATGTTCGCGAAGATCGCGGTCGGTTTCTTGAACCAGAATCCGATCAGCAGATACGAAACGAGACCGACCGCTTCCCAGCCGAAAAACAGCTGCACGAAGTTGTTGCTCATCACGAGCATCAACATCGAGAACGTGAACAGCGCGATGTAACTGAAGAAGCGCTGATAGCCGGGATCTTCGGCCATGTAGCCAATCGTATAAATGTGCACCATCAGCGAAACGAAGGTGACGACGCACATCATCAGCGCGGTGAGACGATCGACGAGAAATCCGACGTGCGCATCGATGCCGCCGACCTGGAACCACGTGTACAGATTCTCGTTATACGTCTCCGCCCCGCCCCACACGAGCTGATACAGAACGTAAAACGCCAACGCGCAGCTCGTTGCAACGCCCGCGATCGTGACCGTATGCGCACCGATGCGGCCGACCTGGTTGCGGAACATTCCCGCAACGATCGCGCCGGCGAGCGGCGCCAGAGCGATGATCAGCAAAATTGTCGGGTTCAAACTCATTCGACTTCCAATCTTTTCTTAGCTCGTCATTCCGGCAAAGGCCGCAATCCAGTTCTTGCTTTCAGTCAACGCTGAGTTCCGACCTTCGACGAAAGTCAGCGCTCAACCCTTCATCGAATCCAACTCGCCCACATTGATCGTCGCGCGATTGCGGAACAGCACGACGAGTATGGCCAAACCGATCGCCGATTCCGCCGCCGCCACCGTCAGGATAAAAAACACGAAAACCTGCCCGCTCGCGTCGCCGAGAAACCGCGAAAACGCGATAAAATTCATGTTCACCGACAGCAACATCAATTCGATCGCCATCAACAGCACGATCATGTTTTTGCGATTGATGAAAATGCCGGCGACCGAAATGCAGAAAATGATCGTCGCCAAAACGATGTAATGCGCGAGTGTGATCATGGCGCGCTCTCCGGTGTCGCCGGCGCCGGGATTGTCGAACTGACCATCTTGACGATGCGCACGCGATCGCGCGCCTGCACGGCAACCTGGATGGACGGATTCTGGTATTTCGTGCCGCCGCGTTTGCGCAAGGTGAGCATGACCGCCGCGATCACGGCGACCGTCAAAATCACCGCGGCGACTTCGAACGGCAACAGGAATTGCGTAAATAGCGCATGGCCGAGCCATGCGGTATTCGATGCGCCGCCCGGATCGGCGGGAGCGACGACGGTGGCCATCGAATTCACACCCATCAGCGCGAGCATTTCGACGAGCATGATGACTGCGACGAGAAGTCCGATCGGCAGATAGCGGATGAACCCCTCACGCAACGGTTCGGTTTTGATGTCGAGCATCATCACGACGAACAGGAACAGCACCATGACCGCACCGACATACACGAGCACGAGCGCCACGGCCAGAAATTCCGCTTGCAACAACAACCACAGCGCCGACGTGGTGAAGAAACACAACACGAGCAGCAACGCGGCATGTACGGAGTTTTTGACACTTATCACGCCGATCGCCGACAGCACGAGCACGCCGGCGAACGCGTAGAACAGGATGAGGGTCCAGGGCAGATCCATCGTGCGTCCTTAGCGGTACGGCGCGTCTTGCGCGCGCGCTGCTGCAATCAAATGTTCGAAACGATCGCCGATTGCGAGCAACTGCTGTTTATTGACGATGTTCTCGCCGCGCTTCTCGAAATGGTATTCGTGAACGTTGGTTTCCACGATCGAATCGACCGGACAGCTTTCCTCGCAGAATCCGCAATAGATGCATTTGAACAGATCGATGTCGTAGCGCGTGGTGCGTCGCGTGCCGTCTTCGCGTTGTTCGGAATCGATCGTGATCGCGAGCGCAGGACACACCGCCTCGCACAATTTGCACGCGATGCAGCGTTCCTCGCCGTTTGGATAGCGGCGCAACGCGTGCAGTCCGCGGAAACGATTCGACTGCGGAATCTTCTCCATCGGATAACGCATCGTGTACTTGGGCTTGAACATGTATTTGCCGGTCAGCGCGAGTCCTTTCAACAACTCGAGCAGGAGCAGACTCTTGAAGAAATTTATGACGCGGGTCATGTTCCTGCTCCGGTAGCGGCAGCCGCAACGACGCCGGGACCGACGATGCCGTAGTAAGCCATGAGACCCGTGACGAACAGCCAGACCAGTCCGACCGGAATGAATACTTTCCAGCCCAGACGCATGATCTGGTCGTAGCGATAGCGCGGAAACGCCGCGCGAAACCACAGATAGAAGAACGCGAACACGAATGCCTTGGCGAACAACCACCACCAGCCCGGCGCGCCGATGTATGCCCAGCTATCCGGAAACGGCGACAGCCAGCCGCCGAGAAACAATGTCGCGGCGAGAAACGAAATCAAAATCATGTTGGCGTATTCGGTGAGGAAAAACACCGCAAAAGGCGCGCCCGAATATTCGACGTGGAAGCCGGCGACGATTTCCGATTCGCCTTCGGCGACATCGAACGGCGCGCGATTCGTTTCGGCGACGCCGGAAACGAAATAGATGATGAATAGCGGAAACAACGGAATGAAGAACCAGCTCAGCAATCCGTGTCCGGCTTGCGCGCGCACGATGTCGGACAGATTCAAACTGCCGGCGCAGATCAGCACGCCGACCAGTGCGATGCCCATGGCGATTTCATAGCTGACCACTTGCGCGGCCGAACGCATCGCGCCGAGAAACGCGTATTTCGAGTTCGACGACCAGCCGGCAAGGATGATTCCGTACACGCCCATCGAGGTCATCGCGAGCAGATACAAAAGACCGGCGTTGACGTCGGCTAGCACGGCTTTCTGCGAGAACGGAATCACGGCCCACGCGGCGAATGCGGGAACCAGCGCGATCAGCGGTGCGAGAACGAACAGGAGTTTGCTCGCTTTCTCCGGCAGCAGGTATTCCTTGAACAGCAGTTTGAAGACGTCCGCGAACGTTTGCGCGAGACCCGCAGGCCCCACGCTGTTCGGCCCCATACGCACGTGCATCCAGCCGAGCACTTTGCGCTCCCACCACACATACATCGCGACGGTCAGAATCACCGGCACGGCGATGGCGAGGATGCACAGCACCAGCCACGCGAGCAGGCCGATCAAACCGAAATCGAGCAGATGAGTATGAATCCAGTCGAACACGCTCACGCCCTCGCCACGTTGACGAGCGAACCCGACGGCGGCAACGCCGAGACTTCCGACCACGTCGATTCGATCCACACCGAGCCGCGCGGAACTTCGCGCGTGACGATCGCCGGCAATGTCACTTCGACGCTATCGGCCGATACTTTCGCTGGCGCACCGGCGGACAGTCCGAGCGACAGCGCATCTTCCGGGTGCAAGCCGACGGCGGCGTGGCCCGTCAGCGGATGCGCTTGCAATGCCGGCGCGCGCCGCACGACGGCATCGGAGCGATAAATCGGTACCGTCGACACGCGTACGAAAACACCGGGCGCGCGATCCGAACTGGGTCGCTGCACAGTCGATACCTGGCCACTCCGCGAACTTGTGGATTTCTGCACAAGTTGCTCTTTTACCTTTGTGTGCAGTTCGACATATTCCGTAAAACTGAAATCTTCGATACCGAGTTGCGCACCGAGCGCGCGCAGAACGCGCCAGCCCTGACGCGCATCGCCCGGCAGTTTCGATCCGGCGGCGACGGGCTGAGCCGTGCCATCGACATTGACGTAAGTTCCATCGATCTCCGGCGACAATCCGATCGGCAACACCGCATGTGCCGATTTCTTCACTCCGTTGCAGGCAAAGGCGCCGATATAAACGCTGAATTCCGCGTTTTTACGCGCGGCGTCGAAGGCTTTCGGCGCGCTCATGTCCTTGCTGCCGGCGTGATAGACGATCAAACCCTTCTGCGGCGCGGCCAGAATCTCTGCCGTGTTCTTTCCGTTCGATTGCGGCACGACACCGGCACGTGTCAGGCCCACGTCGTTCGCCCCCGGCGATACTTCGTTGAACGAGGAGTTCGTTGCTGCGGCGAGTTCACGTGCCAATGCGCGCAACTGAGCCGATGCAGGATGGTGGACTGCTATGTCGCCGAACACGATGACCGAGGCTGGCGCATCGCTTAGCGCCTTCGCCATCGCGCGATGATGATCTTCGACGTTTGCGCCGCGAGCCGTGTCCGATTTCACGCCCTCGCCCGCCGCGCCACCGACCAGCGCGGCGACCTCGTCGACGAGTGCCCACGCATCGACGATGCGTTTGCCCGTCAGTTGGAAATTGAAATCGAAATCCAGCGGATTGGCCGCGAAAACCTTCGCGCCCTTCTTCCATGCCTGGCGAATGCGGTGGCTCAGCAAGGGTTGTTCATGGCGCGTGTTCGAACCGATCAGCAAAACAGCGTTGGCGTTCTCGACGGCGGCGAGCGGCATTTCGAACGTCGCACCCGCGGCGCCATCGGAGAAATCGAGCGTGCGCAGACGATGATCGATGCTATCGCTACCGAGCGCGCGCACGACCTTGGCGAGCAGATAGCCTTCTTCGCTCGATGTCAGCGGAGCGACCAGCGCGCCGATGTCGGAACCAGCTTTCTTCAAGCCTTCCGCCACAAACGCGATCGCTTCTTCCCACGTGGTTTCGACGAGTTCGCCGTTCTTGCGGATCATCGGTTTGGTCGCACGATCGTCCGCGTACAAACCTTGATGCGAGTAACGGTCGCGGTCGGACAACCAACATTCGTTGATCGATTCGTTGTCGCGCGGAACCGAACGCAGCACGTCGCCGCGGCGTGTGTGCAGCCACAGATTCGAACCGAGCGCGTCGTGATAACCGATCGATTCGCGCGCGATCAATTCCCACGCACGCGCCTTGAAGCGGAACACTTTGTTAGTCAATGCGCCGACCGGGCATACATCGATGATGTTGCCGCCAAGTTCGCTATCGATGGTCTTGCCGATGTACGTGCCGATCTCGAGCATCTCACCGCGACCCATTCCGCCGAGTTCGGGCGAGCCGGCCACTTCGGTCATGAAACGGACGCAACGCGTGCATTGAATGCAGCGCGTCATGTCGGTGGAAATCAGCGGCCCGAGATTTTCGTCGGGGATGACGCGCTTGCGTTCGGCGAAGCGCGACACGGAACGGCCGTAGCCCATCGACATGTCTTGCAATTCGCACTCGCCGCCCTGATCGCAGATCGGACAATCCAGCGGATGGTTGATCAGCAGGAATTCCATGACGTTGCGCTGCGCCGACAACGCGC
>JBDUEI010000044.1:0-23259 GCA_040002515.1 Rudaea sp. | reverse complement strand
TTTCTTTGCTGGTGCAAATAAAGTAACCAAAGAAAGCACCCTGTTCGTCGCGCAGCCCATTGTTCGCGTACAGCACATCCGTGTGCTGGACGCGAACCGCTGGCATCCTGCCAGCGGGTTAGCGCCCTCGCAATCTGCTCATATAGCATTTTGATGTTGCATTGAAAATGCGATGATGCGTGGTGCTCAAACCTTTCAACGAAAAATCGAAATGCCTCATCTGAGCGCCCGCGAATTGCTCGGTCCCGACGGACCCTTCGCGCGTGATGTCCCCGGTTTCGCGCCGCGCGAATCGCAACAAGCGATGGCCGACGCGGTGGAAGAAGCGATTGCCGAAGGGCATAGCCTCATCGCCGAAGCGGGGACGGGAACGGGTAAGACGTTCGCGTATCTCGTGCCGGCACTGCGCTCGGGAAAGCGCGTGATCGTGTCGACGGGTACCAAGACATTGCAGGATCAGCTGTTCCATCGCGATCTGCCGCGCGTGCGCGACGTGCTCGGCGCGCGGCTGCGCACGAGTCTGCTGAAAGGGCGCGCCAATTATTTGTGTCTGTATCGGCTCGATCAAACGCACAAGGAAGGCAAATTTACGACGCGCGAGCAGGCTTCGCATCTGCAGGCGACACGCGCGTGGGCGCAGCGCACGTCGAGCGGCGATCGCGGCGAATTCGCAGAAGTTCCGGAAGATTCGCCGTTGTGGCCGCGCGTGACGTCGACGGCGGAAAACTGCGTCGGCGCGGAATGCCCGATGTTCGCGGATTGCTTCGTCGTCAAGGCGCGGCGCGCGGCGCAGGAGGCCGATGTCGTCGTCGTCAATCATCATCTGCTGTTCGCGGATCTTGCGATCAAGCAAGAAGGTTTCGGTGAAATCCTGCCCGGCGCCAATGCGTTCATCTTGGACGAAGCGCATCAGATTCCGGAGTTGGCCGGCCAGTTCTTTTCGACGAACGTAACATCGCGCCAGATCACCGAACTGGCCAGTGACGCATTCGCCGAATGCGGCTCGGTGACCGGTGCGCTGGCGACACTGCGCGAACCGATCGAAGCCGTCGCGCCGGCCGTCAAAAAAGTGCGCGCATCCCTCGATCGCTTGCCTGCGAAAGGCGGATTTGCCGCTATCGAAAACGATGCGACCGCGCAATCCGATCTGCACGTATTGAGCGATGCGATGCAAGCATTGACCGATGCGCTGTCGAAGCAATCCGAACGTTCACGCGGCTTGGCTAGCGTTCACGAACGCGCCGAGAATCTGTGTCGGCGACTTCACGATGTCATCGACGGCGGCGCGCACGACGCGGTGCATTGGTACGAATTGTCACCGCACGGATTTGCCTTTCACGCGACACCGCTCGATCTCGCGCCGCCGTTGCGCACGTTGCGCGAGCAGAGCAATGCGAGCTGGATATTCACCTCGGCGACGTTGTCGGTCGCCGGCGAATTCCACCATTTCGCGCGGCAGCTGGGTCTCGAAGATCCGGTGGCGATGAGTCTGGCCAGCCCGTTCGATTTCAAGACGCAGGCGCTCGCCTACGTGCCGAAGGGATTGCCCGATCCGAACGATCCGTCGTACACCGAGCACGTCGTCGCTGCAGCGCGGCCGGTGATCGACGCGGCACGTGGACGTACGTTCATCCTGTTCACGTCGCATCGCGCGCTGCGGCGCGCGGCGGAGTTGCTGGTCGATTTGCCGTATCCGCTGTTCGTGCAAGGCACGGCGCCGCGCCATCAACTGCTCACCGAATTCCGCGCGTCGGGCAATGGCGTTTTGCTCGGCGCGGCCAGTTTCTGGGAAGGCGTCGACGTGGCTGGCGAAGCGTTGAGCTGCGTAATCATCGACAAGCTTCCGTTCGCCGCGCCGGACGATCCCGTGCTCGAAGCGCGGCTTTCCGCGCTGCGCGAAAACGGAGGAAATCCTTTCTTCGACTGGCAGATTCCCGCCGCGGTGATCGCGCTCAAGCAAGGTGCCGGACGACTGATTCGCGACGTCGCCGATCGCGGTGTATTGATGATGTGCGATCCGCGCCTCACCTCGCGCGCGTACGGCAAATTGTTCCTGAAAAGTCTGCCACCGCTGCCGTTGACGCGCGAACTCGGCGACGTGCAAAAATTCTTCGAAACATGAGCGCTGTGGGCCGCATGTTATTGAACGGCAAGCCGGCAAGCGCGGATGATTTGCGACATCTGATCGCGAACAACGTGGGGCATTTCACATCGATGCGTGTCGTTGATGGATGCACGCGCGGATTGGACTTCCACTTAGAACGCCTCGCGCGATCGACGCGAGAGATATTCGGTAGTGAACTCGATGTCGCGGCCTTGCGCGCATTCCTCGCCGCGGCCGTCAATGGCGAAGGCGGCGCGCTGTCGGTGCGGATAAACATTTTTTCGCGCGCGTACGATCGCGCCAATCCGGCGAAACCCGTTCCGGCGGATGTGCTCGTGATGGTGAATTCCGCGTCCGAAGCGTCGATCGCGCCCTTGCGCGTGAAATCGTTCGTTTACGAACGCGATGCGCCGCATCTCAAGCACGTGGGTACTTTTCCACTTTTCCACTATCGCAAGCTTGCACAGCAGGCAGGGTTCGACGACGCCTTGTTCGTCGATCGCAACGGCAATGTCTCCGAAGGCTCGGTCTGGAATATCGGGTTTTTCGACGGCGATGGTGTGGTGTGGCCGGAGGCGCCGCAACTCGAAGGCGTCAGCAAACAGCTTCTGATCGCCGGATTGACGAAGCGTGGCATCCGCACCGAATCGCGATCGCTCTGGCTCGCATCGGTCCGCCATTTACGCGCTGCGTTCTTTACGAATTCGGCGCAGGCGGTCCGTCCGATCGCGCGGATCGACGACATCGAGATTCCACTCGATCCGAATTGCTACGAGCTGCTAAATGCTTGCTACGATAGCAACCCGATGCAGCCGCTTTAGGAGGAGACGCACATGGCACGAGTCACCGGACTGGGCGGGTTCTTCTTCAAGTCGCGCGATCCCAAAGCTTTAGCGGGCTGGTACGCGAAACATCTCGGTGTGCCGGTCAGCGATTTTGGTGGCGCGATGTTCGGCGAGGACGAAAAGCGCGCAGGCTTCACGCTGTGGTCGCCGTTCAAAGACGACACCGGATATTTCAAGCCGAGCGCGAAGGACTTCATGATCAACTTTCGCGTCGACGATCTCGATGCGATGCTCGCGCAACTGCGCAGCGGCGGCGTGCAAGTCGACGAGAAGGTCCAAGACTCCGAATACGGCCGCTTCGGCTGGTGCATGGATCCGGAAGGCAATCGCGTGGAGTTGTGGCAACCGCCGGCGCAGTAGTCACGCCGCGCGCCCTTATCGCCCGCGTTCCGCCTTTTATCGTTCCGCACACGGACATCACGGTTGTTTCCAATGGCATCACTGCCATGAATGGAAATCGCCGTGTCGCTCAATGTCCTGAATTCCTATACGTTCAAAGTCTTCGGCATCGGTTTCCTGGCGCTGCTGATGTTGATTCCGCTGGCGCAAGTGCAAGGCCTGATCAACGAGCGCAGCCAGCTTCGCCGCACCGCCATCGATGCGATTGCGCAAGGCTGGGGTGGCGAGCAGCAACTCGGCGGCCCCGTGATTGCCGTGCCGCGTCTGATCCACGTCCAGACCAGCACGGGCTGGATAACGCAGGAAACCACCGAAATCCTGTTGCCCGACGAATTGAACATCGATGCCGTACTAGCCCCCGATTTACGCAAATACGGCATATATGAAACTTCCGTTTATACGGCTGAAATAAAAATCGACGGAAAATTCCTGGCTCAGGATATTTCCAAACTTCCCGATCCGGATTCGTACAATTGGCAAAAAGCAGAACTGCGTTTGCCGGTGAGCGATGTGCACGGTATCCGTCGGATTTCTGCGCTGCATTTCGACGAAGCCGATGCGACATTCGGCCCCAGTGACGGTGGCGTCGCGGGATATGCGGCGGTAGGGGTTCCGATCGACGCGAGAAAATTTGTCGGCGACACGCATCGTTTCCAATTCGACATGACGCTAGCCGGTACGCAAAGCCTGCAGCTCCTGCCGCTGGCACGCCGCACGCAGGCGCACATGAGTTCTTCTTGGCCCGATCCGACATTCAACGGTACTTTTCTTCCTGCGACACGACATGTCGATGCCGCCGGCTTCGATGCAAAGTGGCAAGTGCTCGATCTCAATCATCGCTTTGGCCAGCACTGGCGCGAAGATGCCGAGCATCGCGTCGACGTCGCTGCGTCGGCATTCGGCACCGTGCTGTATCAGCCGGCGAGCATCTATCAGCAGAACGAGCGTGCCGGAAAATACGGCATCCTGTTCATCGCGCTCACGTTCGTCGCGTTCTTCCTGTTCGAGGTGCTGAAGAAACTGCGTGTGCATCCGGTTCAATATTTATTGGTCGGCCTTGCGCTGGCGACGTTCTATGTCGTACTGCTCGCGTTGTCGGAACACATCGGTTTCGCATGGGCGTATCTGGCGGCGGCGACGTCGGTGGTGCTGATGGTCAGCGCCTACGCCGGCGCGATCTTACGCATGCGAATGGCGGGCCTCACGCTCGGCGCGATGATGGCGCTCATCTACGGCCTGCTCTACGGTCTCATCGCGAGTGAGCAGTATTCGTTGCTGATGGGCGCCATCGCGTTGCTCGCCATCGTCGCGGCGCTGATGCATCTCACGCGCAAGGTCGACTGGTATGCGGCGACGTCAACGGTCGCGCCCGCGTTGGCGTCCAAGTAGGATAGTGCCATGTCGACTCTGATCGCGATCGAAACCTCCACCGAAAGCTGTTCGGCCGCGTTGATGCGCGACGGCGACATCATCGAGCGCAGCGAACTGGCACCGCGCCGTCACGCCGAACTCATTCTGCCGATGATCGAATCGCTGCTCGCCGAGGCCGGTCTGTCGCGCCGGCAGATCGACGCCGTTGCGGTCGGCCGTGGCCCCGGCGCGTTCACCGGCGTGCGGCTCGCCATTTCGGTCGCGCAAGGCATCGGGCTGGGTTTGGACATTCCGGTGATCACGATATCGTCGCTCGCCGCGCTTGCGCAGGATGTTCCCGCCGACATCGATGCTCCGATTCTCGCAGTCATCGATGCGCGTATGGGCGAAGTGTATTCCGGCGCGTTCCGGCGCAATTCCGACGGAACGGTCGAGCCGCTGACGGCCGAGTCGGTCGGACCGGCAAGCATGATCGTCATTCCAAAAGTAGCAAATGCTAAAAATGGACAATGGGCCATCATCGGCAGCGGCTGGTCGGCGTACCAGGACGCCGTCTCCGCCAGACTATCCGCACTACCGATATGGTCTGACGGCGCACGATATCCGCAAGCCCGCGCCGTTGCTCGTTTGGCCGCGCCGCAGCTGGCGTTGGGGCAGGGCATGGCGGCGGATTTTGCGTTGCCGGTTTATTTGCGGGATAAAGTGGCGTTGACGTTGGATGAGCAGCGGGCGCGTTGAAGTCGACGCTTCATGGCGAATCCGGCGAGCTTGCACGCAAACCTCTGAAAACCTCTGCGCAATAGCGTGAGAGTCAGCGTTGGCGTAGTTGCGACCATGTGGAAAGATCAAGCAGGACATAACCCATGTCATTGATCTTATCGACGCGCTCATCGTGTAACAGTGCGTCAGTGGCCTCGCGTACCTCGCTATTGTCGTAACAATACGCTGAGCTATTTCCGACGGCGGGAACAATGAAAAAATCTATTTTGTCGTCCTGTAAAAAATCAAGAAATGCTTTTGGTGAAGCAAGGAAATCTACTCGGGAATAGGCGATTTGTTGGATGCTTTCAGTGCGTGCACTTAACCGCATGTTCAAATTGTCTTCCATGCAGCCAACCACTCTGACCGGACGATGCAAATGCTTTAAATATTGCTCGATCGCATAGAGTCCGTTGGAGGCGAGCAATTGGCGGTTGGTGTGGCGAAACGTTCGCACGCTGCGGTTGAATTTTAGATCGAACGCGCGCGTGCCGCTCATCCAGTCGGCGCTGATAAAACTGACGCACATATGAAATGAAACGAAAGCGATGAGGCACGTCGTCATCAATTGCGATGAAGGTAAACGTCGGGTAATCGTCACCAGGGCAAGTATCGTCGCGATGACTACGGCCGAAATATAGTAGTTGCCGTCACCGCCGCGCACGCCGTACGAAATTCCGAACAGCAGCAGCAGACCGCACACCACGACCGATAGTCCCGTGGCGAACAGCGGCAGAGTTTGCGGACGATTGTTGGACGCCAAACGCGGCAGCAAAAGTACCGCGCACGCTGCCCAAAACCAGATATTCGCATTCCAAAAGGTAATGTGGTTCAGAAGAAGTTGCGGGCGGAATAGGACGTCGACCGCAAGCGCTGGAACGTCGTTCCAGTCCGGTGGTTTCATCCAATTCATCGTTCCGGTCGGAAAAGTTAAACCGAAACCGAACGCGCGCCAAACGCGCACGAGCGCGTCCGGACCAATCGTCGGCATGCCCGTCAGCAACAGCGTTCGGGAAGTGACGAAAATGCCGACCACCAACGCCAGCGCCGCAGCGACCACGCCGAGCCTCGGTGTCGGAGCAATTGTAAGAGCCGAACTCGTCGCACGCGGTCGGTATCGAAACGTCATAAACACGACTGCAATCGCGATCGCCGCGACGAATGGAATGGCGACAAGTTTCGCCTGCGTGGCGAGGATGGCGCATGCGAATGTCCATAAAACAGCGTCGAGCTTACGCGTTGCGATGAAACGGCTGGCGCACAGCCACGTCAGCACAACGAAGAGCGCGGCGATCAATTCCGGTTTCGGGTCGATCGCCGAGTTGGAAATGGCGGGAATGGAAATGCACGTCAGCGTGATAAGCAATCGTGTGTTGCGCGATTCGACGTTGAGAATACGTGTGGCCTCGTAGGCGGCCAGCGCGAGCGTTGCCAGAACAAATATAGATATGCCGGCAATGACGCTGGAGATACCCAGACCGCTGACCGGTATCAATATCAATTCGTAGAGTTTGGGAAAATAGTACACCGACGAAACGAGACCGGTGGACTTGAATGCGGACCCCGCGCCAACGAGCACGTGGTCGCCGCGAAGGCTGTACCACAACGCGTCGAAGCTCATAGCGACGCCGGTTTTTGCGAACAGAACAAGCAGCCACGCGGCGAACGCAGCAATCAACATGCGTTCTCGCAGGGGCATGTCGAATGTGCGCGTCCAGATGAATGCCGACAACGGTTTCGGGCGCAGAATCAACAAGCTCAAACCAATTACCGCGGTCAGTATGCGCAACGCTTTAACGGAACCGACCCCGACTGCGGACAAACCCCACGCACACACACTCCATATGCAAATACCGAAGACGAACGCGCGGAGGTAATATTCGATGTTTCTTTCGCTACGTTCGTCAATGCGAGTGGCGACAAAAAATCCTACGCCGACGATGATTTCGAAATAAATCAAATCGACGATTGCCGAAACATCCACGGCGTGTCGCCGCAAATATAATTCTGAGATTACTAAAAATGCGGCGAGGCGAACGGACTTGTTCTTGATGATTTGCGCTGTTGCCAACAACGCAAAAACGGCCAATGCTTCGATACCGCCTTGCCACGTCTGGGGTAGAGTGAGCGCGATTATGTAAGGCGGATACGTGACGAGCTGGTATAGCGGCACGCCGATGCAAATGAATGCAAGGGTCGTCATGAGGGCAATCGCGGCATTGTGACGCGAAAAAGAATTCATGTGTCAGATCGCGTGTTACTGAAACGATTCGTCATTGCCATTCAATACAGATGTTCTTGAAGGTACGGCAGTAAATTCTGCATCAGCCGATCCCGACCCGACACGTTATTGTGATACAAGTCAAAAAACGCCGAGCAATCAGTGACGCCGTCCGCGTTGAACAGATCGGTGTAATCGACGACACGAATTCGTCCTTCGGCAATTAACGGTTTCAGAATCGACAATGCCCAGTCATGCGCGCCCTCTGGCAATGCGTCGCGAAGCCAAAGTGCAGGCATTGGCATCAGCACAACAATGGGCGGTTCGGCCCAGGTCATCGAACTCAACTGAGTTCGGATAAGATCTCGCGTCTGCTGCAGTTGAGGAGTCAAAGGTTGGTCAGCGAGAAACGGACGAAGATCGTACCGGCCGACGGCCGTGTCCCGGATAAGACGGCATTGTGTGTCGAGAACCGCGTCGTGCGTACGGGATGCTAACGATTCGCAGTCGCTCAACGACTGGATTTTCGCCGAGCAGATGTCTTTCGTTTCGCTTGCGTTGCCGGCTAGAACTTGCGTCGGCGTCAGCGACCGGAAGTAGCTGAGAAGCGCATGGCGCGCTCTGGGCGCGGCGACGAAATCCTGTACGTCTTCGTGATATTCGAACAGTCCGGAATAAAGTCCATACGTAGATGGATCGTGCCAGTCAAAAGGCACGTGTTGCTTCATTTCGCCAATATCGCTCGTACGCCGGAATGGATAGGCAATGCCGATTTCGTAGCTACCGTTTCCTGGCGCGAGAAAATCCTGAACCGCGAACGCGATGATGCCGCCACGTATTTCCGGGTGGACATCGTGCAGCCAATGCGTGAACACGCCGAGGCTCATCCAGTGCATGCCGGCGACCGTCAAGTTGGCTTGCACGCGACCACTCTGTGCCGCCGCGGCGCTCAATGCCTCGTGATCCATTCCGTACACCGGACGCGAACTGCCGAGCGTAACGTAATCGATATGTGCGTAAGTCGCGTCACGCAGCGCTCTCTTTTTGGTGATGCTCATTCCCGCATGGCTATTCGGCGACGCGAAGGCTTCCCAGATACCAAACTGAAACAGAAGATCGATCACAACGACAGCGAGGATCGGCAAAACGAATTTGAGATAACGCATCATCAGAATTGAAAGTAAATGAAAGGTGCGCTGTGGTTCGGCGTGAATAAGATCAGCAATAACAGTACGCCGGTCATCGCCATGGCGAACCTGATTCCGTGATCGGTGCCGAGCATGTCCTTGATTTTGAATCGCGCGTTGAAAACATGTGTGATCATCATCGCCAGCAGCAGGAGTGCCAAGCCGCCGTGAAGGTCCAGCGCGACCTCCCGGATCGATTGCAGCGAGGCATGCAGAAGATTTCCGATGATGTGACGTGCGTCAGCAAACGATTTGGCGCGGAAGAAGATCCATGCGAAACAAACCATATTGAACGTTACTGCCCATCGCACGATCGCCATGGTCGTCGTCGGACGATTCCACCATCGCCAGCGTTGCAAGACGACTCGCTCGAACACCAGATAGGTGCCTTGCAAACCGCCCCAGATCACGAAATTCCAGCTGGCGCCATGCCACAACCCACCTAGCAACATCGTCAGCATCAGATTGGCAAGCGTTCGCGCTTCGCCGAGTCGATTGCCACCGAGAGAGATATAAAGGTAATCGCGCAGCCAACGCGAGAGTGTCATATGCCAGCGTCGCCAGAATTCCTGGACGCTTTGAGCCGCATACGGGTAATTGAAATTCTGCGGGAACCGAATGCCGAGCAACAGGGCGCAACCGATGGCGATGTCGGTGTAGCCGGAAAAATCGCAGTAGATCTGGAAGGCGAAAGCATAGATCGCCAGCAACGTGTTCCAGAATCCGGCACCGATCGGATTGTCGAACACCCGATCCACGACTACGGCCAGTGAATCGGCGAAAACCATTTTCTTGACGAAGCCGAAGCCAATCAAAACCAACGCGCGCTGGACGTCGGACAGCAGTACTGTTTTGGAGCCATCGAGTTCCGCGAAGAATTCACGCGCACGTACGATCGGTCCGGCCTCCAGCTGCGGAAAGAAAGCAACCGCGAGCGCATAGTCGATCAGGTTGCGTCGCGGCGGCAGAATACCGCGATACACATCAATGGTGTAGCTCAGACTCTGGAAGGTGTAGAAGGAAATCCCGACGGGCAGCAACACGTCGAGAGGTTGAAGTTGGAAGGAAAGTTCCAACTGCGAACTACTTGCGTTGATTGTGGCGATCAGCCAGTTTGCATATTTGAAAATACCGAGAAAACCGAGATTGATGAACACGCTGAACGCGATCAATCGTTTGGGATGTGGACTGTGAGGCAGACGCAATCCAATCGAGTAATCGACGAGAGTGGAAAACCAGATGAGAAATAAATAATGCCACGACCATTGACCGTAAAAGTAATAGCTGGCGGCCAACAGCATGATTTTTTGCAGCAACGGAGATCCGCGCAGCGCGCGATTGAGCGCAAGCACGACGACGAAAAAAATCACGAATTGAATCGAATTGAACAGCATTCAGGAGCGACGCGCGATCCGTTCGAATCGGCCGGCGTCGCGTGGAAGACGACGGGTCATTTTCGCGGGAGGTCCGCAAGTAACGTACCGCGACCACTATCCAGCCTTAGCCAGACCAACCGGTAATGCGCAGTACTGTCGGTGCCGGCGACATATCCATCGAATCCACGCTTGCGCGGAAGCGACAGGAACAAGGGCGTTTTTTTCCCTTTTCCGACGAAACTGAATTCGGCGAATCCCGCGATGCGGTTGTCGTCGGTCAGCAGAGCAAGAAAGCCGTTGCGCAACTTGCCTACGCCGCGTTTGACGATGCCGCGCAAATGGTGTGCCGTGCCACGTTCCGAATCGAACGTCTCCATCCAGTAGGCGTCGACTTCTATTTCGGTCGTGGCGTCAATCGAGCCCGTCCAGGGTTGATCAAGCAGCCGCCACGCAGGATCGGCAAACATTGCCAGGTTGCGCTGCTTGAAAACGGCCAGCGTTTTCGTGTATTCGGGGACGATGTCGGCAATCGACGTAACGACATCCGCATCCACGATACCGCTTCGTGCCGAAGCAGCCATGCGTTGCGAACTGTTGTAAACGACGGACGACCAGCCCGCGGCATAATCGTGCATCGGATACAGGGCCAGCGGCAGTGCCACCACGCAGGCGCCAAAGACGAGCCGCGGCCATTGCACGCGTGCACGAAATACGTCGCCGAGCGTCAGCAATGCCAGTCCGGTCCAGAACAGGCATGGCCAAATGAGATAACGATCGGCGAAAACCTGGCCTGAGTGCTCGGAGAAGTAACTCAGTCTCCCGACCCCGATGACGAACGATGTGGCCAATGCGAACACGCACAACATCGTTGCCAGCGATTGCAGCAACGTCAATTTTGACTTTTGTAAAAAGGTATACGCCGTGCGAATACCGAAATAGATCGTGCCGGCGAAGCCGAAAAGCATCGACAGCGTCCGCCACGGCAAGCCGGTCGCTGAAACCAGCGCGTTGGCAGACACGACCATGGGCTGCCACTGGCCCTCGGCATTGAAGCGCTCGACCATTTGCGGATACAGCGGCGGCTGAGCGAGCCCGAGCCATTCCGTTGCCCACGGCGATGACAACCACGTCATCGCGATTTTCGTGCTTTCCCACGGTCGTAGCGAAAGCATGCTGCGCACGCCTTCGTCGCCCGGCAGCGCATAGAGATAGATCAAGAGCAGAATCACCAAGGTCGCGCCGGGAATTACTAGCCGTCGCCAGGAAATCCGCAATAAGATGCCCAGTGCGATGACGGCGGGAAAACTCGCGACGCCGGGGCCGAAACAGAACATCGCCACCGCACATGCGGCGGACGCCGCGACCAGCCACCCATTCGTCTCACACTGTGCCGCTCGATAGGTAAATACGGCAGCGACGACGACGCTCAGCACCAACAGGTAAGCATGCAGGGCTTCATTGCCGTGCATCAGGATGCGGGCGTTGGCCAGCCAGAAAATCCCGAGAATCGGCAACATCACGGCAGCCGACCGTGCGCCGAAGCCGACGCCGCGCTCGCGCCAGCCGATCAGGCAAAGAATCAAGACCGACATTAACGCGCAGCTGATGCCGATGCCGATCTGGAGCAACTGATCCGCCGCGAACCACTGCACTTCGGCGTAGCGAATGGTGTTGGGAATGATCGGGTGGTGGCCGTTTTCCAGAACAAGCACATTGTGTGGAAACGGAATCGCCAGCAGCGTTTGATACATGCGCCATTGATCGAACATCGGTTGGCGCCAGGCAAAGTTGCCGATCGCACACAACGCGCTGACAAAATAGAAAAAAGCCCATCCAAGCAGCGCGAGGCCGAGCAGGGCGCTGAAGATTCGCGAAAGTCGGCTCGACGATCCCGCGAACGGCGACTCGCCAAAATTCGACCATTGCGCAGAAATTAAAGATAAGCGCGACACAGTTCCGTTCTCCCTACCCGCTGGAGGAATCCGCGGAACCTCCCTGTCTACGACAGACATCGTTTATCCTGCTGCGTTCCGGTTGGCATACGAGTCGTTCAACCGGCGGCGTCGCACGCAGCGTTTGGCTGCACATTGTATAACAAGTGGCGCTGCCGACGAGGTGCACGCAGGTATGGACGTAAAAGAAGCGCGACTGCTGCGAGGTAAAGCATCCGACCATTGGTACTACCGCAACAAAGCGCGCGCGGTCGAGTCGCTTGTGGGCGGTGCAGTGAAGACGGTGCTCGATGTCGGCGCGGGTTCGGGATTTTTCTCGCGTCATCTGATCGGTCGGTCGCTGGCGGATGAGGCGTGGTGCGTGGATATCAACTACGCGGCCGAAAGCGACATTGTGGAAAATGGTAGGAATATCCATTTTCGCAAAGCCATTCCGGACGTCGCCTCCGACCTCGTGTTGTTGATGGATGTGCTCGAGCATGTCGACGACGACGTCGGTCTTTTGCGCGAAAGCGTTGCGCACGCGTCGCCGGATGCGATGGTGCTGATCTCGGTGCCGGCGTTCCAGTTCCTGTGGAGCGGGCACGATGTGTTTCTCGAGCACAAGCGCCGATACACGTTGAAATCGATCGAAGCCGTCGCGCGTGATGCCGGCTTGCGCGTGGTGCGCGGCTGCTATTTTTTTGCGACGGTGTTTCCCGCCGCAGCTTTGTTGCGCCTTCCGCGCAAGCTGATCGGCTCGACGATCGAGCCTGCCTCCGATCTGCGACCGCATTCGGCGATCGTCAACACGGCTCTTAACGCGTTGCTCGCGGCGGAACTGCCGGTGTTCAAGGCGAATCGTGCGTTCGGACTGACGGCGTTCTGCGTGGCCACGCCACGGCGCTAACCGGCGACCGATTCAGTGTTTCGACCGATGGCGCCAATGCGCGAGAAGGCGTCGCCCGACGTGATGCAGATAACCGAATAGACCGCCGTATTGGCGTAACTCCAGTTGTTTCGTCAGCGCAGTAAGATCGCCATACAAACGCTGGTTGTGCTGATCGCGGCGCGCCAGCAGCGTTCGCATTTCTTCCAGATCGTTTTTGGTGAGCATGTAGCCGGGCTGGAATCGATCGGGCAGGGGACGGTCGACGTAGATCGTCGAGTGCGTGTCGGCAAGTTCTGGCTGCGGACGCTCGGTTGTATAAAAGTATAATGCGATCGAACGGCGCGAAAGTTGTCGGCGCTCCGGCGGCAATTGAATGCGGCTGAAGCCGTGCCAGCTCGTTTCGGTGGTCTCGAAAATCACCGCGCGGTTGTATAGCGGCGTGACACATTCGACTTGATCGTGCGGCGAGCGCGGATCGGAATGCAGTTCAAGCGATCCGCCCCACGCATCGTCCCATTCGTGATTGAGATACACGATCAGATTCAGCCGCCGGTGCCAGCGTTCGACGGGATGCCGGTTGAAATCGACGTGCGGATCGAGATCCTGGCCTTCGCGATTCTCATGCGTGCCGCCGCCGAAATACCACGGGTCGTACAGTAGATTCGGGATACCGGTGATGCGGCCGATGAGGTCGAGGAACGGTCGCGTCTGGATGAGATCGTCGAGCGATGCGTAGACTTGGCCGATGCCGCGAATGCGTTCGACCGTGGATTTCGCGCCGAGCTCCCCCGCTTCGTTGCGCGCGTTGCCGCGTTCGAACGCGGGAAATTCGGAGAGCAACTTCGAACACGTCGCGTCGTCGAAAAAGTTTTCGATGACGATATGCCGGAACGGCTTCGCGCTCGTGAAACTAGCAGCGAGTCGATCGGCGTTCTCAAGGACCAGCGGATGGACGAGATTCATTGCGGCACGTCGTTTCGGGGCCGCAATTATGAAGGAGTGCGCATGCGCTCCACCACCCGTGAAATCGCCGCATGACTCTGCGCGCGCAAAAGCGCTTTCGATTGCGCGATCAGTTTGCCGCGGTCACATCCGGCAATCGACTGACGCACTTCGAGCAGCGAGCCGGGGTGCATGCTGAATTCGGTCAATCCGAGTGCGAGGAGTAGCGCTGTGTAGCGCGTGTCGCCGGCCATCTCGCCGCACAGGCTGACCGGTTTTCCGGCGCGATGGCTGACCGAAATGATTTGCGACAATAGTTTGAGAATGGCCGGATGCATCGGATCGTACAGCGAGGCGAGCGCATCGTTGTTGCGGTCGACGGCGAGCGTATATTGCATCAGATCATTGGTGCCGATCGCGACGAAATCGAGTTGTTTGATCATGCCCGGCAATGCGATCGCGGCAGCCGGGACTTCGATCATCGCGCCGAGTTCGAAATGATCGGCGATCTCAAAACCGCTCGAGCGCAAGTCGCGCGCGCATTCGAGCAACAGCGCGCGCACCACGGCGATCTCTTCGCCGGTGGTGACCATCGGCACAAGGATGCGCACGTGGCCGTAGTTCGATGCACGAAGGATCGCGCGCAACTGCGCTGTGAATACGGCGGGATTGCGCATCGCCAGGCGCACGCCGCGCACGCCGAGCGCGGGGTTGGATTCTTCGCGCAGCGCCAAGCCCGTGCTGTCAGCTTTGTCGGCGCCGAGATCGAGCGTGCGGATGGTGACCGGCGCACCGCCCATCGCGAGCACGAGGTCGCGATACGCAACGTACTGCTCTTCTTCCGACGGCAATTCGTTGCGTTGCAGGAACAAGAATTCGGTGCGGTACAGTCCTACGCCGGCCGCGCCGCAACTGCGAGCTTGTGCTACGTCGGCGATCAATTCGGCGTTGGCGAACAAATGGATTTCTATACCGTCGCGCGTGATCGTGCGCTCGTGTTTCAGCCGCGATAGCTGCTCGGCGTTGCGCGCCTGATCGCGCTGGAATTGTCGATATCGCGCCAAATCTTGCGCGGTCGGATGCACGATGATTTCGCCGGCGCCGGCATCGAGCAGCAAAAGATCGTCGTTGTTGATGCGCATCAACGCTTCGTGCGCGCCAACGATCAGCGGCAGGCGCATGCTGCGCGCGAGGATCGAACTGTGCGACAGCACACTGCCGCCGGTGGTGATGACGCCGAGTACGCCGTGTTCGGTCAGATGTGCGAGTTCGGCGGGTGCGAACGCATCGCCGACGAGAATCGTGCCGACGCGTGATGCGATCTGGCGTTCGGCCGGTGTCGTGTCGCGCGCGAGTGCGGCCTGGACGCGACCGATCACATGATCGATATCTTCGCGACGGCTGCGCAGATACGGATCGTCGATCGCATCGAATACGGCGGCTAGCCGGTCGCGCTGCATTTTCAGCGCGGCGCTGGCGCGATAGCGGCCGCGACGGATCAGATCGAACAATCCGGATGTCAATTCCGGATCGTCGAGAATCAGGCTATGCGCATCGATGAACTCGCCGACTTCACGCGCCAAAGCACCATGCAGTTTTTCGCGCAGCTGATTCAATTCGTCGCGCGCATGCGCCAGCGCTTCGCGCAGATGGACGACTTCCGGCTCGATCTCGCGCTCGGTGAGCGGACGTTCGTCGATGTTGACTTGACCGGGCTGGACCAGGCGCGCACGGCCCAGCGTCATGCCGCGTGCGGCCGGCGCTCCGACGATGACGAAACGCGCGCTCACGCACCCTCGTCGAATTTGCGCGCGAACAGGTCGGCCATCGCGTCGAGTGCGGCGGCTTCATCCACGCCGTCGGTGCGCAACGTGATCGTGCTGCCGACACCAGCGGCGAGCATCATCACGCCCATGATGCTTTTGGCGTTAATCTCGCGGCCGCGATGAATGAGCCACGCGTCGCACGGATAAGCTTGCAGCAACTGCACGAGTTTGGCCGACGCGCGCGCATGCAGGCCGAGCTTGTTGGCAATGGTGACGTCGCGCTCAACCATATTTGGGCCTAGGCATGATCGATGTGGATCCCCGTGCGCCCGCCGCTCGCCGCGGTTTGCGCCAATTCGGACAGCGATTGCTCCGGATAATTCAGCACGCGCAACAGCATCGGCAGGTTCAGGCCGGACACGCGGCGCACGTCGAGTCCGAGCGAATTCAATTTCTCCGCGACATTGCTCGGTGTCGCGCCGTACACGTCGGTCAGCACGAGCACGCCTTCGCCGCGATCGAGCGCGCGCACGCGCGCGGCGGTGTCACTGAGGGCGATATCGATCTCGCTGCCCGGCGGCACGGCCAGCGTGTCGAGCGGCAACGAGATGCGACCGAGGATATGGTGCGCCGTGGCGATGAGCGACGCGCCCATCGTTTCATGCGTGAGTAAAAGTATACCGACGCTCATGACGCTCTCGTTTTCATTCGAGTTCCCGATGGAACGTGAGAACCTGTTCGCGTTCGGCGCGGAAATGCTCGGCCAGTCGCTCGCATAGATAAACCGATCGATGCCGACCGCCGGTGCAGCCGATGCAGATCGTTACGTACGATCGGTTTTCAGCCTGGAATCGCGGCAGCCAGGCGTCGAGGAATTTTTCGACATCGTCGTGGTACGCCGCGACGTCGGGTTTGTTTTCCAGCCACGTGCGCACGGCCGCGTCGCGCCCGGATAACGGGCGCAGTTGCACATCCCAATGCGGGTTGGGTAGGCAGCGCGCGTCGAACACGAAATCGGCATCGGCCGGCACGCCGCGTTTGTAGGCGAACGATTCGAACAGCAGTGACAACGGTCCGCCCGCCATGCCGAATTCGGTGGCGATGAGGCGGCGCAATTGATGGACGTTGAAATCGCCGGTGTCGATCACGCTGTCGGCGATCGACGACAACGGTTTTAGCAGTTTGCGTTCTTTCGCGATGGCATCGGCGAGCGACACGCCTTCGCCGGTCAGCGGATGGCGGCGGCGCGTATCGGAATAGCGTTTGAACAGCACGTCGTCGCGCGCGTCGAGAAAGATCAGGCGATGTTCGATGCCTTGCGCGGCGACGTCCGCCAGCAGTTGCGGCACGACGTTGAGGTCTTTGGCGCGATTGCGCACATCGATGCCGACGGCCAGGCGCGGATGCAATCCGACTTGCGCGACTTCGGCGACGAACGCCGGCAACAGCGCGCCCGGCAGATTGTCGACGCAGTAATAATCGAGATCTTCCAGCGTGCGCAGCGCGATGGTTTTTCCGGAGCCGGACATGCCGCTCACGACGATCAGCCGCGTCGCGGGTTTCGCTGTGTCGGACGGGTCCGCGCTCACCACGGCGGCTGCTTGCGCATCTGGTGCGCCTGTCGATCGAGAAAGGTTTGTGCCGGATCGATGCCTTTGGTCTTCAGCACGTGATTGCGCACCGCCGCTTCGACGAGCACGGCCAAGTTGCGGCCGGGCGCGACGGGAATCGTGGTTTGCGGAATCTTTGTATCGAGCACTTCGCGATAACTGTTGTCGCCGTAAATCCGTTCGAGGCCGCCTTGCTCGATGGGCTGCGAGCGCGGCGTGATCGCCAGATGCACGACCAGGCGAAGGTATTTGGACGGCTTTACGGCCGTATGGCCGAACATCTCGCGCACATTGAGAATGCCCAAGCCGCGCACTTCGAGCAGATCCTGCAGGATTTCCGGACACGATCCATCGATCACGTCCGGCGCGATCTGCGTGAATTCCGGCGCGTCATCGGCGACCAGACGATGCCCGCGCGTGATCAGTTCCAGCGCCAGTTCGGATTTTCCCGATCCGGATTCGCCGGTGATCAGCACACCGATCGAATACACCTCCATCAGCACGCCGTGCAAGGTGACGCGTCGCGCGAGCATGCGCGCGAGGTGATATTGCAGATAGGTCAGCAATTCGTGGCCGCGCTGCGTACTCAGCCAGACCGGCGTGCCGCTTTCGTTGGCCGCGTCGCGCAGATCGGCGGGCACGGCCTGATCCTTGGTGACGATCAGCGCGGTCGGCGTGAAGCCCATGATCTTTTCGATCATTTCCCAGCGCTGACGCGAATCCAGTCCATCGAGCCAGGCCAGTTCTTCGGTCCCGATGATCTGAATCTTGTTCGGATAGATGATGTTGAGATAACCCGCCAGCGACGGACGTCGCGACTGTTTCTCGGCCGGTACGATCGCGCGCGATTCACCGCGTTGCCCGGCCGCCCAGCGCAGCGCCAGCCGGGTGCCGACCTTTTCGAAGAGTTCGCGGGCGGTGAGCCGTTCCATGCGTGCAATGTCGCAGGAACGCTGCGAATTTTCCAGCGCCGCCGGGTATGATCTCGTCATGGCATCGAGGATCAATCCCGTGGGAAGAATCTGCATCGTCGTTTTGACAGCGATATTGTGCGCGTGCGGCCATTCCGGTCCGGACGCGACGCCGGCGCCGGCCGCGGGCGGTGTGTCCATCGCACTGGTCAACGCCGATTTCGAAATGCCCATCTCGGGCCTGGATATTCCGGGTTGGACGCTCACGCATCACGCCGGCGTGGTCGGCTACAAGGCATCGTTGGATACGAACGATCCGGCGCAGGGCAAGTCCAGTCTGCGTTTCGAACGCATCGCACCGCAGGTCTACGGCGACATGATGGTGCGGCCGGATTTGTCCAAGTATGCGGGCAAGACGATCGAGCTGTCGGCGATGATGAAGTGCGCCGATGTCGGCCCGAAAGGCTGGAAACTTTTCCTCAACGCCAACCAGCCCGGCACACTGGCCTATTCGACGGGCATGCAAGGCACGACCGGATGGCAAAGACAGTCCGTGCGGCTGAAGCTGCCCGCGCAGGGCGCGAGCGATGTCACCGTCGGCGTCACGTTGCAGGATGCCGGCACCGGCTGGATGGACGACGTCCATCTGCAGGTCGTCGACTGATCGAATCGGTTACGCCAGCGGCAGCAGAATTTCCACTTCGAGTCCTCCGCCGTCCATGTTCTGCGCATGGATGCGGCCGCCTTGCCGTTCGACGGCGCGCTTGGCGATCGCCAGTCCCAGACCACTGCCGCCGCTCTTGCGCTGACGCGCAGCATCGGTGCGGAAGTACGGTTCGAAGATGCGTGCGCAATCTGCCGCCGGAACGCCAGGGCCGAAATCGCGCACGCGCAGCCGCGCCTGATTTTCGACTCGATCCAGGCGCAGATCGATGGTGCTGCCGGTCGACGTGTAGTTGACGGCGTTTCGGATCACGTTTTCGATCGCGCTCGTCAACAGATCGGCTTCGGCATGCACGCGCAACGGCGCGGTTTGTGCGATGTGCAACGAACACGGTCGCGCCTGGGCTTCGAACGCGGCGTCGGCGGCGATGTCGGCGACGAGTTCGTCGATCGGCAAATCTTCGGCGCGCGTTTGCGATGTGGTTTCCATGCGCGATAGCTGGATCGCCTGACCGATCATTTCTTCCAGACGCATCGCTTCGCGCTCGATGCGATCGAGTTGCGCGCGCGTTTCATCGGTTTCGCGCGAGCGCGCCAGTTCGAGCGCGACGCGCATGCGCGAAAGCGGCGAACGCATTTCGTGCGAGACGTCGCGGATCAAACGTTGCTGGCCTTCGACGAGATCCTTCAATCGCGCGGCCATCTGATCGAATTCGTTGGCGAGCGCAAGAATTTCCGCGCTGCGTCCGAACGGAAGATCGCCGACGCGCGCCGACAGATCCCCGCGCGCCACGCGCCGCGCACTGCTGCGGATACGCGCCAGCGGCGCGGTGATGTAGGCGGCGAGGAGCAAGCTGAACGCCGCACTGATCACCATCGCCAACGCCACGTGCGTCCAGAACGCATTCGGCCGCCGATACAACATGCGCAGCAGCGGCGAACCTTTATAGCTGGCGACCGCGGTGAACATCGGCTTGAAATCGACCGTCGTGATCTTGCGCACGCGCATTCGATTGGCGTGCATGCCTTCGCTGTCCTGCACCGGATGCGCCACGGCGTCGGCGATCTCGGGCGGGATATCGCGGCCGAGCACGTCGGTGCCGTTGGGATCGATCACGTAGATTTCGACACCGCGCAATCGCTGCATGTCCGAAACGCGATTGCGCATCGCATCGACGCCGCCTTCGCGAAAGGCGCGCTGTGCGCTGCGCAATTCGTCGTTAAGCGCGAAATCCATGCGCGTGACGTCGAGACCCGGCAGTTTCTCGTTCTCGAAATTGTTCGACGTGGTCCACGCGATGCCGAGGATCAGCACCACGGTGGCGGCCCAGAACAGGCCGAAGATTCGCCAGAATAATCGCCGCATGTCAGTGCGTCCGCGAACGCATGTCGATTACTCCTCGACGATGCGGAAGATGTAGCCGCCGCGGTGTACCGTTCCGATCAGCGATTCACCGTCGCCGGCCAGTCCGAGCTTACGCCGCAATTTGGAAATGTGTACATCGATACTTCGATCGAACGGCCCGAGCGGGCGACCGAGTACGTCTTGCGACAAGGTTTCCTTGCTGACCACGCGGCCGGCTTCGCGCATCAGAACGGCGAGGATGTTGAATTCGGTGCCGGTCAGGGCGACGGCATCGCCGCGCACGGTCACGCTGCGCGAGGCGGCGCGCAGGGCGACCGGACCGATGCTCAGATCGACCAATCGCGGACCTTCGTTGTCGCCTTGCGTGCGGCGCAGGATCGCACGCAGGCGTGCCGCGATTTCGCGCGGGTTGCAGGGTTTCGGAACGTAATCGTCGGCGCCGAGTTCCAGGCCGAGAATGCGATCGATGTCTTCGCCGAGTGCGGTCAGCATCAGCACCGGCAGTTTCGACGAGCGTCGCAATTCACGCAGCAATTCCAGACCGGAGCGTTGCGGCAACATCACGTCGAGGATGACCGCGTCGTAACCGCCGGCGTAGGCGCGACGCAGCGCTTCTTCCCCGTCGTGCGCCAGGTCGACCTCGAATCCTTCGCGCACCAGGAAATCGCGCAGAAGCTGGCACAACTCTTCGTCGTCGTCGGCCAGCAGAATGCGTGCGTCGTTGATCATCGGTGCGTCCATTTCACACGCAAGGATACGGCGCGAACGGCGTAGTGTCGCGGTCTTTGCATTCGCTTACTTTTGATTACCGCGATTTGCGCTTGCGACGGCGCAACGAAGCCTTGTTCCGCCGTGCGCCGGACTTCGGACTCGGCAGCGCCCGGCGGACGCTGCCGTGCCAAACGCTATTCTTCGGCGATCGCCGTGACCAGCGGCGGCGTCGGCAGGTTCGACGCATCGTGATGCGTGGCCGACAGTTTCTTCATCAGCGGCAACACGGCGATCGCGACGAGCGTGCATGCAATGCCGGTCATGCCGAGCTTGTTGAACAGCGACGTATAGATCGGCAGCGATTGCAGCGGATCGGTGATGTCCGACGGAATCGCCGCGTAGTTGGCGATGATGCCGCCGAGATATTGCGAGATGCCGACGCCAACGTAATACGCGCCCATCATGAAACCGCCCATGCGTGCCGGAACGTAGCGCGCGATCATGGCCAGACCGAGTCCACTCACCAGCAACTCGCCGAGCGAATACAAACCGTATCCTGCGATCATCACCCACGACGAGGTCTTGCCCGCGACGGCGAAATTGCCGGCGACGCCGTACATGAAAAATCCGGCAGCGACGACGGCGAAACCGAGTGCGAATTTTCCGGCAATCGGCAAATCCTTGCCTCTAGCGCCGGCGCGTGTGTAGGCGAACGCGAGGATCGGGCTCAGCAACATGATCCAGATCGGATTGAGCGCCTGATATTGCGCGGGCAGCCAGTTGAACAGATGGATGCCGAACAGCGTCTGCGCCGGATCGACGTTGCGCAACGCGAACAGCGACAGCGACGTCGACATCTGCTGATAAAAGATGAAGAAGAAGATGGTCTGGATAGTCAGCACGAGGGCCGCGATCAGACCGGCTTTTTCATCGCGATGACTCTTGCTGATCAGGTACGCGAAAATGCCGAGCATGGAGACGGCGGCGATGATGACGAACGCGCGTGCGATATCGCGATGCTGCAGGATCACCGTCGAAATCGCCACACACACCGCGCCGATGGCCAGGAGTTTGAGCAGCTTCGAAACCTGGAACGGTTGGTTGTCCGGATCGGAACCGACGTGCGCCATCGTTGCGCGCAGGAAATAGAAGTTGATCAGACCGACGATCAATCCCGTGCAGCACATGCCGAAGGCGGCGTGCCAGCCGAATTCGTTCTGATACCAGCCGTTGACCCAGTCTTTGACGAGTGGGGTCAGGATCATCGAAAAGGTTGAGCCGATGTTGACGGCCATGTAGTAGATGGTGAACGCGCTGTCGATTTTCGCGTCGTCGCCGTCGTAGATTTTGCGAACCAGGTTGCCGGCATTCGGTTTGAACATGCCGTTGCCGACGACGATCACGCCGAGTGCGACGAACAGGAAATTCGTGTTCTCGGTCGGCATCGTGAGGAAGGCATAGCCCAGACTCAGGATCGCTGCACCGAGCAACATGGTTCGCCGCGTTCCGAACAATTGATCGCCGACCCAGCCGCCGATCGCCGGCGCGACATAGATCAACGCCGACGCCGCACCCCAGACTAGATTGGCGCGCGTATCGTCGAAGCCCAGCCGCTGCACCATGTAGAACACGATGAGCGCCTGCATGCCGTAGAAGCCGAAGCGCTCCCACAGCTCGATCAGGAAAACGGTGGAAAACGACTTGGTTTGGGAGCGGGTCGATTGCAGAGTGGACATGATGATGGGTGGCCGGATCAGATGAATGGGCCAAGCGTATCGCAACTGGCTGCGGGATGTGTGTGCGATTGCGGCATGGTGCCGCCACTATCACGAATGCTAGCGACACGCATTCGCGCGAACGCACGTGATCGCCTTACTTCCTGACCACACCCGGCATATTGACGAACCGTCGGCGCGGCGGCCGCGCGGGCGCGATCCAGCGCTGGAAAATCGTGGCGGCGATCAACGTGATCAGCGCGGCCAGCGCGATCGACGCAAGCACATCGGAAAGGAAATGATAATTCTCGTCGACCCGGGCCAGTGCGATAAAAATCGGCACGATCAACAGCGGGAACCGGTAACGCGGAAACACGTAGATCAGCGGCAGGAACAATCCCCAGAAAAACGCGTTGTGCCCGGACGGAAACGAGTTGCTGCCCATGAACCAGATGTGGCTCCAGTCGTTTTTCTCGATCAACTGGAAAGG
>JBDUEI010000043.1:0-14008 GCA_040002515.1 Rudaea sp. | reverse complement strand
TGTTTCCAGTTGCACGGGCAAAGCTCGTCGGTCTGCAGCGCATCGAGCACGCGCAACACTTCCTGCGGATTGCGGCCGACGCTGCCGTCGGTCACGTAGGCGAAGCGAATAATGCCTTCCGGATCGACGAGGAACGTCGCGCGTTTCGCCACGCCTTCTTCGGCGTCGAGAATGCCCAAGGCGCTGGACAGACGTTTGGCCGTATCGGCGAGCATGGGGAACGGCAGATCACGCAGATCTTTATGATCCTTGCGCCAGGCCAGATGCACGAATTCGCTATCGGTGCTCGCGGCGAGAACCTGTGTGTCGCGGTCCGCGAACTGGCTGTTCAAATCCCCGAAACCTTTGATTTCGGTCGGGCAGACGAAGGTGAAATCCTTCGGGTAGAAGAACACGCACAGCCACTTGCCTTTGTACGTGTCGTTGGCGATGGGGAAAAACGCCTTCTCGACGCTTTCGGTCGAAACGGTGGCTTTGAGATTGAACTGCGGGAATTTATCGCCGACGGTCAGCATGAAGTAGCTCCTTTGAGTGGTTGAATAGGGAAGCGCTTAAGCGCCACCCGGCAAATATAGTCGCTTGGCATCGATCGTTCAAATCGATAGATGATATAGTTTCGATAGGCTACGCATATGAGTGAACGATATGAATCTGCGCGATCTCAAATATCTGGTCGCACTGGCCGAACACAAGCACTTTGGCCACGCCGCCGAAGCCAGCTTCGTCAGCCAGCCGACGCTGTCGACGCAAATCAAGAAACTCGAGGATGAACTGGAGGTGTCGCTGGTCGAGCGCACGCCGCGCAAAGTATTGCTCACCGACGTCGGTCGCGAAATCGCGCAGCGTGCGCGCGGCATCCTGCATGAAGTCGATCAGATCAAGGCTATCGCGCGGCGCACGCGCGATCCGGAATCCGGAACGATCCGACTCGGCATTTTTCCCACGCTCGGGCCCTATCTGCTTCCGCATGTCGTACCGCGGATCCGCGAACGCTTTCCGCGCCTCGAACTGTTATTGGTGGAGGAGAAAACCGAGGAAGTGTTGCGCCAACTGCGCGAAGGCAAGCTCGACGCCGGCATTCTCGCCCTGCCCGTTCACGACGATCAGCTGCACACCGAATTCCTGTTCGAGGAGCCGTTCCTGCTGGCGGTTCCAGAGAATCATCCCTTGGCCAAACGTGCGTCGCTGAAATTGGCCGATCTGGCTGAGCAAAGTCTGCTCCTGCTCGAAGACGGCCATTGTCTGCGCGATCAGGCGCTGGATATTTGTCACCTCGCCGGTGCGAACGAAAAAAGCGGATTCCGCGCGACCAGCCTGGAAACGCTGCGGCAAATGGTGGCCGCGAACGTGGGCATCACGCTGCTGCCGTCCCTGTCCGTGCAGCCGCCGATCGCGCAATCCGGCAACGTCCATCTGCTCGCCTTTCGCGGCGAAGTGCCGAGCCGACGCATCGCGATGGTCTGGCGAAAGAGTTCGGCGATGGCGCCGTTCTTCGATGCGTTCGCGGTCATCTTCAAACAATTGCCGCGCGCGCTCTTCGAAGGCAGGAGCGTCGCGGCGGCGATAACGGCTGCGCCATCGTCACCGTCGAACCGGAAAAATCCAACGCGCAAGCGATAGCTCGCCCGCACGCCGACATCCCCATTTTCGCGCTCAACGTGTAGCATCGAATGCTGGGCAGAAACGAACACCGATCGAGGAAAGCATGGAGCATGGCAGCGCAATCCTGTTGAGCCTGTTCGTCGTCTTCGTCGCGGCGCAGATCGGCGCGGAAATCGCGCGGCTCATCAAATTGCCGGGCGTGGTCGGCGAAATTGCCGCCGGCTGCATCGTCGGCCCGTCGCTGCTCGGCTGGGTGCAGCCTTCGGAACCGCTGGAAGTCCTGGCCGAAATCGGCGTCGTGTTGCTGCTGTTTTCGGTCGGACTGGAAACGCGGCTCGATGAGATGAAACGCGTCGGCCGCAGCGCCGTGCTGGTCGGCGTGCTCGGCGTGATCGTACCGTTCGTGCTCGGCTCGCTGTGGGCGCACGGATCGGGCTACGAATGGGTGCAATCGATGTTCGTCGCCGCCGCATTCGTGGCCACATCGGCCGGTATCACGTCAAGCGTGCTCGCCGAACTCGGAGCACTGCAGCGTGAGGAAAGCCGCGTGATTCTCGGCGCCGCCGTGATCGACGACATCCTCGCGATGTTGTTGCTCGGCATCGTCACCGCGTTGCAGTCCGGCGAAAGTTTGCAGATCGGACATCTCGCGCTGGTCCTCGGCGAGGCGATCGGATTCGTGGTCGTGGTCGCGCTCGTCGGCACGCGCGTGGCGCGCCAATCGACGAAATGGACGAAGGTACGAATCGAAGGCTTGTCCCCGCTCGCCATCGTGCTCGCGCTTTGCCTGGGTCTGGCGTTCCTGTCCACGCAATTCGGTTTGGCCGCGATCATCGGCGCGTTTCTCGCCGGCATGATCGCGTCGGAAACCAGTCAACGCCATTGCCTGGAAGATCAGACCAAACCATTGCTCGCGCTGATGACACCGTTTTTTTTCGTCGTCACCGGAACGAAAGTGGAACTGGCGCAACTGGCCGATTGGGGAACGTTGGGCGTCCTCGCGCTCATCACGACCATTGCGATCGTCTCGAAGCTGATCGGCGGATTTCTAGGCGCGCTGTCGCTCGGCAAGAAAAGCGCACTCATCGTCGGCGTGGGCATGATTCCGCGCGGCGAAGTCGGCGTCGTCGTGGCGAGCCTGGGATTGGCGGGGGGCGTTTTCACGCCGCGCGTGTATGCGCTGATCGTCGCCATGTCGCTGCTGACCGCGATGATTACGCCGCCGTTTCTGGCACTGCTTCTGCGCGAAAAGAAGACTTGAGCGCGACGAGCGCTGAAAGGATAACGAAATAAGCCAGCAGCACGCCGAGCGCGTTGAGGATCACCGCCGCCGGCCCGATCGACGCGAGGTTGATGAACGGATACGGATAAAATCCCGTGATCAGTCCGCGCGTCATCGCGTAGACAAAGTATACAATGGGATAAATCCCCCACAGCGCGGCGGCGCGCCAGGGAATCGAACGTTTCGGCACGACGATCCACCAATAGGCGACAAACAACGTCGGCACCACGTCGTGCAGCAGAAGATCGGCAAGTCGTCCCAAGCCGCGCGGGTTCCAGATGTGCGCGAGCAACGTGTTGTAGATGACGCAGACCATCACGATGCTCGCAGCGACGCCGGTGATCGCCTGCGCGCTCGCGAAAAACCGGGCGGCGGCGGATCGCGGGGCGATCAGCGGAACCGTCACCGCGAGCGCGACGAGAAAGTTCGTCGTCACGGTAAAAAATGCCACGTACATCGAAACGCCAAACAGCCAGCCAAAACCGCGCGATAGCCCCATGTTGATCGACACGACGAGCTGAATGGCCAGGGCCGACCACACCGTCACGGCAAGCACGGCGGCGAACATTTTCTTCATCGACAATTCCATCACTTTTCCACGCGAATCTTAGCGACATCCCGGCGCATCTGTTGATAAGCACCTAACGCCGATGTGCGCGAGGCGGACAATTCGATCATCGGTGCGGGATATTTGGTTTTGGCCAACACGTCGGCATCGAGCCAGGGTTCGTGCACGAACTTCGTGGGCACGCTTTTCAATTCCGGAATCCAGCGTCGCACGTAGTCGCCCTCGGGATCGAAACGCTTGCCCTGCGTCACCGGATTGAAGATGCGGAAATACGGCGCCGCATCCGCGCCGCTGCCGGCCGTCCACTGCCAGCCCTGCGTGTTGTTGGCGAGATCGGCGTCGACGAGCGTGTCCCAGAACCAGCGCGCACCTTCGGTCCAATTCTGGCGAAGATTCTTGGTCAGAAAACTCGCGACGAGCATGCGCACACGGTTATGCATCCAGCCGGTCTCCCAGAGCTGGCGCATGCCGGCGTCGATCATCGGAATTCCGGTTCGACCGCGCTGCCATCGTTCGATCGACAACGCGTCGCGTCGCGCCCACGGAAACGTATCGAATTGTCGATTGAGATTGCGCTCGGGCGTTTTCGGGAAGTGATAGAGCAAGTGATGCGAGAATTCCCGCCAGCCGAGTTCGCGCAGGAACCATTCGCCGCCGGCGCTTGCGTTCGAACGAAGAATTTTCCATGCGATCTGTCGCGGACCGATTTCGCCGAAGTGTAAATGTGGAGAAAGTGACGACGTCCAATTTTCGGCGGGACGATCGCGCCCTTCCCGATAATCCTCAATGCCCGATGTCAGGAATTTGGCGAATCGTCGTTGTGCGCCATGCTCACCCGGCGTCCAGTGGGTGTAAAAACCTTTGTCCCAAGTAATGGTCGGCAGCAACTTCAGTTCGTCGATCGTCGCACTGGCGGGAATGTGCGGCGATGCGATTTTCGTTGGCGCACTGCAAGGCGGTTGCGGCCGAAGCTGCTCACGCACATTACGCCAGTACGGCGTGAATACCTGATACGAATTGCCCTGCTTCGTCGTCGGCATCCACGGTTCGACGAGCAGCGCGGCATTGGTGATATTGACGGCCACGCCGCGTTTTTCCATCGCGCGTTCGACGCGTTCGTCGCGCTGCATGATCGCCGGCTCGTACAGACGATTCCAATAAACGGCAGTCGCGTTAGTTTGCCCGATCAAGGTGCCGAGGGCCGCCGATGATGGCCCGACGAGCAAATGCAACATCGATCCGCGCTTGCGCAGATCCGCATCGAGCGCCTTCAGCGAATGATGCAGCCACCATCGGCTCGCCGCGCCGGGCTGCCACGGCTTTTCTTCGTCCGGCGCATGAATGTATACCAATACGACGCGCTCGTGCGCGCGCACCGCCACATCGAGCGCCGGGTTGTCCTGCAATCGCAAATCCCTTCGGAACCACACTACGCCGACGCTCATGCGTCGAGCGTAACGCACCGACATGTCGAAATGCGGTGAATGCGGATCAGGATTTCGCGGCGTCGAGTTCGGCCAGCCGCGTGACGCCGGCACGCGCCAGATCGCTCAGTTCGCTCGAATCGTGCGACTGCGCGTACGCGATAATCTGCTTGCGCATGCGCGGTTCCCAGTATCTCTTCAGATGACCGCCGATGCCGTCGATCGCAACTTCGCGATCCGATTCGGCGTGAAAAAAATTGGCGATGTCGTTGACCATTGAAGCGAGATGTTCGACATTCATGCGACGGCACCCGTGGCTTGCGCGACTTCCTCGATCAGACGATGTCCGTTGGCGTAAACCGAATAGCCTTCCGGACGCGCGAATCCGAGCAACGTGACATTGGCTTCCTGCGCCAGCGCGATGGCGAGCGCGGTCGGCGCGGAAATCGCGACGAGCACGCCGATACCGACGGTCGCTGCTTTCATCACCATCTCGTAACTGCCGCGGCTGGTGACCAGCACGAATCCATCGTGCACATCGAGCTTCGCACGCAGCATCGCGCCGATCAGTTTATCGAGCGCGTTGTGCCGGCCGACGTCTTCGCGGACCAGTTCGACGAAACCGTTGGGCAACACCCACGCCGCCGCGTGCGTCGCGCCGGTAGCGATGTTGATGATCTGGCGGCTCTGCAATTCGTTCAGCGCGCGGCGAAGCGCCGTGTCGGTGAAGGTGCTCGGTTCGCTGACCGCCGGTGGATGACGCACGGCCGCTTCGAGCGTTTGCGCGCCGCACAGTCCGCAGCCGGTGCGTCCGGTCAGTTCACGCACGCGATCTTCCAGGACCGCCGCGCGTGAGTCGGGAACCCGAATTGAAATCTCGATGCCGGCGATGACCGGATTGACCTGCGCACTTTCGAATTCCGACGCATCGGCGATGATGCCTTCGCTCAGCGAAAACCCCAGCGCGAAATCTTCCAGATCGAACGGCGTAGCCATCATCACCGCATGTGGCCGATCGTTATAGATCAGCGCGACGGGCAATTCTTCCGCTACCGCATCCGCGAAACGCGACGTCGTGCTGCCGCGATGGCGCTCTACCGGTCGGCGAACGGCGCCGATCGGAAGCGTCGTCGCGGGCGCTCTGTCATTTGGCCGCGATGGCATGATCGAGCAGCTCCTGCTGCCGTTCGCTGAACGTTCGATAGCGCTTCTGCCATTCGGAGGGCTGCGTGACGCGCGTGACTTGTACCGCCGTCACTTTGTATTCCGGACAGTTCGTCGCCCAGTCGGAATTTTCTGTCGTGATGACGTTCGCGCCGGAGAACGGAAAATGGAACGTTGTATACACCACGCCCGGCGCCATGCGGTCCGTGACTTTGGCGTGCAATACGGTTTCGCCCGCGCGGCTTTCGATGCCGACCCAATCGCCGTCCTTGATGCCACGATCTTCGGCATCTTGCGGATGCAGTTCGAGAACGTCTTCCGCATGCCACGTCACGTTGGCGGTGCGGCGCGTCTGCGCGCCGACGTTGTATTGCGACAAGATGCGCCCGGTGGTGAGAATGAGCGGGAATTTCTGGTTGATCTTTTCGTTCGTAGGAACGTATTCGGTGACCAGGAATTTACCCTTGCCGCGCACGAATTCTCCGACGTGCATGGTCGGCGTGCCGTTCGGATGATCGGCATTGCACGGCCATTGAATGGAACCTAGCTTGTCGATCTTGTCGAAGCTCACGCCGGTGAACGTCGGCGTGAGCCGCGCGATCTCGTCCATGACTTGCGACGGATGCGTGTACGTCATCGGATAGCCCATCGCATTCGACAAAAGCTGCGTGATTTCCCAATCGGCGTAACCGGACTTTGCGTCCATCACCTTGCGCACACGCGAAATGCGCCGCTCGGCGTTGGTGAACGTGCCGTCCTTTTCGAGGAACGTCGAACCTGGCAGAAACACGTGCGCGAATTTCGCCGTCTCGTTCAAGAACAGATCCTGCACGACGATGCATTCCATCGCGCTCAATGACGCGGTGACGTGTTGCGTGTTCGGATCGCTCTGACCGATGTCTTCGCCTTCGATGTACAAACCTTTGAACTCGCCATCGAGCGCGGCTTCGAACATGTTCGGGATACGCAAACCCGGTTCGGCAACCAGTGGCACGTTCCACGCCTTCTCGAAGATACCGCGCACCGCATCGTCGCTGACGTGACGATAGCCCGGGAATTCGTGCGGGAACGATCCCATGTCGCACGAACCCTGCACGTTGTTCTGGCCGCGGAGCGGATTGACGCCCACGCCTTCGCGTCCGAGATTCGCCGTGGCCATCGCGAGGTTGGCGATACCCATCACCATCGTCGAACCTTGCGAATGTTCGGTGACGCCGAGCCCGTAATAGATCGCGCCGTTGCCGCCCGTTGCGTACAAACGCGCGGCGGCACGAACGCTGGCAGCCGGAACGCCGGTGGTCTTTTCCATTTCTTCCGGGGAATTGCGCGCTTCGCTGACGAACGCACGCCATTTATCGAACGAAGCGATTTCGCAACGCTCGCGCACGAAATCTTCTTTGACCAATCCTTCGGTCACCACCACGTGCGCCAGCGAATTGATCAGTGCGACATTCGTGCCCGGACTGAGTTGCAAGTGATAGTCGGCGTTCACGTGCGGTGTGTGCACGAGATCGATACGGCGCGGATCGGCTACGATCAACTTAGCCCCTTGCCGCAAGCGGCGCTTCATTTGCGAAGCGAACACGGGATGGCCGTCGGTGGGATTCGCGCCGATGACCATGATCACGTCGGATTTCATCACTGAATCGAAATCCTGCGTACCGGCGGATTCGCCGAGCGTATTCTTCAACCCGTAACCGGTCGGCGAATGGCAAACGCGCGCGCAGGTATCGACGTTGTTGTTGCCGAACGCCGCGCGCACGAGTTTCTGCACGAGGTATGTTTCCTCGTTCGTGCAGCGCGACGACGTGATGCCACCGATAGAATCGCGGCCATACTTGGCTTGGATGCGTTTGAATTCGGATGCGGCGTAAGCGATCGCCTCGTCCCAGCTCACTTCACGCCACGGATCGGAAATTTTCGATCGGATCATCGGTTTCATGATGCGATCCGGATGCGTCGCGTAACCGATCGCGAACCGGCCCTTCACGCACGAATGGCCATGATTGGCCTGGCCGTTCTTGTTCGGCACCATGCGCATCAATTGATCGCCTTTCATTTCCGCGCGGAACGAACAGCCGACGCCGCAATACGCACACGTCGTGATCGCGCTGTGATCGGCCTGTCCCATCTGGATCAGCGATTTCTCCGACAACGTCGCCGTCGGACATGCCTGGATGCACGCGCCGCACGAAACGCATTCCGAATCGAGGAAATTTTCGTCCTGGCCAGCCGATACTTTGGATTCGAAACTGCGGCCCTGGATGGTCAGCGCGAAGGTACCTTGTTGTTCTTCGCACGCACGCACGCAGCGCGAGCACACGATGCACTTGGATGGATCGAACGTGAAGTACGGATTCGATTCGTCTTTCTCCGCGAACAGCGGATTGAGCGTACCGTCCGCCTGTTTTGCGTAGACGTGATTTTCGCCTTCGTATCCGTACCGCACTTCGCGCAGGCCGACGGCGCCGGCCATGTCCTGCAATTCGCAATGACCGTTCGCGGGGCACGTCAAGCAATCCAGCGGATGATCGGAAATATAAAGTTCCATCACGCCGCGGCGAATTTCGCCGAGCTTGGCGTTTTGCGTGACGACTTTCATGCCTTCCGTCACCGGCGTCGTGCATGACGCGGGATAGCCTTTCATGCCTTCGACTTGCACCAGACACAACCGGCACGATCCGAACGCGTCGAGCAACTCGGTCGCGCACAATTTCGGAATCGTGATGCCGACGGTGGATGCCGCGCGCATCACCGACGTGCCTTCCGGCACGGCGACGGTGAATCCGTCGATGGTCAGCGAAATCTGTTTGGCGGAATGTTTCTTCGGCGTACCGAAGTCCAGTTCAACGATCGATAACATGATGACTCTCCTTCGCTACGCGACGTTGCGCGGCGCGAAATCTTCCGGAAAAAATGTGAGTGCCGAGCGCACCGGATCGGGCGTCAGTCCGCCCAGTGCACACAGCGAACCGTGTCGCATCGTTTCGCACAGGTCGGCGATCAACGCGAGATTTTTTTCGTGCTCGATGCCGGAGCGAATGCGATCGATCACCTCGACACCGCGGGTCGAGCCGATGCGGCACGGCGTGCATTTGCCGCAGGATTCGATCGCACAAAACTCCATCGCGTACCTCGCTTGTTCGAGCATGTCGACACTGTCGTCGAACGCGACGATGCCGCCATGGCCGAGCATCGCGCCCGCAGCGGCGAACGCCTCGTAATCAACAATGGTGTCGAACTGCGCTTCGGGCAAGTAGGCGCCGAGCGGGCCGCCGACTTGAACCGCCCGAATCGGCCTTCCGCTGAGCGAGCCGCCGCCGTAGTCGTACAACAAATCGCGCAACGTCACGCCGAACGCCTTTTCGACCAGACCGGTGCGCTTGAGATTTCCGGCCAATTGAATCGGCAACGTTCCGCGAGAACGGCCGACGCCGTAGTCTTTGTAGAAAGCGCCGCCGCGATCGAGAATGATCGGCACACTCGCGAACGTGATGACGTTGTTGACCACCGTCGGCTGCCCGAACAAACCCTTGAGCGCCGGCAACGGCGGCTTGAAGCGAATCTGCCCGCGCTTGCCTTCGAGACTTTCCAGCAGCGAGGTTTCTTCGCCGCAGATGTACGCACCCGCGCCGAGCCGCACTTCGAGATCGAAGCGTTTGCCGCTGCCGTGGATATTCGCGCCGAGCCAGCCGGTCGCGTACGCATTGGCGATCGCTTCGTTCAACGCACGATGTGCATGCGGATATTCGGCGCGCAGATAAATGTAGCCTTGTGTCGCGCCCACGGCGATGCCGGCGATCGTCATGCCTTCGACCAGACACAACGGATCGCCTTCCATGAGCATGCGATCGGAATACGTACCCGAATCGCCTTCGTCGGCGTTGCACACAATGTACTTTTGTGGAAATTGTGCGAGCGGCGCTTTCGATGCGTCGACCGCCGATGCATCGTGCACCGTTTTCCATTTGATGCCGGCCGGAAACGCCGCGCCGCCGCGGCCGCGCAAACCCGACTCGGTCACTTCCTTGACAATATCGGCGCCCGACATCGCCAGCGCTTTTTCGAGGCCGCGATAGCCGTCGTGCGCACGATAATCGTCGACGCTGACCGGATCGATGATACCGACGCGCGCGAAAGTGAGCCGTTCCTGATTCTTGAAAAAAGCGATGTCGTCAGTCCGCCCGAGATGCGTTGCGTGCGCTTTTCCCTCGAGGAAATTCGCATCGAACAATGCCGCAACATCGCGCGCATGGACGGGACCGTACGCCACGCGCCTGCCGCCGACATCGACTTCGACCAGCGGTTCGAGGAAAAACGCACCGCGCGATCCAATGCGGACGATTTTGACGTCCGCGTTTCGCTTCGACGCTTCGGCCGCGATAGCGTGCATCGTTTTTTCTGCGCCGAGCGCCACGGCCGTCGCGTCGCGCGAAATGTAGATCGTCGCGGTCACGATGCGACTCGCAAGTCGGCCATCAGCGCATCGAACGATTGCGCGGTGACGTTGGCGTGCAGATCGTCCTTGTCGACGAGCACGGACGGACCGCATCCGCAGTTGCCAAGACAATAAATCGGTTCCAGCGAAATGGCGCCGTCGGCCGTGGTCTGATGAAAATCGATGCCAAGCGATTGTTTCGCGTGCGCTTCCACAGCGCGAGCGCCGCGCGACTGACAGGCTTCGGCGCGACAAATGTATACAACGTGTTTCCCCGGCGCGTGCGTGCGAAACCAGTGATAGAAACTCACCACGCCGTGCACTTCGGCGCGGGTGAGATTCAGATCATGCGCGATGAGCGACACCGCTCCATCCGGAATGAAACCCAGTTCGTCCTGAACGGCGTGCAGAATCGGCATCAGCGGGCCCGGCGCGTTGCGCAAGGCCTCGGTCGCCTTGCGCACCGCGAGGCGTTGATCCGGCGAGAGCGACTCGCCGGGTTCGACGCGGATGGGAATGGGCTGCCTTGCCTTCTTCATAAATAATTAGAAAAGCGCCGCGGCTTTTTGCAAGGCGATATACAGACCGATCAGGAACGGAATGCCGACCCCGAGCCAGGCCAGAACGCCGACGATGCCGAACGGACCGCGCGCCGCGCTCTCCGAAACACCAGCGGTACGATCTTCCCGTTGCAGTGCCCGTTCGGCGGCAAGCTGTTCGTCGCTCATATAGTCGGATTCTTTTACGGGTTTGACCATTGCATTGCTGATGAGTCCGACCAGTAGCAATCCGGCCATAATGTACAGCGTCCGGTCATAGACCATGCTCGGCGCAACGCCCGACTGAAGTTGTGCCTCGCGCAGTGCGGCGATGACGAGTGGACCGACGATCCCGGCTACCGACCACGCGGTGAGCAATCGTCCGTGAATGGCGCCGACCATCTGGGTGCCGAAGATGTCGGCCAGATACGCAGGTACCGTGGCAAAGCCTCCGCCGTACATGGTGAGGATTATGCAAACCGCGATCACGAACAGCGCTGCCAACCCCATATGACCCAGCGTGGGCAGCGTGCAGTATAAAATTATACCGAGCACGAAGAACGTGTAGTACGTATTCTTGCGGCCGAGTTTGTCGGACATCGAAGCCCAGAATATCCGGCCGAGACTGTTGAACAGACTGATCAAGCCGACCAGACCCGCGGCAGCCGCGACGATCATCGCCTTCTGTTCGGCCGTCAGCGTACCGCCGCCGGTCCCGCCGAGAAGTTTGGCGCCGAAAATATCCTGAAACATCGGGCTCGCCATGGAAATCACTGCGATACCAGCCGTCACGTTCATACACAGCACGATCCAGATGAACCAGAACTGCGGAGTCTTCCACGCGTGATTGAGATGCACGTGACGCGTTGTGATCATCGCGCTGCCTTTCGCGGAACCGGACCAGCCGAGCGGTTTCCAGCCGGTCGGTGCGATGCGGAATCCGAACGCGCCGCACGACATCACGATGAAATAGATGATGCCCATCGCTATCAATGTCTGCGCCACGCCGAGCGTGCCACCAGGACTGAAGTGCGCCATCAGCGACACGGCGAGCGGCGCCCCGATCATCGCGCCTCCGCCGTAACCCATGATGGCGAAACCGGTGGCCATGCCGCGACGATCGGGAAACCATTTGATCAATGTCGATACGGGCGTGATGTAACCCAGGCCCTGTCCGATGCCGCCGAGAATTCCGCAGCCGAGATACGTCAGCCACAGTTGATGCACCATCACGCCGATGCCGCCGAGCACGAGACCGCCGCCCCAGCACAACGCAGCGATGAAACCGGCTTTGCGCGGTCCGGCGTGTTCCAGCCACAGACCCCAGATCGCCGCCGAGATGCCGAGCATTGCGATGAACGTCTCGAAGATGTGAGTAACTTGCGGCACCGTCCAGTTGCAAGTGGTCGTCGTCAGCGCAGCCATGAAACCGAGGTTGGCGCAAACGGTCGGATCGGCATTCGCAATCTGTTTCGTCATCGGCAGCCAGAACACGGAAAACCCGTACGCCATGCCGATACACAGATGAATCGCCAGTGCCGCTGGGGGCACCAGCCAACGATTGAACTTAGCGTCGGCGACGATGCGCTCGCGCGACAAGATGCCGGCTCCGCCTGCTGCCGGTATAGCCCCGGATACTGATGACATACACCCCTCCTGTTTTTTGCCGCTTTGCGGCATTTTTTATAGTCGATTCGCCCAGTTACGGCTCAACCCGGACGCCCCGCGGACGCACATTAGCGCAATCCGCTGAATCCAAATATGCTCTTAAAAGCGCATAGACGAAAGATAGACTAAAGACAGTGAGCGGCCTTGTTCAAAGTTGAAATCCAGCCGAGTTGGCAGCTGCGCTCGCGCGACGGCGAAACGGTGGTGCAGCGCCTGATCGACTTGCTCGTCGGCATCAGTGAGGAAGGCAGCCTCGCCAAAGCCTGCGCGCGCACCAAACTGTCATATCGCTACGCGTGGGGAATCCTGCGCAGTGGGCAGAAAATCTTGGGTGCGCCGCTCGTGGAATCGACGCGCGGCAGCGGCGCGACATTGACCGCGCTCGGTGAAAAACTGGTCTGGGCGAATAAACGTATCGCCGCTCGTTTGAGTCCGTTGCTGGACAGCCTCGCGTCCGAAATTGAAGTGGAGTTCGAACGCGCTGTTGCGCACGCGGAATCCATATTGCGAATTCACGCCAGCCACGGTTTTGCGGTGCAAACGCTGCATCGTTTCCTGACCGCGCATCAGATCGCGGCCGACGTGAAATATCGCAGCAGCACCGACGCCGTATCGTCGCTGACTCACGGCAGTTGCGACCTCGCGGGACTGCATGTGCCGATCGGCGAATTCGCGCCAAAATTCCTGCGTAGATACGCCAACGTCTTGCGCAGCGACGAATACAAGCTCGTCGATTTGGCGACCCGAGGCCAGGGTTTGATGGTCGCCAAAGGCAGTCCGAAGAAAATTCGCGGCATCAAAGATCTGGGCAAACGTGGGATCCGATTCGTCAATCGGCAAAGCGATTCCGGAACGCGCTACCTCGTCGATCTGCTGATCGCCAAACACCGCATCGACGATCGATCCATCGAAGGATTCGAGACCGGCGAATTCACCCACGCCGCTGTCGCCGCCTACGTCGCCAGCGGCATGGCCGATGTCGGATTCGGCGTGGAAACACCCGCGCGCCATTTCGGACTCGATTTCATTCCGGTTCTGAAGGAACGCTATTTTTTCCTGTTTCGATCAGAAAATGAAAATACGCCGATGATTTCGCAAGTACTGACGATCCTTCGCAGCCCGACGTTTCACAAAGCCATCGACAAGCTTCCCGGTTACGACGCTGAAAATTGCGGACGCGTGATGAACGCGAGCGAGGCTTTCGGCTGACACGTTTTCGTCACAGCAATCCGAACCGCCGGATCAATCGCGTTTTCACGAACTGCGTCAGCGCCATGTACGCAATCAGAATCGCCGCAAGAAATACCCAGTAGATGCCGGGCA
>JBDUEI010000042.1:0-3578 GCA_040002515.1 Rudaea sp. | reverse complement strand
TGCCGACCGGCACCGCGCGCCTGAAGTTCGATGGCGGCCACGGCGGACAAAACGGATTGCGCGACATCATCGCCGTGCTCGGCCACGCCAAATTCCATCGGCTGCGCATTGGAATCGGCCATCCCGGGCACAAGGATAAAGTGTTGTCGTGGGTTCTCGGACGGCCGAGCGCGACGGACGAATCGGCCATGCTCAACGCGATCGGCGCGGCGCTCGATATCGTTCCGCTCGTGGTGAAAGGCGAGTTGAACGAAGCGATGAAACAACTGCACACCGAACAAACGTGAGTTGGGATTCTGGATTCGCAAGCGCGCGTCGTTGAATCCCGAATCCCAAATCTCGAATTCCGGAGTTTTACATGGGTATCAAATGCGGCATCGTCGGATTGCCGAACGTCGGCAAATCGACGCTCTTCAACGCGCTGACCAAAGCGGGCATCGCCGCGGCGAATTTTCCGTTCTGCACGATCGATCCGAACATCGGCGTCGTGCCTGTTCCGGATCCGCGACTGCAACAACTCGCCGACATCGCCAAACCGCTGAAAGTGATTCCGACTGCGGTCGAATTCGTCGACATCGCCGGGCTCGTCGCCGGCGCGTCGAAAGGCGAGGGTTTGGGCAACAAGTTTCTCGCGCATATTCGTGAAGTCGATGCGATCGCGCACGTCGTGCGTTGTTTCGAGAATACCGACATCATTCACGTCGCCGGCAAGATCGATCCAATTTCCGATATCGAGACGATCGATACCGAACTGGCGCTCGCCGATCTGGAATCCGTCGACAAGGCGCTCAATCGCGTCGAGCGCGCAGCGAAAGCCAACGACAAAGAAGCGCTCGCCAAGCGGCCGGTTCTGCAGAAACTCGCCGCCGGTTTGAACGAAGGAAAATCGGCGCGATCACTCGGCCTGGACGACGAAGAAAAAGCACTCGTGCGCGACCTTTTCCTGCTCACGCTCAAGCCGCTCATGTATATCGCGAACGTCAAGGAAGATGGCTTCACGAACAATCCGCATCTCGACGCCGTCCGCGCGCGCGCTGCGACCGAAGGTGCGGAAGTCGTGCCGGTTTGCGCGGCGATCGAAGAGGAAATGTCGCAACTCGAAGACGTCGATCGCGACGCATTTCTCGCCGACATGGGTTTGGACGAACCCGGCTTGAACCGCGTCATCCGTGCCGCGTACAAACTGCTCGGTCTGCAAACCTATTTCACGGCCGGCGAAAAAGAAGTCCGCGCATGGACCGTCAAGAAAGGCTCGACTGCACCGCAAGCCGCCGGTGTTATCCACACCGATTTTGAGCGCGGCTTCATTCGTGCCGAAACGATCGGCTTCGACGATTTCATAAAACATAAAGGCGAATCCGGATCGAAAGACGCCGGCCGTTTGCGTCTCGAAGGAAAAGATTACATCGTCAAGGAAGGCGACGTTCTACACTTCCGTTTCAACGTCTAGCTTTCGCCTAAACCTCTAGGAGCACGCGATGTCCGGTACCGATCGTGAAGTGAAATTCTGTTTCCTCGCGCAACCGACCGACGTGAATTTCGGCGGCAAGGTTCACGGCGGCATGGTGATGAAGTGGATCGACCAGGCCGGCTACGCCTGCGCCGTCGGCTGGAGCGGAAAGTATTGCGTCACGGTGGCTGTCGGCGGAATTCGCTTCGTGCATCCGATTCTGATCGGCAATCTCGTCACCGTGCACACGCAACTGATTTACACCGGAACGACGAGCATGCATTTTTGCGTCGACGTCATCGCGCGCGATCTCGAATCCGGCGTCGATACATTGGCCACGCATTGCGTCATCGTGATGGTGGCGACAGACGCAGACGGAAAACCAACGCCCGTGCCGAGCTGGACACCGCAGACCGAAGACGACAAAGCGCTCGCCGCCTACGCGCAGAAATTGATGGAACTCGACAAGAACATTGCGCAGGAAATTTCGCGGTATCGCGATGCAGCGCACATACCGGGCGCATCTGCGACTTAAAGCGCGGCGCGATCAAGCGGACTGCGAACGCCCGCTCCGCCCCGGTTGAGTACGTGCGTATAGATCATGGTGGTGGCGACGTCGGCGTGACCGAGCAACTCCTGGATTGTACGAATATCCTGGCCTGCCTCTAGCAGGTGAGTGGCGAAGCAGTGGCGTAGCGTGTGACACGTCACGTGTTTTGCGACGCCCATTTCGCGCGCCGCGCGTTTCACTGCACGCTGCAGCACGGATTCATCCAGGTGATGACGGCGCACCACGCGGCTGCGAGGATCCGCGCTGCGCGAGGTTGCTGGAAAGACATATTGCCATCGCCATTCGTGCGCCGCGCCGCTGTATTTTCGTTCCAGTGCGTGCGGCAGCCAGACTGCGCCGAATCCCGCCGCGAGATCGCGCTCGTGAACGCGCCGCGTTTCGCACAGCTGGTCGTGCAGCGCATCGGCGGCTGCGTCCGGCAACATCGTGCGACGATCCTTACCGCCTTTACCATGACGCACGATTATTTCGCGACGCAGAAAGTCGACGTCTTGGACGCGCAGCCGCAGGCACTCCATCAAACGTAAACCCGCACCGTAAAGCAGTGCTGCCATCAACGCGGTGACGCCGTTCATCTGGTGCAGCATCAAGGTGACTTCATCGCGAGTCAACACCACCGGCAAGCGCGCCGGCTTTTTGGCGCGCCGTATATTGTCCATCCACGGCAATTCGATGCCGAGCACCTCGCGGTACAGAAACAGCAGCGCAGAGAGCGCCTGATTTTGTGTCGACGGCGCGACATTGGCGACGCTGGCAAGCTGCGTCAGAAACCGCTCCACCTCCGCCCCGCCCATATCGCGCGGATGACGCTTTTCATTGGCCAGAATGAAGCGCCTCACCCACGCCGCATAGACCTCTTCTGTGCGGATCGACAAGCCGAGCCTTCGACACCGCATCCGCACATCATCGAGAAGGCGAGGGGCGCGCGATGGCGTCGATACCGCCACGGATTGAAATCGAGAATTAGTTCGCACCATTGGCCCCAAGTCAAAGAAGGCCAGATTAGGCTTGCGGATTAGGCGGCGCGATCGGAAAAAGTGGATGACTGTTGTAGGGTTTTTCCTGAAAGTCGAGATGGCTAGAGGGAATAGGTTGTGAGAATATTGAGGTTAATTGAATCTAATCGTAGTTAGCACTCAATGGTCAGGCTTCTACTTTCTGCCGTGATGTTTGTCGTAGCTCTGAGCGGCTGTTCCATCCCACGGGAAAGCATTCGCTCCGACGGGGTCGTCACAATTGATCTTGTCGGGCCTCGAATGTTCCGAATCGGTAACCACTTATTTTTTGAAAGTGACCTAGAAGTTGCTTTTCAAATCAGCGCCAATCGTTCAAAAATTGAGCGCTTCGAGTTGCGCATTCCAAGTTCGATGCTGACGGCAAAAGACGGAAGAGACGGTTGCGGGAATCTTGCACAAGTAATGGTTGCGGCTCGTAAGCCCTGGAAGGCGTTCGCATGGGATCGCAACGACGAGAGTACGTTGCGGGAAATCTACTGTGACGTAATCGTTGTCGCGTAGAGTGCTAACTATTCGCTCAAGCGGACCGCTGCGAATCGGC
>JBDUEI010000041.1:0-3539 GCA_040002515.1 Rudaea sp. | reverse complement strand
AGAACAACAGCGGAAACGCCAACGCCAGACTCAGCACGGCGAGCGTCAGCGTCGTCGCCCACGGCCGCGCGGCGAGCCGGCCCAGGCTGGAGAAAAAACTGTAGAAGTGCTGTTCACGCCACGCGCGCAGCGGCGGCCGCGACGCCTTCACGGATTTTTTTTCAGGCGACGGCGGTGTCGATACCGTTTTGACGACGACGCGCCGGTTCATGTGCCCGGCCTGAAATCGTCGATGAGTTTGCCATGATCGAGCACGAGCACGCGTTTGCCCATGCGTTTGACCAGGGCCAGATCGTGACTGGCAATCAGCACCGTCGTGCCGACTTGCTGAAACTCGCCGAACAGCGTCATGATTTCCGCGGACAATTGCGGATCGAGATTGCCGGTCGGCTCATCCGCGATCAGCACCGGCGGCTTGGCGACGATCGCGCGCGCGATGCCGACGCGCTGCTGTTCGCCGGTCGACAGATTCGCCGGCGGCTCCTGCTCCTTGCCGAGCAGACCGACCTTGTCGAGCGACGCGCGCACGCGCTTGCCGATTTCCTCGCGCGGCGTTCCCGCGATCAGCAACGGCAGCGCGACGTTATCGAACACACTGCGATCCATCAGCAATCGATGATCCTGAAACACCATGCCGATACCGCGTCGCGCCTGCGGGATTTTTCCGCGACGCAGTTGCGCATGATTGTGTCCGTTGACGACGACCTGTCCGCGCGATGGTCGTTCCAACAATGCGACGAGTTTCAGCAGCGTACTTTTGCCTGCGCCGGAATGTCCCGTAATGAACGCCATCTCGCCCGCGCCGAGTTCGAAATTCATGTCGACGAGCGCATCGTGGTGAGAAGAATAGCGTTTGCTGACGTGTTCGAATCGGATCATTTGACCATCTGATTCATGTCGAAGATCGGCAGCAAAATCGCCAGCACGATGAACAGCACCATCGCGCCGACGGCGAGAATCACGAGCGGCCCGATGATCGCGGTCATCGCCGACATCCAGCGATCCAGTTCGCGACTCTGGTGATTCGCCGCTTCGTCGAGCATGCGTTCGAGTTCACCGGCGCGCTCGCCGCTCGCGATGAGGCGCAACGCGACCGGCGGGAAATATCCGCTGTCGCCGAGCGCGCGCGAAAAACTACTGCCTTCGCGCACTTTTACCGCTGCGCGTTTCACGGCCGCGCGCATCGGCAAATTCGGCATCACCTGCGCGCCGATGGAAAGCGAATCGAGCAGTGGCACCGCGCTCGCCGTGAGCAGCGCGAGCGTCCGCGTGCAGCGCGCCGTGTTGGACGCACGCACGAGGCCGCCGGCGAACGGAATTTTCAGCACGAACTCGTGCCACGCGAATCGCACCTGCTGTGTGCGCAGCGCGATGCGGCCGCCGATCGCGGCGACAACCACGAAGATCAGCAACAGCCAGCCCCACGCTTGAACGAACGCGCTCAGCGCGAGCAACGCGCGCGTCGGCCACGGCAATGTCTGATGCATTTGCGTGAACACGCCGACGATCTGCGGCACGACGTAGACGAGCAATCCCGTCACCACGGCGACGGCGACGAGCGTCAACAAGATCGGATACGCGAGCGCGCCCCACATTTTTTGTTTCAGCGCATCGCGCGCTTCGGTGTAGTCGGCCAGACGCGCGAGCACTTCGTCGAGCCGACCGGATTGTTCGCCCGCAGCGATCGATGCGCGATAGATTTCCGGAAAACTCTCCGGCACTTCGGCCAGCGCGGCGGCGAGTCCGGACCCTTCCATCACGCGCGATCGCAGGGTGACGACGAGCGTACGAACACGCTGATCGTCGTTCTGTTCGGCCAGCGCCGCGAGCGCTTCTTCGACAGGCAGGCCGGCTTTGAGCAGCGTCGCGAGTTGTCGCGTCAGCAGCGAAAGCTGCGCGCCCGACAGCCCGCGATGAAACATCGACGTTCGTTGCGCGGCATCCGCCACGGGCGACACATCGAGCGGATTCATGCCGCGCTCGCGCAACGACGCACGCACCGCGCGCGCCGTATCGCCCTGCATCACGCCGCGATGCGTTTTGCCGGTCGGATCGAGCGCCTGGTATGCGAAAGCGGGCATGACGCGAGTTTAGCGCGCGCGCCGTTATGTTGACGCCAGTTTGCTGTGCCGGATCCCGTAGCCGAAATAGATCAACACGCCGAGTCCGACCCAGACCAGGAATACCATCCAGGTGATCGCAGCCAGTTCCGACAACAGCCACACGGAAAAAAGTATACCGATAACCGGAATTACCGGAACCCACGGCGTGCGAAACGCACGTGGCAATTCGGGCTTGCGTACGCGCAGCACGAGCACCGCCGCGCAAATCACGATGAACGCGGACAGCACGCCGATGTTCACGAGCTTGGCGACTTCGCCAAGCGGAAAAAATCCGGCGACGAGCGCGGTGAATGCGCCGAGCACGAGCGTTGGCCGATACGGCGTGCCGTAACGCGGATGTATTTTCGCGAACCAGCCCGGCAATAGACCGTCGCGCGACAACGCGAACCAGATGCGCGCGGCGGCGAGCATGAACGCGAAGATCACGCTGAGGATGCTCGCGATCGCCGTCGCCGAAATCGCCGCGCCGATCCATTTCATGCCGAGCGATTGAAACGCTTGCGCCACCGGTGCGTCGGTGCCGAGCTGCGTATACGACACCATGCCGGTGATGACGAGCGTGATCGCGATATATAACGTCATCGATACACCCAGCGAAAGTAGGATCGCGCGCGGCAAATCGCGCTGCGGATTTTTCGCTTCTTCCGCCGCCGTGGTCAGCGTGTCGTAGCCGAACACGGCGAAGAACACCACTGCCGCAGCCGTGACGACGCCTGGCCATCCGAAGTGGCCGACACCTTTCGCATCGACGACGCGCTCAGGTATGAACGGATGCCAGTTCGCCGGATCGACATAAAACACGCCGACGCCGATGACGAGAATCACCGCGACGATCTTGACCGCGACGATCACCGTGTTCGCGCGCGCACCCCACTCCGTGCGCAGCGTCAGCAACACGGCGACGGACATCGCGACCAGCGCGCCGATCAAATTGAAGACGCGCCCATCGCCCGAATCCGGCGCGCCGCGCAACGCTTCGGGGATGTGTACGCCGAACGCATCCAGAAGATTCAAAACGTAGCCAGACCATCCGCTCGCCACCGCGGCGACAATCAAGGCGTATTCGAGCAGCAAATCCCAACCGATCAGCCATGCGATGCCCTCACCGAGTACGGCGTAGCCATACGTGTAAGCGCTGCCTGTCACCGGAATGAGACCCGCGAATTCGGCGTAACACAATGCCGCCGCCGCGCTCGCGACGCCCGCGATGATGAACGAAATCGCCACCGCCGGACCCGCGTTCATTGCGGCCTGTTGCCCGGCGAGCACGAAGATGCCGACGCCGATGATGCCGCCCAGACCGATTGCCGTGAGTTGCCAAAGCCCGAGCACGCGGCGGAAATCCTTGCGCGTGCCGAGTTCGGCTTGCAACTGTTCGATGGATTTGTGACGCGTGATTTTTGCGGCGAGATTCAT
>JBDUEI010000040.1:0-5709 GCA_040002515.1 Rudaea sp. | reverse complement strand
GACATCCGTTCGCCGACATCGCCTATTTCTGCATGGCGTTGCGCCTGCCGCGCAACGCGATCCTGCCTGGGTTGGCGGGCATCGATCGCACCGCCGTCGGAATTCCCGGCGAAACCGAGATGATCGAATCGTTTCGCGTCGGCAGCGGCATCGATCCGCGCCCGCACTGGAATTTTCTGCTCGCGTTTCAGTTTTTCCGGCTCGCGGCGATCGCGCAAGGCGTGCTCAAGCGCGCGATGCAGGGCAATGCGTCGAGCGAACGCGCGATGCAGGCCGGTGCGATGGCGAGAACCATCGCCGAACTCGGCGCGGAATTGGCCGATTGATCTTATGTTCGATTCACGACCAGACGTCGATACGCAAACTCGGAGAATCCACGACATGAAAATGTATACATGGGCGATCGTCGCACTTTTGCTCACCACCCTGGCGCACGCGGACGGCGACGTCAGGAAAACCGGCACGATGAAAATCGACAGCGGCGCTGAGCGCCCGACGACGCTTCACGTCGGCTGTTCATCCGATCCGGATGGCGGCGCGCTCGTCATCGAACTGACGGTGGCCGACGCTTACACGAAAAAAGACTTCGGCTACGACGATTTCGAAGGGCCGGACGCGCACGCCGGTGCGCTGAGCCGTCTCGACTGGATAACGGCCGCGCGCACCACGTCGATCACGACCACGGCGTCGGGAAGTTACATTCCCGAGCCGCCTGACGCGTTCCAGTTCGGTATCGACGCACGCTCGCGGCAGCCGAGCAAAGGCGCGACATTGCTCGCCGCTTTTGGCGATCAGCCGGGCAAATTGGTGTGGACGCAATCGAGCGACGACAAATCCCGGCGCACGCTGATCGCCACGTTCGATTTCGATGCATCGGAAACCAAGCGCGTGCACGACGTGACATCGGCGTGCCAGCCGAAAACGAAGTGACGCCTCAGCCGTAACGCAACTGCCATGCGGCGATGACGCGATGGATCGCGCTGATTCCATCGGTCAGCGCGGCCAAACCCGGCTGCAGGATGATCGGCGACTTTATTTCGAACACCTGGCCGGTTTGTACTGCCGGGATTCCCGACCAGCCTTCGCGCGCGATCACTTTTTCCGGACGGAAACGTTTGCCGCACCACGATCCGAAGATGATGTCGGGCGCACGTTCGATGATCTCGTTCGGATCGGCCACGATGCGATCGCGCGCGAGCGATTTCGTGGCGCGTTCTGGAAAGATGTCGTCGCCGCCAGCGATCCCGATCAATTCGGACACCCATTGGATGCCGGAGATCATCGGCGAATCCCATTCCTCGAAGTATACTTTTGGACGTCGGTCGTAGCGCGCAGCGGCCAGATCGATGCTTTGCAGATTCCCCGCCGCGAGCATGATGATCCGATCGGCGAAATCTTCCGCGCCGACGATCGCACCGAGGCGCCGGATGTATTCGATGATGCCGCGCACGGACCGATGATTGCTGATCCAGACTTCGACGCCCGCCGCGATCAGTTCCTGCGCGATACCGGCCTGGATGTCGGAAAATCCGATGACGAAATCCGGTTCGAGTTTCAGGATTTCATCGATCTTCGCGCTGGTGAAGGCCGAGACTTTCGGCTTTTCCTTGCGCGCTTTCGGCGGCCGAACGGTGAATCCGGAAATGCCGACGATGCGGCGCTGTTCGCGCAATGCGTACAGAATTTCGGTCGGTTCTTCGGTGAGACAGACGATGCGTTGCGGCCCGACGTTGATCCGTCCGACATCGATCCACATTGTGCGTTTGATGGGCCTCACGGATAAAGCAGCCGCTTGCTCCACGCACCGTCGTGGAGTTCGTAGCGCACGCGTTCGTGCAGCCGCGCGCGCTGGCCGTACCAGAGTTCGATCAGATCGGGCACGACGCGATATCCGCCCCAATGCGAGGGACGCGGCACGGGCTGGCCATCGAACTGTTTTTCGAATTCGGCGATCCGTGCATAGAACACCTCGCGGCTGGGCAAGGTTTGCGATTGCGTCGATGCCCACGCGCCGATCTGGCTGTCGCGCGCGCGCGATGCGAAATAGGCATCGGATTCGTCAGCCGATGCCTTGTCGATTTTTCCTTCCACGCGCACCTGCACGCCGCTGCCGCCGCGCAAGGTTTTCCAGAGAAAACACAACGCGACCTGCGCGTTCGACTGGATCTGCTCGGCTTTTGCGCTGGCGTAATTGGTGAAGAACTCGAAGCCGCGCTCGTCGACGTGCTTGAGCAATACCATGCGCGCCGACACGCGGCCGGCGTTGGCCGTGGCGAGTGTCATCGCGGTCGGTTCGGGATCACCGGCGCGCGTGGCGTCGTCGAGCAAACCACGGAACGCCGCGATGGCTTCCTGATAAAGTTCGTTAGGTTTTTCCATGTCGATGGCGTATCTAATGATGGCGAGCGATGCTAGCACGCACGGATATTCTGCCGATGTCGTCGCCGCGATCGTTGCGTTTGGGATGAAGCGGTCGCGCAACCGTACGCATGTTGTCGCGTTATCGGGGTTGCAAGGCAGCGGTAAAAGTACGTTGGCCGCGCAGGTCGTCGCGGCGGCGCGTGCCGAGGGCATCGACGCTGTCACGTTGTCGATCGACGATTTCTATTTCGGAAGCGCCGCACGAATGCGACTGGCGCGGACGATCCACCCTCTGCTCATCACGCGCGGCGTGCCCGGCACGCACGATGTCGCGTTGGCGCTGCGCACGCTCGATGCACTGCGCGACGCGTCGCCCGCGAATCCCGCGCGATTGCCGCGATTCGACAAGGGTCTCGACACACGCGTGGCGCCGTCGCGATGGCGTTCGGTATCGCGGCCGCCGCGTCTGGTCGTTTTCGAAGGTTGGTGCGTCGGCGTTCCGCCGCAGAAGTCGATGGAATTGAAGCGTCCGCTCAACGCGCTCGAACGCGACGACGACGCGCACGCGATCTGGCGCACCTGGGTCAACGATCGTTTGTCCGGCGACTATCAGAAATTGTGGCGGCGTTTCGATCGGCTCGCGATGTTGCAGGCACCGAGTTTCGCCATCGTTTCGCAGTGGCGCGACGAGCAGGAACGCGCCTTGCGCGAGCGCGGTGCGATTCGCGCGCTGTCGCCCGCGGCGTTGCGTCGTTTCCTCATGCATTACGAACGATTGAGCCGGCAAGCGCTGAAGCGGTTGCCGGCATTGGCGGATCTGCGCATCGTGCTCGACCGGCGACGACGCGTTCGACGCATCGTCGTACGCTGAGCGTTACGCCGTCGGTTCGACGCGCACGGCGGTGCCGTACGCCAAAACCTCGGTGATGCCGTCGGTGACTTCGTTGGCGTCGTAACGCATGCCGATCACCGCGTTGGCGCCTAGCTTTCCCGCGTGATCGAGCATCAGTTTGAACGCGTCGCCGCGCGCCTGCTCGCACAGATCGGTGTACAGCGTGATGTTGCCGCCGACCAGACTTTGCAGTGCCGCGCCGATGTTGCCGACGATACTGCGCGACCGCACGATGAGCCCGCGCACCACGCCGAAATTCTTCGTGATGCGCTGACCGGGCAGCTCCAGCGCGGTCGTCACCATGTTCGATGCAACGCTCGCCATCGCGCTTACTCGACTAAGAAGTTGATGCGCATGTTGACGCGCCACTCTTTCACGGCACCGTCATCTTCGGTCATCACTTTGATCTCGTTGACCCACGCGCTGCGGATTTTCTTGACGCTGCGGCTGGCTTTTTTCAGTCCGCCGGTCACCGCGTCTTCGATGCTCTTTTCGGACGAAGCACTGATCTCGATCACTTTCGTGACGCTGTTCATGGTTGCTCTCCTGTGGCCGCGCCGCGGATGTGCGCGCGTCGAGTCTAGCAGTGTCGGCGCCGGCGATCAGGCCGCAATGGTGCGCGGCTGGCGCGGCAGCCAGCGTAGCCAGATCAGCCAGAACACCAGCGCATCCAGAATGATCAGCGCCTGCCACAGATACAGATGAAACCAGTCGAACCAGACCGTTGACCAGCGCTGCAGGTAATACAGGCTGATGATGCGCGCGAGGTTCAGCGTCTGGATGGCCAGAAATCCGAGCGTCACGCCGACCAGTTTGTTCTTCCACGGCGCCGGAAACGCGAGGATCGCCGAGACCAGGATCAATACCGCCTCGACACCGTTGCAGCCGGCCACGATCTCGATGCCGCCGCCGGTGCGTGCGTCGAGAATATCGTTGTTGCGCGCGATGACGTTGCCGTCGAACAACTGCATGATCCACACGCTCACATGTGCCACGCCCGCGGTGAACGGAAGAATCACGTGATCCTGCACCGGATGCCACAACTCCAGCGCGAACAGGACGAGCAGGCAAATGATGAAAACGGCGATGAAGCGATACATGGCGTGGTCGCGAACGGACAGTGCGCGGATTGTAGCGTTTCCGCGCGCCGCGACACGATGCGTCTGCTAGCATTCGGACCATGAATCCGGCTCCGAATCTTTTTTTCGTCGGCCCGATGGGCGCGGGCAAGACGACGATCGGGCGACGCGCCGCCGAACTTCTCGGCGTTCCGTTTTTCGATCTGGATCACGCCATCGAAGAACATTGCGGCGCGGATATCCCGCTCATTTTCGAACTGGAAGGTGAAGACGGATTTCGCCGTCGCGAATCGATTCTTCTCGCCGAGTTCGCCGCGCGCGACGGCATCGCGCTGGCAACCGGCGGCGGCGCCGTGCTCGCCGAAGAAAATCGGCGCGTGTTGAAACAGCGCGGTTTCGTCGTCTATCTCGAAACGACGATCGACGATCAGATGCGCCGTCTCGCGCGCGATCGCAAACGTCCGCTGCTCGCTGCCGACGATCGTCATCAACGTCTGCTCACGCTCGCGGCCGAACGTGGACCGCTGTACCGCGACGTGGCCGATCTCACGCTTCCGGCCGGACACGGCCATAGCGTGCCGCAAGTGGCGCAGCGGCTGGCGGCCGAATTGCGCGAACAATGGCGACGCGACGATCAGTCGCCCACCGACGAGGAATTCGCCGCATGAGCGACGTGCAGGAAATCATCGTCGAACTCGGCGCGCGGCGTTATCCGATCTGGATCGGCCATCGTGCGATCGACGACGCCGAACGCTGGCGTGCGTTCGTGCGCGGCCGTCACGTCCTCGTGGTCAGCGACGACAATGTCGCGCCGCTGTATGCCGATCGCGTCGTCGCGGCGCTCGGCGATCGCATCGCGTCACGCCTGGTTTTTCCCGCTGGCGAAGGATCGAAATCGTTCGAAGCGTGCTCGGCAATTTTCGATGCGCTCGCCGAAATGGGCGCCAGCCGCGACGCCACGATCGTCGCGCTCGGCGGCGGCGTCATCGGCGATCTGGCCGGATTCGCCGCCGCGTGCTGGATGCGCGGTATCGCGTTCGTGCAGATTCCGACTTCGTTGCTCGCGATGGTCGATTCGTCCGTCGGCGGAAAAACCGCGGTGAATCTGCCGCAAGGTAAAAACCTCGTCGGCGCGTTTCATCAACCGCGCGCCGTGGTCATCGACACATCCACGTTGTCGACGCTATCGGATCGCGAACTGAAATCCGGATTGGCCGAAGTCGTCAAATACGGCGCGATTGCCGATGCGGATTTTTTCGCATGGCTGGAAACGAATGCCGACGCGTTGCTCGCGCGCGAGCCCGCCGCGCTCGCGCACGCGATCGCCGTGAGTTGCCGACAGAAAGCCGGCGTCGTCGCGCGCGACGAAACCGAACA
>JBDUEI010000039.1:0-9086 GCA_040002515.1 Rudaea sp. | reverse complement strand
GCCGTGTCTGTATGCCGTGCATCAGGATTCGACCGGTCACGCGAAGGAAAAAGCGATCGCGTATGCCGACGGCATCGGCGGCGGACGCGCGATGCTGATCGAGACCGATTTCAAGGAAGAAACCGAAACCGATCTGTTCGGCGAACAGGCCGTGTTGTGCGGCGGTGTGAGCGAACTCGTGCGTTACGGATTCGAAACGCTCGTCGAAGCCGGCTACAAACCGGAGATCGCGTATTACGAAGTGATGCATGAGTTGAAACTCATCGTCGATCTGTTCTACGAAGGTGGGCTGACCAAGATGCTCACGTTCGTTTCGGAGACGGCGCAATACGGCGATTTCTCGCGCGGCTCGCGCGTCGTCGATGCGTCGACGAAAGACAAAATGCGCGGCGTGCTCAAGGATATCCAGGACGGCACGTTCGCCAAGGAATGGACCGCCGAATACGCCGCCGGATTGCCGAATTACAAGAAGTTCAAACAGAACGATCTGGATCATCCGATCGAGAAAGTCGGCGCGCAATTGCGTGCTCGGATGCCATGGCTGAATCAGGCGGCGCCCGCTGCGGCACCGTTGAAGAAAGCCAGTTGATCGGTAGGGCGCGATTCCTGGCGTCCGGCCCTGAGATTGCGGGCGCGATAAATCGCGCCCCTACGAGGTAAGAGGATGTGAACGCACAATTGCAATCGGACGTCCAGACGTCTAAACATCCATTGGCGGGCACGCACTTAAGCGGCGCGGACGTCGTCGTGCAGGTTCTCGCCGACGAAGGCGTGACCATCGTGTTCGGCTATTCTGGCGGCGCGATCCTGCCCGTTTATGACGCCGTGTTTCGCTACAACCACGATCACGCGGCGGCAGACGGCACCGAGCCGATGCCGCTGATCGTTCCGGCCAACGAGCAGGGCGCGGGGTTCATGGCGCAGGGTTATGCGCGCGCATCGGGCAAGGTCGGCGTGGCGATCGTCACGTCGGGCCCCGGCGCGACAAACACGGTGACGCCGGTGCGCGATGCGATGGCCGATTCGATTCCGATCGTGGTCATCTGCGGCCAGGTGCCGACCGCGGCGATCGGCACGGACGCGTTTCAGGAAGCGCCGGTCAGCAGCATCATGGCGTCGTGCGCGAAACACGTTTTTCTGATCACCGATGCGAAGAAGCTCGAGGCGACATTGCGAACCGCGTTCGAGATCGCGCGCAGCGGGCGTCCGGGACCGGTCGTCGTCGATATTCCGAAAGACATCCAGAACGTCGAACTCGTTTTCGATGGTGCCAGTTCGTTGCCGGTGCCCGGATATCGCGCGCGGCTGGAAGCCATAGCATCGGCGCATCTGGATCGCGCGAACTGCGCAAAGTTTTTCGAATTGCTGTGGGACGCCAAACGTCCGCTGATCTATGCGGGTGGCGGCGTGATTGCGGCGAACGCGTCGCGCGCGCTGCGCGATTTCGCACATGCATTCGGCATTCCGGTGACGACGACTTTGATGGGAATCGGCGCGTTCGACACGACCGATCCGTTGTCGCTGCACATGCTCGGCATGCACGGAACGGCATACGCGAATTATGCGGTGGAAGATTGCGATTTCCTGATCGCGATCGGCGCGCGGTTCGACGATCGTGTCGCGGGCGTACCCGACAAATTCGCGGAACACGCGCGCCACGTCGCGCATCTCGATGTCGACGCGGCGGAGATCAATAAGGTCAAGCGCGCCGATTGGCATCATCTCGGCAATTTGTCGCCTTCGCTCGATCGCCTGCGCACGTTTGGCGCCAAGCGCGGATATCAACCGCAGCAACAGAAAACGTTTGCGGCGTGGCACGCGCACATCGCGAATCTGAAAAAAGTATACGCGATGAATTACTCGCGCGACGCGGCGATGATTCAGCCCTATGCGGTGATCGAGGAAATCAATCGGCACACGAAAGGTCGCGCGATCATCAGCACCGGTGTGGGCCAACACCAGATGTGGGCTGCGCAGTATTTCGGATTCCGCGAACCGCGCTTGTGGCTGACCTCCGGTTCGATGGGAACGATGGGTTTCGGATTGCCCGCCGCGATCGGTGCGCAATTCGCGCGGCGCGACGCGCTGGTGATCGACATCGATGGCGACGCGAGCATCCGCATGAATCTCGGCGAACTGGAAACGGTGACGACGTACAACCTGCCCGTGAAAATCGTCGTGATGAACAATCAGGGCGATGGCATGGTGCGCCAATGGCAGAAGCTGTTCTTCCAGGGGCGTTTTTCGGCGAGCGACAAAAGTCTGCACAAGAAGGATTTCGTCAAGGCGGCCGAAGCCGATGGGTTCGCGTGGGCGCGTCGCCTGGAAAAACCAGCCGATGTGGCCGCGACGATCGCGGAATTCATCGCGTTCGATGGTCCCGCATTTCTCGAAGTGATGATCGATACGGATGCGTGCGTTTATCCGATGGTCGGACCGGGCAAGAGTTATGCGCAGATGATTACCGGCGATCACATTCCTTCGCGCGCGGAAGTGGTGCGCGAGAAAATCGAGTCGTCGGAGATGTTTTGAACGCTTTGTCGCTCGTCGTCAGATGTCGTTCCTCATTCCGGCGACTTTGGTTCTTCGACAAAAAAGCGAGTCACTGGATTCCGGCCTTCACCGGAATGATGGGCTGAGAAACGGGCGGCGATGAGAAGAATCATCTCGATGTTGTTGCAAAACGAAGCCGGCGCGTTGGCGCGCGTCGCGGGCATGTTCGCGGCGCGCGGCTACAACATCGATTCGCTGACGGTCGCGGCCACTCAGGATGCGGAAGTTTCAAGGTTGACGTTGGTCACGTCGGGCGACGAAATCGTGATCGATCAGATCATCAAGCAATCGCGCAAACTCATCGACGTGATCGAGATCGCCGATCTCACGTCGCGCGAGCATTTGGAATTCGAATTACTCATCGTGAAGGTGGGCGCGTCGGCGGATAAAAAGACTCAGCTCGCCGCCCTGATGCAACGTTATCCACGCGCGATTCTCGTTGACGAAGGCCACGGGTCGATTACGGTCCAGATCGCGGGAACAGGCGTGGAGTTGAACCGTTTTCTCGGCGAACTCACATTGCTCGCGACTATTCTCGACGTCGCGCGCAGCGGCACGGCTGCGCTGAATTGCGATAAATCTACTGGCGTCGAAACAAGTCGTTTGACGGCTGCATAAAATTTCAGCGATGCGCTATCGGGCTTAACGCAGCTTTTAATCGCTGCGTTATCTGCAAATCGCTTCGAGCTGCTTATTGGGTTTTTTCGGAATCTTCGGATATTTCAGTTGGCGTGCATCCATCCACTGTTCGAGCAGCGTGCCGCCGTATGTCGAGCCGGCATCGGGATTGGAGGCATACGCCGGATCGCGTTGCGCTTCTTCGAGGGTCACGAACGTGAAGCCTTTCTTTCGCATCAGATCGAGCAAGTCCGGCAGGATCGTGCTGCTGAATGCGCCGAGATGCAGGAGCAAGACGTGATCGATCTCGTGTCCGAAAACGAGTTTCGCCATGGCCCGATCGGCATCGATGTACGTTGAGGCCGTGTCGAGATAACTCGTACGCAGCCATGCGATGGATTTCTGGTCGTGACGCGCGGCGCAGTGTGCGAACGCGGTGTTCCACAGATAGTCTTCGTAGTCGAGCGTCACCTGCGCGATCTTGTAGCCGCGGTCGAGAATCTGCTGACGAACGGAGCGGCGTTTTTCGAGCGTATCGCCTTCACGCAGATAGGGATAGCGCAGCCATTTCCATGCGTCGCTGCCGTCGAGAATCTCGAGCACGGGTTCGTTTTGGCGCAAGTCGGCAATGAACATTTCCGGCGTCGATTTGTGCAGATCCAAGTGCGAATACGAGTGGTTGCCGACGTGTGCGCCACCTTCGACCCATAACTTCAACGCCTGCGCGGCATCGCGATCGTTCTCGAGTTTTTTCGCGTTGACGAAACCGTAAACCTGAGGAACGCGCGATTCTTTAAGAATCTTCAACACGTCGCGGACGATGCTGGTACGCGTCGTTTCGGGCGCGAGTTCGCCGTTGAGCGGCAGGTCGTCGAAGGTGATCGCGACGTTTTCGGCGTGCGACAGGAACGGGAACATCGTCCACGAACAGAGGACGACGATCAGGCTCGCGAACCACCTCATGCCCATCGACATCGTTGGCGATCCGTCATGCGACAGGCTCGCGTCAGTGCGCATCCGACGCCAGGCGCCACACGGCGTTGCCGACATCGTCGGCGATGAGCAGTGCGCCATCCGCGTCTTGCGCCAGTCCGACCGGTGCACCGAACAGATGTTTTTCGTCGTCCGAATAGAATCCCGAAACGACGGTCTCGGGCGGACCTGCGGGCGAGCCGTCCTTGAAGGGAACGAACACCACGGCGTATCCGCTCAACGGCGAACGGTCCCAACTCCCGTGCTCGGCGACGAACGCGCCGCCGTGGTACTTATCGGGGAGCGAATTGTTCGCCGAGAACCAAAGCCCGAGCACGGCGACGTGCGAACCCATTGCGTAATCGGGTTTGATCGCTTTGGCGACGAGATCCGGGCGCTGTGCCTTGACGCGGCTGTCGACGTTTTGGCCGTAGTAGCTGTATGGCCACCCGTAAAATCCGCCGTCGCGAACGGAGGTGAGATAGTCGGGCACGAGGTCCGCGCCGATTTCGTCGCGCTCGTTCGCGATTGCCCACAATTTTCCGGTCACGGGTTCCCACTGCAATCCGGTCGGATTACGAATGCCCGATGCAAAGACGCGACTGCCGCGCGTGGCCACATCGATTTCGAGCACGACGGCGCGCCGATATTCGACTTCCAATCCGTTCTCGCCCACATTGCTGTTGGAGCCGACGCCGACATAGAGCTTCGTTCCATCCGGACTCGCGAGCAACGCCTTGGTCCAATGGTGATTGACGGTGTTCGGCAAATCGGCGAACTCCGTACCTGGCGCTTTGATTTCGGTATCGCCGGTTTGATAGGGGAATTTGAAAATCGCGTCGGTGTTGGCGACGTAAATCGCGTCGCCGATCAACTGAACGCCAAACGGCGAATGCAGGTTTTCGATGAAGACGTGTTTTTCCCACGCGCCCGAACCGTTCTTGCGCAACAGTGTGATCCGGTTGCCACCTTTGGCGCCTTTGCCGGACCGGTTCTTGACGCTGTTGGCGATGAGCTGTTTCGGCGTGGTTACCGCTTCGGAGCCGGGGCCATTCGATTCGACGACCAACACATCGCCGTTCGGCAGCACGAGCAATTGGCGAGGATGCTTCAGATCGCCGGCGATCTTCTCGATGTGCATTCCCGCCGCGACCTTGGGCGTCTGACCGTCTTTCCAACCGGCGAAGTCAGGCACCTGCATCGGCGGCACCAAAAAGTTTCGCTGATCCGGAAGCGAAGGTCCGCTGCCCGACTGCTGCGCAGCATCGAGCTGGGCTTTTTCGCTGCAGCCAGAAATGGCCGCTGCGATCATAAGAACATATGCGATGCGACGAAGAGAATCATGCATGTCCGTATGCCTGTCTTGCAGCCCGCACCGCCGATGTGGCGTGGCTGATGATGAGAAGAAAAACGGTGAGCGCCGAAAGCCAAACGCCGGCGGGCATCGATGCGTACGCATCGCGGCTGTGCACGAACGAGTTGACGATCGCGAGCACGATAGCGATGAGGTTCAATACGAAGTCGAACCGATCAGCGCCGGTGGACCATCGCCGCGAGGTAATCCAAACCTGCGACAGATTGATGAGTCGCGGCACGATCGCGCACACCAGCCCGAGCGCGATCGACCACGCCGCGGCCTTGTCCCACAGAATTTCGCCGGTGCGGAAATACACGACGTCGAAAACGAAGCCGGCGACAAAGCAGCCGAATGGAATCGGATTGAAGATTCCGAAGATTGCCGCGGCGATCACTGAGCGATGCGGTTCGACGTGAGGTCTCATCGAATAATCCTCCGTGATGAAAAGGTGGCGCTTACCGATCGAGTGCCAATAGCGGGATTATGAAACGAAGCCGGCGGCGCAACCAAATCTTTGCACTGAGATCGTGCCTTGCAATCGCATTGAAACGAAGTCCATTTCACGCGTCTCCGTGTAAATTTTTATTAGGCGCAGGAATTCCTGCACTGGCAAGGCTAATTTACGCCTCGCTGGAACCTCGCAGATGAAAAGTTTTTCACGCGAAGGAGGCAGGCGACGAGGGAAGGCTCGACGGGCGACGCTGACGGGAGTTGCGAAACGAGATGGTGCCCGGGAGAGGACTCGAACCTCCACGACTTGCATCGCTAGCACCTGAAGCTAGTGCGTCTACCAATTCCGCCACCCGGGCAGGTGTGCGAGCGCAGGGGCAGCACGATACGTATCGGGCCCCGCAAAGTCAATTATAGCTTGCATCGATGGCGCCTGTGGGCGACGCTGCGCACCTCTTTGAACGGAATCGCTTCGTGAAACAGAAAAAACCAGCCGGAAAGCCGCCCGGCAAGCCGTCGAACAAACCCAAGAAAAAACTGCCGGGCTGGCTGCCCGAACTGGCGCCCGCACCGCGTTCGGCGCGCGGAAACCGGCCCTCGCCACCGGCTTCTTCCAAGCCCTTTCAGCCGTCTAAACGCGAGCTCGATCCGAACGCGCAACGCGAAGCGCAACGTTACGAACATCCGATTCCCAGCCGCGAAGCACTGCTGAAATTTCTGAGCGATCGCGCGCAACTGCTGACTGCCGAGACGATGGCGCAGGAATTGGGCCTGACCCAGCCGCGCGATTTCGAGGCGCTGACCAAACGCCTCGCCGCGATGTTGCGCGATGGGCAACTCATCCAGAATCGCCGTGCCGGGTACGGCGTGGCGTCGCGGCTGGATCTGATTCCGGGTTCGATCATCGCCAACGCGGAAGGTTTCGGATTTTTGCGTCCGGATGCCGGCGGCGACGATATCTATCTGTCGCCGGTCGAGATGCGCAAAGTGCTGCACGGCGATCGTGTGCTCGGGAATATCATCGGCGCCGATCGGCGGGGTCGCAAACAAGGCGCGATAGCCGAAGTGCTGGAACGTCGCGCGACGCGTCTGGTCGGTCGCATCGTGATTCAGGACGGCGTCACCGTCGTCACGCCGGACGACAAGCGTCTGCATCAGAACATTTTGATTCCGGCCGGCAAGAGCCGCAACGCGCAGTCGGGACAAATCGTCGTCGCGGAAATCACCGAACCGCCGACCGCGTATCGCGGTCCGATCGGCGAAGTGCTCAGCGTGCTAGGCGATCGTTTGAAACCGTCGCTCGTCGTCGAGATGGCCATCGCCAGTCATGGCATTCCGAACGAATGGCCGGACAAAACCTTGCGCGAAGCTGCGCTGGTCGAACCGCAGGTAACCGTTGAGGATGCGGAAGGCCGCGTCGATCTGCGTGACACGCCGCTCGTCACCATCGACGGCGAAGACGCGCGCGATTTCGACGATGCGGTATTCGCAGAGCCGATCAATTCTGGATTTCGGTTGATCGTCGCGATTGCCGACGTTTCGCACTACGTGCGGCCCGGAACGGCACTCGACGACGAAGCGCAGAAGCGTTCGACCTCGGTGTATTTCCCCGGCTTCGTCGTGCCGATGTTGCCCGAAACCTTGTCGAACGGCATTTGCTCGCTCAATCCGAAAGTCGATCGGCTGTGCATGGTCTGCGACATGCACGTCGGACACGACGGCGACGTGAGCAATGCGAAATTCTATCCGGCCATCATGCGCTCGCACGCGCGCCTGACCTACACGCGCGTGTGGCAAGCCATCGGCGAAAAATCCGCGGATGCGCGCGCCGAGCTGAAAAGTATACTTCCGCAACTCGATCATCTGCATCAGCTTTACAAAATTCTCGCCAAGGCGCGGCAGAAACGCGGTGCGATCGATTTCGACAGTCGCGAAGTCAAATTCCGACTCGGCCCGGCGGGCGACGTCGTGCAGCTCGGCAGCGAAGAACGCAACGATGCGCACAAGCTGATCGAGGAATGCATGATCGCCGCGAACGTCGAAGCCGCGCGGTTCCTGAGCAAGCGCCAGATCCCCGCGCTGTATCGCGTGCATGCGACGCCGCCGGAATCGAAATACGAAGACCTGCTCGAATTCCTGCGTGAATTCAGTCTGCGCATGCCGGCGCATTCGCAAGTCACGCCGGCAGATTTTTCGTCGCTGTTGAAAAAAATCCAGAAGCGGCCGGACAGCGGATTGATCCAGTCCGTCCTGCTGCGTTCGCAATCGCTTGCGGTCTACAGTCCGGACAACGCGGGACATTTCGGTCTGGCGCTCGATGCGTATGCGCATTTCACGTCACCGATCCGCCGATATCCGGATCTACTCGTGCATCGCGCGATTCGTTATGCGCTGACCAAGGGTACGCCGGCGGCCTATACCTACAGTCCGAGCGAAATGGCCGTGCTCGCGACGCATTGCTCGCACAACGAACGTCGCGCCGATGAAGCCGAGCGCGATGTCGACGAGCGCTACAAATGCGCGTGGATGGAAAAACATGTCGGCAGCGAATTCGACGGCATCGTGTCGGGCGTCACGTCGTTCGGACTGTTCGTCGAACTCATCGAATCGCAGGTCAGTGGTCTCGTCCACATCACGCAGTTGCCGAACGATTATTATCACTTCGATCCGGTGCGGCATCTGCTCAGCGGCGAAAAGCGCGGATTGAAATTCCGGCTCGGCGATCCGGTTCGCGTGCAGGTACTGCGCGCGAGCCTTGAAGATCGCAAGATCGATTTCCGTCTGGTGACCGACGAAAGGAAACGCGCATGAGCGGCGAATTGCTGTTCGGCATCCATTCGATCGAAGCCGCGCTGACGCATGATCCGAACAATATTCTGGAACTGTATTTCGAGTCCGACAGTCAGAACGCGCGCATCAAGGAATTATCCGATCGCGCGCGCGATCTCGGGCTGAAACCGCACGCGCGACCGCGCGATGCACTCGATCGCATGACCGGCGGCGCGCGGCATCAGGGTGCCGTCGCCCGCTACCGCGCGCCGCCGCCGCGCACGGAAAGCGATCTGCCGCCGCTGATCGAGCAGGCCGGTCGCGACGCGTTGCTGCTCGTGCTCGACGGCATCACCGATCCGCACAA
>JBDUEI010000038.1:0-17042 GCA_040002515.1 Rudaea sp. | reverse complement strand
GTCGCCTGAATCTCGAACGATTGACCCTTGCCTTGCGAGGGGACTAGCGTGCCGGTCGCAATCACAGCGCAGCTGGCGGTTAGCTTGGAGATTTCTTCCGCGTAATTCGGCAACGTGTTCGCCGCGACGATCTGGATCGGATCGAAGCACGAGCCATCGCTGACGTTGACGAACGACAGTCCCGCCTTCGAATCGCGGCGCGTGCGCACCCAGCCGCGCACGGTCACTTCCGTGTTCGCCGCGATCGAACCGGAAAGAGCTTGTTTGACGCTGACCACCGCCATGCCTTGAAACTCCTGAATAAAAACGCCACGTTGAGATCGTGTGCAAGCCGCAAATGATAGCGGATTTGCGCCGCCCGAGCCTGCTAGAATGACGACGATGAATATCCAGATCACGCCCGCCGCGCACGACCGCATGCACCTGTTCCTGGCCAACCAGCCGGGTGCGGTGGGTGTGCGTTTCGGCGTGCGCAAGACCGGCTGTTCGGGTTATGCGTACACGATCGATGTGGCGCGGGAAATCGCCGGCAACGATACGGTCACGGAGAGCGATGGCATCAAGGTCATCGTCGATGCGAAAAGTCTCCCGTTCATCGAAGGCACCGAGATCGATTTCGCGCGTGAAGGCCTGAATTCGACGTTCGTATTCCGCAATCCCAATTCGACGGGCGAATGCGGCTGCGGCGAAAGTTTCACGGTCGAATCGGTCGCCTGATCGACTGAACTTCGTCGGTTTCATCGTCGCCTGCGCGGTGGCACGGTCGCGGCGATCGCAATCGCGCACCGTCATTGCGCCAATGTCCTGATTCCCCTATACTTTGCGGTTCCCATTCGTGGGAACACACCTTGCCCTACCGACCAACGGAGGGCTGCCGCGCGGAATTCGCCGCCGGTATCCACAAGGAGCCGACATGCGTCATTACGAAATCGTGTTTCTGGTCCACCCTGACCAGAGCGAGCAAGTGCCCGCGATGATCGAGCGTTACAAATCGCTCATCGAAGGCGACAACGGCAAGATGCACCGCCTGGAAGACTGGGGCCGGCGCCAGCTGGCGTATCCGATCGACAATCTGGCCAAAGCGCACTACGTGATGATGAACATCGAGTGCGGCGCGAAGGTTCTCGAAGAACTCCAGTCCGGCTTCCGCTTCAATGATGCCGTGCTGCGCCATCTCATTCTGGTCCGCGACGACGCCGTGACCGATCAGTCCTTCATCCTGAAGAACAAGGATGACAAGGGCGGCCGCCGCCGTGACGAAGACGGATTCGGATTTGGCGAAGACGACGAACCGCGTCGCGAACGCGAGCCACGTGGCGACCGCGAGCCGCGCTTTTCGCAGCCGAAGCCCGCCGCAGCCGAGTGAGCTCAGCTCACCCCATAGAATTCGGAGAATCCCATGTCAAAGTTTTTTCGCCGCAAGAAGTTCTGCCGCTTCACCGCCGAAGGCGTCACCGAGATCGATTACAAAGATCTCAACACGCTGCGCCAGTACATCACGGAAACCGGCAAGATCGTTCCCAGCCGCATCACCGGCACCAAGGCGCGCTATCAGCGCATGTTGACGCAGTCGATCCAGCGCGCGCGTTTCCTTGCGCTGCTTCCGTACAGCGACAACCATTGATCGATACATAACTCCTCGGACAACTGAGGTCAGCTGCGCGGAACAATCCGCGCTAACGATTTGGAGAGCGTCATGAATCTGGTACTGCTGCAAAAAGTAAAAAATCTCGGCGGCCTCGGTGACACCGTCAAGGTGAAGCCCGGCTACGGCCGCAACTTCCTGATCCCGCAGGGCAAGGCGGTTCCCGCCACCGCCACGAACGTCGCGGAATTCGAAAAGCGCCGTTCGGAATACGAAGCGAAAGCTAACGACGTGATGACCGCCGCCGAAGCCCGCAAGGCATCGCTGGAAGGCGCCAGCGTCACCATCGCCGCCAACGCCAGCGCCGAAGGCAAACTGTTCGGCTCGGTCGGCCCGCGCGATATTGCTGATGCATTCAGCGCCGCCGGCAAACCGTTGCAGAAGAGCGAAGTCGTCATGGGCGAAGGCCCGCTGCGTCACACCGGCGAATTCGAAGTGCAGGTTCATCTGCACGCCGACGTGCACACCGTCGTGAAGGTCGTCATCACCGGCGAAGATTGATTCCGAGTTTTTGATCCACAGGCAAAAAGACGGGCGCTTCGGCGTCCGTTTTTTATTGGAACCGAGCTTCGTTCTCTAGACCCCTTCCCCCGCACGCGGGGGAAGGCTGGGATGGGGGCAAGCAATTTCGACCGCCTTCCGGATAGCCCGAGCGAGCCGGCCGCGATGAATCGCGCCCCTACGTGACAGAAAAACGTGCGTTACGGCGTCCAAAGTATACTTTTATCAACCTTGCGCACATCCGTCTGCCCCGTGAGCGCGAGATTGACATCGAGCTCCTTGCGAATGAACTCGATCGCCTTCGTGACACCTTCGCCACCGAGCGCACCCAGACCATACAGAAACGCCTTGCCGATCAATCCCGCGCGCGCGCCGAGCGCAATCGCTTTCAACAAACTCTGACCGGTCAATATCCCGCTATCGAACAACACTTCCGTTCGTCCGGCCACGGAATCCACGACGCGCGGCAACGCATGAATCGCCGCCGGCGCGCCATCGAGCTGGCGTCCGCCATGGTTCGATACGATCAATGCATCCACGCCCGTTTTCACGGCGATGTCCGCATCTTCGGCATCCAGAATTCCCTTGACGATCAACTTGCCCGGCCAGATCGATCGTATCCATTCCACATCGCGCCACGACAGTGTCGGATCGAATTGTTTTCCGATCCATTGCGCAAGCGTCGTCAGTTTGTCGTCGCCACCGATGCGGCCGGCGAGATTGCCGAATGATCGGCTCGGCGCGCGCAGTACGCGCCATGCCCACGCCGGTTTGCTGGCGATGTCGAAAAGATTGGCGAGCGTAAGCTTGGGCGGAACGGTCATGCCATTTTTGATCTCGCGATGACGCTGACCCTGGATTTGCAGATCGAGCGTGAGCATCAACGCGCTGCATTTCGCCGCGATCGCGCGGTCCACTAGCGATTTCGTGAATTCGCGATCGCGCATCACGTAAAGCTGAAACCAGAACGGCTTCGTCGTCGCGGCACGAACCTGTTCGATGGAACAGATCGACATCGTGCTCAGGCAAAACGGAATGCCCGCATCCGCCGCGGCCTGTGCGGCGAGGATTTCGCCGCCGCCCCATTGCAACCCGGTGAGTCCGGTCGGCGCAAGCGCCAGCGGCATCGACACCGCTTCACCCATGATCGTTGTCGCGAGATTTCGATGGTCGACATCGATCATCACGCGCTGGCGGAATCGGATATCCTCGAGTGCCTTGCGATTGTCGCGTAGTGTGAATTCGTCGTACGAACCGCGATCGGCGTATTCGAAAAATGCTCGAGGCACTTTTCGGCGTGCGATATCGCGTAAATCCAGAACCGTTGTTATCACTTTAGCCATGCGTGCGTCGCCGATTGTCAAGCTGCTTATTTTTTCGACTCACAAGTTATCCACTAGTGAGCTCACAACCACCTGTGACAGCATGCTCGTCTTGAGGGGAATTTTCGCTGGTTCGTTCAAAGGATTGTCGCTCGAGTGGAGCAGGTTCGACCAAAGTCGGGCCGCGTCGCACGCGGTGAGACGAAACCGGCGGAAATTTACGACTCGTTTTAGAACATACAACAATAAAATTCCGAGAATCCATGGCCGCACCCGCTGAACGTCTGTTCGCGCCGCGCATCGACACCTTGCGCGTTCCCCCGCATTCGATCGATGCCGAACAAGCCGTGCTCGGCGGCCTCATGCTCGACGAGCGCGCGTGGGAACGCATCGCCGATAAGCTCAACGAAGAGGATTTTTACCGGAAAGATCATCGGCTGATCTATCGCGCGCTGACGGAATTGTCCGAAAAGAACATGCCTTGCGATGCGGTGACGCTCGGCGAATGGTTCGATTCGAATGGGTTGTCTGAACTCGTTGGCGGTTCGAGTTACATTTTACAACTCGCCAACTCGACGCCGAGTGCGGCCAATATCGTTGCGTACGCCGACATCGTTCGCGAGAAATCGATCCTGCGCCAGCTCATCGATGCCGGCACCGAAATCACCGGCGACGGTTTCCAGCCGGAAGGCCGCAGCACGCAGGAAATTCTCGAAAATGCCGAACAGAAAGTGTTTCGCATCGCCGAATCCGGCGCGCGTGGGCGCAAGAATTTCGTCGCGATGCGCACGGCCGTAAAAGAAGCGTTTCAGATCCTGCATCAACGCTATGAAAGCAAAGGATCGGTCACGGGATTGGCGACCGGATTTTCCGATCTCGATGAATTGACCGCGGGCTTGCAGCCGTCCGATCTGATCATCGTCGCCGCGCGACCGTCGATGGGTAAGACCGCCCTCGCGGTGAATTTCGCGGAACACGCGGCGCTCAAATCGAAAAAAGCCGTCGCGATATTTTCGATGGAAATGTCTGCCTCGCAACTGGCGTTTCGTTTGATCTCGTCGCTCGGCCGCATCAATCAGCAACATCTGCGCACCGGCGACATCCAGGAAGAAGAATGGCCGCGTGTCACCAGCGCCATCACCATGTTGTCCGACGCGAAGATTTTCATCGACGATACGCCCGCCTTGTCGCCGGCCGAACTTCGCGCGCGCGCCCGACGGCTGAAACGTGAGCACGATCTCGGCCTGATCGTCATCGATTACCTGCAGCTCATGGCCGTGCCCGGAAACAAGGAGAATCGCGCCACCGAAATTTCAGAAATCTCGCGTGGACTGAAAGCCCTGGCCAAAGAACTGAATATTCCGGTGATCGCGCTGTCGCAGCTCAACCGCTCGCTCGAACAACGCACCGACAAACGTCCGGTGATGGCCGACCTGCGCGAATCCGGCGCTATCGAGCAGGACGCCGACGTCATTCTGTTCATCTATCGCGACGAGTATTACAACAACGAGTCTAACGACAAGGGACTCGCCGAAATCATCATCGGCAAACAGCGTAACGGTCCGACCGGAACGATCAAGCTGACGTTTCTCGGCCAATACACGAAGTTCGAGAATTTCGCATCGGAAGGGTATGCGAGCACTTATGAGTGAAGGCGCGAATAGCGACTCATGAGTCGCGCGACGCAAGCGACGATTCATCTCGGCGCGTTACGTAGAAATCTCGCGCGCGTCCGTGAGCGCGCGGGCGATGCGAAAGTAATGGCGGTGGTCAAAGCCGATGGATACGGACATGGACTCGAACGCGTCGCGCGTGCGCTGAAAGGCGCCGATGCGTTTGGCGTCGCGGCGATCGGCGATGGATTGCGTTTGCGCGCGGCGGGGATCGATGAGCGTGTTGTCGTCCTGTCCGGACCGGATGAAGCGGCAGATCTTGCCGAACTGCGACGATTGAAGCTCGATGCGGTCATTCACCACGAATCGCAACTGGCCTGGCTGGAAGCCGATCGTGATCCGCGCTCGCTGCGTGTGTGGCTGAAGATCGATTCGGGCATGCATCGACTGGGATTTCAGCCCGGACAAGTTCGCGATGCGCATCGGCGTTTACGCGCGCTCGGCAACATCGAATCCGACGTCACACTGATGACGCATTTCGCGGCATCCGACGAATTCGAAAACGCTTTGACCGATCGACAAGTCGAGACCTTCGAACGCGCGACGACGGATCTCGCCGGCGCACGCGCACTATCCAATTCAGCCGCACTGCTCGGATGGCCGAACGCGAGCGCAAACTGGATACGAACCGGCGGCCTGCTGTACGGCCTTTCGGTTATCGAAGGCAAGTCCGGTTCCGATCTCGGCTTCGAACCGGCGATGACGTTGTCGACGAAACTCATCGCGATCAACCGCGTGCGCAAAGGCGAACGCGTCGGATACGCCGCCACTTACGAATGTCCGCAGGACATGGTCATTGGCGTGGCTGCGATCGGCTACGGCGACGGCTATCCGCGCAGCGCAGCTTCGGGGACGCCGGTAATAGTCAATGACATTCGTGCCTCGATCGTCGGACGGGTTTCGATGGACTTGATCACGATCGATCTGCGGCAAGTTCCCGATGCAAACGTCGGCGATCGCGTCACGTTGTGGGGGCGCGATTTGGCCGTGGAGGAGATCGCACGGCACGCCGGAACGATTTCATACGATCTGACGTGCGGCATGACCAAGCGTGTGATGTTCGTCGAGGACGATCAGTGATCCGTCGTTTGACGTTTAACGTTATGCGTTATACGATTATCATGTGATCCGAAGTTTCAAAAGCTGCGAGACGCGGGAGTTGTTCGAGACCGGCAAATCCCGCCGATTCGGTGGAATCGCCAAGATCGCGGCGCGCAAACTCGTTCAACTGGATAGTGCAAGTGAGTTGCGCGATCTTGCGTCGCCGCCGGGCAATCGTCTCGAGGCGTTGAGTGGAAAGCGCAGCGGCCAATACAGCATGCGCATCAACGATCAATTTCGCCTCTGTTTCAGATGGTCGGCACACGGTCCGGATAACGTTGAAATCGTGGATTACCACTGAGGTGACAACTATGTTCAAGAACGGAATGCGCGCGGTGCATCCAGGTGAAATTTTGCGCGAAGACTTTCTGTCCGAGCTCGGTATGAGTGCGAATGCTTTAGCGAAGGCGCTTAGTGTGCCGGCACCGCGCGTCAACGACGTGCTGCGCGGGCGTCGCGGCATTTCCGCCGACACCGCGCTTAGGCTAGCGCGCTATTTCGACACCACGCCTCAATTCTGGCTGAATTTGCAGACGGCTTACGATCTGCGCATTGCGGAAACGGCGTCCGGCAGAAGGATCGCGCGTGAGGTGACGCGCAAGGCGGCTTGAGTCAGACCATTCGTTTCGACAACCGCGTTGTGTCGAGGAGGCAACTTGCCCGCCGAATAAATCGCACCGCACGCCCGAACAATTTCTTGGTTGCCGAGGTTTGCCAACTTGGTAAGATGATCGTATGAGCACGATGAATGTTTCCCTCCCTGAAACGCTTCGCCGATTCGTCGACAAACAAGTTCGCGACCGTGCGTACGCTGGTACATCCGAGTACGTGCGTGAGTTGATTCGGCGAGATCGCGACGTCACGCGCCTGCAAGCTCTTTTGAACGAGGGATTGGAGTCCGGCCCAGCCCAACCGGCGACCGAGACATGGTTCGCCGAATTGCGTCGCAGCGTTCGCGCAGAAACGAAAAAACCTCGGTGAATCGTCGCGTCGTGAAGATGCGTCCTGCTGCGAGGCGGGATGTCGCCGCTGCGGTCGCGTGGTTCGCAAAAGAGGGCGGGGCGACCATCGCCAGGCGGTCCATCGACGAGGTGCACATGCTCTTCGATCGGCTGGCCAGCCATCCCTCGAGTGGTTCGCCGCGGTACGCAGCGCTGTGCGCGCTGGCCGATCTGAAGACTATGAGTCTCAAAGATTTTCCCTATCTTGTTTTCTATCTGGATCGGGACGAATGGGTCGACGTGCTGCGCGTGTTTCACGGCGCGCGCGATATCCCGGAATTGTTGCGAGGCGAGAAACGATGACATCTTCATTGCACTTCTCGAAATTTTCTCGTACAGACGGTAGGCAATAATGGCCAAGACAAAAACCGCCTACGTCTGCAATCAATGCGGTGCGGAATATTCCAAATGGCAAGGCCAGTGCGACGCATGCGAGGCATGGAACACGCTGAGTGAATTCGCGCTCGAGACGCCCAAGGCGGGCGTGCAGAAACGCACGGGATACGCGGGATCGGCGCCGGCGCAAATCGTTGCGCTGACCGATGTGTCGCTGCAGGCCGAAGTACGCACGCTGGTCGGAATCGGCGAACTGGATCGTGTGCTCGGCGGCGGACTGGTCGAAGGCTCGGTGGTGCTGGTCGGCGGCGATCCGGGAATCGGCAAATCGACGTTGCTGTTGCAGGCATTGGCGGCACTCGGTTCGCGCCTGAAAACGCTGTATGTGAGCGGTGAGGAATCGCTTGGGCAGATTGCGTCGCGATCGAAGCGTCTGGATTTGCCGCTGGATGATCTGCGCTGTCTGGCCGAAACGTGCATAGAGCGCATTGTGGAAAATGCGAAAAAAGATACTCCGCGCGTGATCGTGATCGATTCCATCCAGACCATCTGGACGGAATTGCTCGCCGCCGCGCCCGGTTCAGTGAGCCAGGTGCGCGAATCGGCCGCGCGGCTGGTTCGGTTCGCCAAGGAAACCGGCACGAGCATTTTTCTCGTGGGCCACGTCACCAAGGAAGGCGGCATCGCCGGTCCGCGCGTGCTCGAGCATATGGTCGATGCCGTGTTGTACTTCGAAGGTGAAACCGGTTCGCGCTTTCGCATCCTGCGTGCGTTCAAGAATCGGTTCGGCGCGGTGAACGAGTTAGGCGTGTTCGCGATGGGCGACAAAGGCCTGCGCGAAGTGCCGAACCCGTCGGCGATTTTCCTGTCGACGCACAGTGCGCCAACGCCGGGCAGTGCGGTGATGGTCACGCGCGAAGGCACGCGGCCGCTGCTCGTGGAAGTGCAGGCATTGGTCGATCATTCGCCGTTGGCCAATCCGCGTCGCGTCACGCTCGGCCTGGAGCAAAACCGGTTGGCGATGTTGCTCGCCGTGTTGCATCGGCACGGCGGATTGGCGGTGTACGATCAAGATGTCTTCGTAAATGTCGTGGGCGGCATTCGAGTGCAGGAAACGGCCGCCGATTTGCCGGTGTTGCTGGCGGTTTTGTCGAGTTTTCGCGATCGTCCGTTGCCGGACAAACTCGTGGCGTTCGGTGAGGTCGGTTTGTCGGGTGAAATCCGGCCGGTTCCCAATGGCGAAGAACGCTTGCGCGAAGCGGCGACGCACGGATTCCTGAAAGCGATCGTGCCGAAGGCGAACGCGCCGAAAAAGTTGAAAATGGGAGAAATGGAAATTGTCGCAGTCCAGCGTCTGAGCGAGGCGATCGCCGCCATCGAGTGATCAGGGCGCGTTCGGATCTTCGTCGTTTTTCGGAGCGGGAACGCAATCCGGCACGACGGCGTCGGCCTTGAACATCCACCAGTCGCGGCGATTGGCGCGACCGACGCGCGTGGCCTTGGTTTTGTCCACGCACGCACCCATCGCGTCTTCGAGGATGAAAACGAACCGCTTGAGCGGTTCCTTCGACTGCCATTCGATCGCTTCGCGATATTGCTGATCCCACGGCCACACGAAACCGAAATCGCGCGATGGGCCCTGCAACATCAGCAGATTCTGTTCTTTCCATGCGACCAAGCCGATTTCCGTATCTCGTCCGGCGATGTCGCGCGCGCGGCGCATGACGCCCGCGGCGGAGTTGGAATCGTTGAGCATCGGCGACGACCACAGGCTCCAGATCAACCACAGGCCGGCCATCGCGCCGAGCAGGGCGCTCACGCCGCGGCGCGGACGGAAGATCGCGGCGCTGAGCAACATGGCGCAACCGATGGCGACGACCATGACCCAGACGATCCAGTCCAGATCGCGCAGTTCGCGTTGTTCGATGAAGCGTTCGGCCGCGGGAAAATGATTGAGCAACGACCACACGCCGACGCCGGCCAGCGCCAACCCGAGTACCAGGGCAAGCGTGAATGCCGCGATGCGCGCGAATCGTGCCGATACGATGTCGGGAAGATACGGACCGATCGCGAGCGCGAGCATCGGCAGAGCGGGCATGAGATATACGTCGCGTTTGCCCGACGGAAAACTGAAGAAAAGAACGAGCATGACCACCCACGCCAGTGGCAACAAGATGCGCGCCTCGCCGCTTTTGATGTCACGCCACCAGCGCGGCACCGACGGAATGTAGGCGAGCGATAACGGCAGCCAGCTCAGCAGAACGATCGGAAGGTAATACCAGAACGGTTGCGCGTGATCCCACGAATGCGCGTATCGCCCGGCGGTCTGGTGAAAGAAGAGGTCTTGCACGTACGCGGCGTATTCCGGCGTGGCGCGCGATTTTGCGACGGAAACAACCGTGAGCGCCCACGCCAAGACCGGAAGCGCGAATGCCGCTGCGCCGATCAGCCATTTGATCGCGGAATTTTCGGTGTAGGTGACTTCGGGCCATCGTCGCCATCGTGCGAACAGATATGGCGCGAACATGAAAAACGCGAGGACGCCGACGCCCTTCGTGACCACGCCGAGACCGGCGGCGAAACAGCCGATCCAGAACGCGCGCCAGTTCGGTCCGCGCAGGAAATGCACGAGCAATCCCCAGTTGGCGAGCGTGATGAAACACGTGACGAGCGGATCGATCTGCGCGCGTTTGAATTGGAACGTGAACTGAAAAACGAACAGCAGCGCGATGGCGGCGTACAGGCCGACACGCCGATTCCAGAAACGCCGACCGAGATCGTAGGTGAGTGCGAGCGTGAGCAGTCCGGCCAGCAGCGACGGCATCAGGAACGCGACGCGCCAGCTTCCGAAAATGTCGAACGACACGGCTTGCAGCCAGAACAACATCGGCGGTTTGTCGGAATACAGTTCCCGGCCGCGATGCGGGAACAGCCAGTCGCCCGACTCGATCATCTGTTTGGCGGCGAGCGCGAAACGTGGCTCGTCGGAGGGCCACGGATCGCGCAGACCGATGCCGGCGCCGAGCACGAGCAGCGCGAGCAACATGAAAAGCCAGAACGAACTGCGGCGTGAATCCGGCGTGGAGTCGAACGAATCGTTCATCGAAATGACGTTGTCGTACACATGTGGAATTGTGTAAAGCGCGCGCTCGGCTTCATCCGAGCGCCGACAATTCGCGATTGAGGATCGCAGGATCGCCGAGGTTCAGTTCGACCAGGCGTTTGAGTTCGGCGAAACTGTCCAGGTCGATCTTCTGCCATTGGAACCCGATGCGGTGCGGCATCACGTGAGCGGTCGTCACGCCCATGCTTATGATGACGGTGTTGTTGATGCGCAGGTCCATCCGGAAACTCGATCCGACTTTTCCGCTCCATTCCAGCGGCCGTTCGATGAGGACGCCTTTCAGCGATACATCGGTCAATTTGGATTCCCACATCGCCTTGTCCGAATACAGTTTCACGGTTCCCTCGAAATGGAAACGCTGGAAACGGCGGCGATTGTTGTCGGCGGCTTGAGTCATGGTCGGATTCTGCCGAGCGCGGAAGCCGCGATCAAGGCACGCGTTTGAGAACGATTTCGAGGACGAAGCGCGTACCGAAGTAGGCAAGCAGCAATAACGACATTCCCAATAAGGTCATGCGGATCGCCCGCCGGCCGCGCCAGCCGTAGCGCCAGCGGCCGAACAGGAGTGCGCCGAACACGAACCACGCCGCGAATGAAAGCACGGTTTTATGGATGAGATGTTGCTCGAACAGATTTTCGACGAACAGGATGCCGCTGAGCAACGTCAGCGTAAGCAGAACGAAGCCCGCGCCGATGAGCTGGAACAGCAGTGCTTCGGTCAGCGTCAGCGGCGGCAGCGCGGAGACGAATCGGCCGAACTGACGTTGCCGCAGCGCGTGTTCCTGCACGGCAAGAAGGATCGCGAGCAGGGCGGCGACACTCAGGACGCTGTACCCGAGCAAAGCGAATACGACGTGCAGTTTGATCTGCCATTCCATTTGCAACGGCGCGGTCGGCGGCGCGGCGAAAACGTCGACGGCCAATAACGCCGCCGCCAGCGGAAATACGATGACGCCGAGCGTCGCGACGGGTTTGGCGAAATTTACGAGCAGACACATCGCGGCCATGCACGCGCCGACCAACGACAGCGCGGCGAAGAAATGCAGGTCGATGCCGCCGCGATGCATGCTGACCAGAATCGCCGCGTGCGCGATGACGGCGGCCGCGGCGATCCAGAGTCCGAGGCGTCGATTTGTAATGCCTTCACGCAACATCGGGCGTGCGAGCACGCCGGCGGCAATCACGTAGAGCGCGACGACGAGTAGCGAAAGGATGGGTAAGGACATTCCGGAAGTTTCGCATAGCGGATCGTCCGGGAGAACAGCGCTGCTATAATTGATGTCTCCATCGTCGCGTGCATCGCCATGTTCGAATCCTTGAGTCAACGTCTTTCGTCAACCGTCGAACGTCTGCGCGGACGGGCGCGGCTTACCGAATCGAACATCCGCGAATCGTTGCGTGAAGTGCGCATCGCCTTGCTCGAAGCCGATGTGGCCTTGCCCGTCGTACAGGCCTTGATTCAGCGCATCCAGATCCGCGCCGTCGGCCAGGAAGTGCTGAAAAGTCTCTCGCCCGGACAGGCTTTGGTGCGCGTAGTGCGTGACGAATTGACGGCCGTGATGGGTACGGCCAACAGCGACCTGAATCTCAATGCGGCGCCGCCGGCCATCGTGCTGATGGCGGGGTTGCAAGGCGCGGGCAAAACCACGACGGTCGCTAAACTCGCGCGATTTTTGAAGGATCGCAAGAAGAAAAAAGTGATGGTCGTCAGCGCGGACGTGTACCGCCCGGCGGCGATCGAACAATTGCGCGTGCTCGCCGAACAAGTCGACGTGCTGTTCCATCCGAGCAGCGGCGATCAGGATCCGGTCGCGATCGCGAAATCCGCACTCGATGCCGCCAAGAAGAATTTCGCCGACGTGCTGATCGTCGATACGGCCGGACGTCTGGCGATCGATGCGGCGATGATGCAGGAGATCAAGGCGCTGCAAGTCGCGTTGAATCCCATCGAAACCTTGTTCGTCGTCGACGCCATGACTGGACAGGATGCCGCGACGACCGCGAAAGCATTCTCCGATGCGTTGCCGCTCACTGGCGTCATTCTCACCAAAACCGATGGCGATGCGCGCGGTGGCGCGGCGTTGTCGGTGCGCTACATCACCGGACGACCGATCAAATTCATCGGCGTGAGTGAGAAGCCCGATGGGCTCGACGCGTTTCATCCGGATCGCATCGCGCAGCGCATTCTCGGCATGGGCGACGTGTTGTCGCTGGTCGAGCAAGTCGAGCAGAACGTCGACAAAGAGAAGGCGCAGAAGCTCGCCGAGAAAGTCATCAAAGGCAAACGCTTCGATATGAACGACATGCGCGATCAGCTCCAGCAGATGCAGAGCATGGGCGGCGTGGCCTCGATGATGGAGAAATTGCCGGGACTCGGTTCGATTTCCGACAACATGAAAGCGCAGGTCAACGACAAGCAGATCAGTCGAATGGTCGCCATCATCGGATCGATGACGAAGAAAGAGCGCCGGCATCCGGACTTGCTGAATGGCTCGCGCAAGGCGCGCGTCGCGCGCGGGTCGGGCACGCAGCCGGCCGACGTCAACCGTCTGCTCAAGCAATTCATGCAGATGGAAAAGATGATGTCGAAACTTTCCGCCGGCGGCATGAAAGGGCTGATGCGGCAGATGGGTGCGGCGATGAAAGGGATGGGCGGCGGCGGACTCCCGCCCGGCGGTATGCCCGGCGGTTGAACAGGCGGCGCGGCGCGAGCAGGCTACGAACGTTGAGGATTGGACGCATCGCTTTGCGATAGCACCTGTCGCTGCGTTTCGGGCAAGTTGCACTCTGATTTTCGGACGCCTGTCACGGCATGGACGCCTAGATGTCTATATAGTTCAGCCGTCCGCATGGGAGTGCGGATCGTCATTCGTCTTCGGGGACACTTCATGAAGGTCTGGATCAGAGCAACTGCCGTCGTGCTGTGCGGCCTCGCGCCGCTGGCGCAGGCAACCGTACACGATCATATTTTCGGCAATCACTTCGATACGATCACCGACTTGCCCGCCGACGCCAACGAAGCGTCGCGGTTCCTGACTCAAGCGACATTCGGGCCGACCGCCGCCGACATCGCGCGTGTCATGCAGGTCGGTTATAGCGAGTGGATCGACGAGCAACTCGGATTACCCGCGACGATCGGCGAACCGACGGTGGAATCCATCGTCAACAAGCGCACGGCCGCCGCGCAGAACAGCGGTCAGACGCAGCGATTGAACCGATGGTGGTGGCAGGCGACCTACGCGCCGGATCAGCTTCGTCAGCGCATGGCGTTCGCGCTCGGTCAGATTTTCGTCGTGTCCGATCAGAACAGTGCGGTCGGCGGCGACATCATTCCGATGACGGCGTACCAGGATTTACTCGCCAAAGATTCATTCCTTCCATATCGGACGATATTGGAAGACGTGACGTATAGCCCGACGATGGGGCGGTTTCTCAACGCGTATCACAACATCAAAGCAAGCTGTACGGGCACCAATCCTGTTGTCTGCACGACCAGTCCTGACGAAAACTACGCCCGCGAAATCATGCAGCTGTTTTCCGTCGGTCTGGTGAAGCTTGATTTGAGCGGCCAGGACGTTCTCAGCGGCGGACAACAAATTCCGACGTACGATCAAGCGGTCATTACCGCCACGGCGAAAGTGTTCACTGGACTGACCTATTCGGACGCGCCGCTCGGCGATCCGAACAATAACTACAGCGGTGCGAATTTCTACGGTGGCGGCTCGACCTTCTCCGGACAGTATTCGCGCATGGCGTGTTGGGGCCTCGAGCTCTTCCCCTACACCACCAACAACATGAAACATGACATCACGGGCGACGACAATACGCTGAACACGTCGAAGACCGTGATTGATGGCAACCAACTAGCTCCCGTTCGCGAATGCGGCGACGACATCGGCGATCTGCTCGGCATTCTCGGCGGTAAGTACAACCTCAACGGCACGATCGTCACTCCTTACAACGGGCACACGAACACGCCGCCGTTCATCACGCGCCAGTTGATTCAGCGCTTCGTCACGAGCAATCCGTCGCCTCAATACATCGGTCGTGTCACTAACGTCTGGATGAGTTCCGGTGGTGACCTCGGCGATGTTCTGAAGGCCATTCTCACGGACACGGAAGCTCGGTCGGCTCCGGCTATCGGTTCCGTCGTAGAAGGCGATCTTTATGGCAAGCTGCGCGAACCCATTCTCCGCGTGACCGCGTTGTGGCGTGCCTTCGGCACACAGGCACAACCGAAAGACGTGTACGGCGAAATCCCGATGGTGGGTGGCGGTATCTCGCTCGGTAATTTCGGGCAGAACACGCTCGAATCGCCCACGGTGTTCAATTTCTACACACCGGACTACGCGCAGCCGGGTGTGTTTTCGGATAGCAATTTAGCTTCGCCCGAATTCCAGATCACCAACGAATCGATCATCTATCTGACCATCAACACGTTCTATAACTTGACCAAAGGCGCCTACATCGGAATGAGCGGACCGCCGACCGATCGTCCTCTGATCGACTTGTCGACACTCGTTTCCACATTGGGCGCGGTAAGTACGCCGACGTCGGAATCTGCGGTTGTCGATCTGATCAACACGCGCTTGTTGTACGGCTCGATGTCGAGTTCGATGCACTCGAAGTTGGTCAGCATGATTCACACAGGCATGAACGGGGCGAGCGTCCAGGAGCGCGCGTGGTCGTTGGTTTACATCACGATGCTTTCACCTGAATTCGCGACGCAGCGCTGAGGACTATCACATGGGCATTTCACGTAATAATCGTCGCGAATTTCTTCGCAATCTTTGCTGCGTAGCCGCCGGCGGCGGTGTCGCGGCAATGGTGCCGCAACTCCGAATGATGAGTACGGCACTCGCCAGCACATCGTCGCTGACCGGATACAAGGCGCTGATCTGCCTTTATCTCAACGGTGGAAACGATTCATGGAACATGTTGGTTCCGTTCGACACGACGCGCTTCAACACGTACACCACGTCGCGCAGCGGAACCTACAACAGCGGCACTAACCCCGGCGGTCTGGGATTGACACTTCCTACCGGATCGCAGGTCGCCCTGCAGAAAGTGATCGATACGACCGACTCCAGCCAATATTTCCTGCATCCGAATCTGGGCGATATCTCTGCGTCGTCCACCCAGTTGACGACGCTGTTCAACCAGAAACGTCTCGCATTCATCACCAACGTCGGGCCGTTGAACAAGCCGATCAACAAGATCGATTACAACAACAGCTCCGCAAACCGTCCTCCGCAGTTGTTTTCGCACGCGGATCAGACGGCGCAGTGGCATCAAGGTAATACCAAAACCGGTACAGCCATTGGATGGGGCGGTTTGCTGGCCGAGAATCTGGCCACGCAGGGTGCCAATCTCACGTCCAATCCGACGTTGCCGTTGGCCATATCCATCGCGGGGGCGAACCGGTTTGAGGTGGGATCGAGTTCGATTCCGTATCAAATGTCATCGAACGGTTTGATCGGCCTGAATGGCGTCTGCAATCCGACCCCGAACTGCAACGGCTCTGCCTACAGCGGCGCGCGCGATGCGGCATTGAACGATCTGTTGACCGAATCGTATTCCAGTGCGTTCGCGGGCGAATACAACACCGTCATCGGCAATGCGCGCAATCTGTATACGAAGATGGGCCCGGATCTCCCGCCGACATCCACTGCCTACGTTCCCAACATCACATGGCCGAACACCGGCATCGCATCGCAGCTCAAGACCGTCGCGACGATGATCAAGTTGGCGAAAACGAAAAACTATGCGCAGCGCCAGATTTTCTTCGTGCAGATCGGAGGATTCGATCTGCATTCCGGCTATTGGAGTGGCAACAATGGCCACCCCGTATTGCTAGGACAAGTGGCTGCGGCGATGACCGCGTTCTGGACGGCCATGGGTACTATCCCGGGCGTTCAAACCGGGACGACCGCGCAAGACGAGACTGCGTTGTTCACGGTATCGGACTTCGCCAGAACCCTGCAATCCAACGGCGCCGGCTCCGACCATGCGTGGGGAAGTTTGCAAATGGTCATGAGCAAAAAAGTCAACGGCGGAAAACTTTACGCGCACGGCGACAAGCTCAGTGGCTTCCCCGATCAATCGCTTTCGGCTGCGCAGAGTTTCTCGCGTGGTCAGATGATTCCGGGCATCGGCGTCGAACAATACGCGGCGACGTTGGCGAAATGGATGGGAGTGGCCGATTCGAACTTGAACGCGATGTTCCCGAATCTCGCCAACTTCACCACGCGCGATCTGGGATTCATGGCGCCCTGAGCGGACTCGAATGAAGCTAAGTTTTCGCGTCCGCTGGTTCGGGCGCGCTGTTTTTCTGACGGC
>JBDUEI010000037.1:0-13875 GCA_040002515.1 Rudaea sp. | reverse complement strand
CCCGCGCCTTTCAGCCGCTCGTACGTGCGTGTCTGACCATTCGAGAATTCCAGATCGAGCAGCTCGACGCTGAGGAATTGGCTGCCGTTTTCGGTTCGGGTGGAATGAATGATGGGGGGTTTGCGCATGTAGGTATTGTACCCCGGCCAGGTGTTGCTCTTACCCTGTCATTCACGTCAATCGAGATTCAGCTCGGGCTTTCGATTGAAAACAGATTGCGAAAATCTGCTTTGAGCAAGATCGAGAGTCTTGCTATTCGAATCGGTGCGCCTGTTCGTTTTGCGTCAGACGTCTATAAATCTCTTCAGCGCCTGCGCGTGCAACGCCGGTGTTCCCGTCAACACACTTCGCGTTTCCAATGTTAAATCCTCACCCAGCAAGTCGGTAAAAACGCCGCCGGCCTCGCGCACGATGACTGCGAGCGCGGCGATGTCGAGAATGTTCACGTCGGATTCGATCACGAGATCAATGCATCCGCGGGCGAGCAGATGGTAGTGCAGGAAATCGCCATAGCCGCGGATTCGGCCAGTGCGGCGGATCAGATCGGCGAGCACGTTCCATCTCGCGTCCGAGGTGAGCGTCTTGACGTTGCCGATCGAAATCGCAGTGCGCGCGTCAAATGTTTCGATGGTCGAAACACTGATCGGCGCATCGTTTAAGAACGCGCCGCCACCGATGCGTGCCCACGCGATTTCACCGAACTCCGGCGCTGAGGAAACACCAAGCACCAATCGGCCGCGATACATCAACGCGATCTGCGTTGAAAAGAACGGATAGTTGCGGACGAAGGCCTTGGTGCCGTCGATCGGATCGATCAACCACAGGAAATCACCGCTGCCTTCGCGGCCGAGTTCTTCGCCGTAAAACGCGTGGCTGGGAAATTCGCGTTTCAGCACATTTTTTATCGCGGTTTCCGCTTCGCGATCGGCAATCGTTACGGGCGTTTCGTCGGATTTGATTTCGACGGCTACGTCGCGGCGATAATAGTTTCGGATGAGGACCGCGGCCGCGTCGGCCGCTTCGCGTGCGATGCCGAGCGCGTGATCGAGAAAAGTATAAAATGCGGCATCCATGCTCAGAACAAATTGAAGAGCTGGCCGTGGATGATCAGGTGCGAAGTTCCGTCGGCATCGGGTTGGCCGATGTAGCGCAACGCGTCGGCCACTTGCGCATTGTTGTCGCGCGCGGCGAGATGCGCATCCACGTCGAAACTTCCGGCACTCACGTTGAACGTTCCGTCGAGTTGCAGCGGGCCGCCGAGATCGTGCGCGGTGCCTTTGATCGAACCGTCCGTGGCGCTGGCGAACGTGGCCTCGAGATCGCCGAGTTGTGCTTGCGCCGCACCGGAAACGGCGGCGTTTTTCCAGCGCATCGAGCCGCTCGCGTCACTGAGCAGAACGCCTTGCAGACGCGCGTGATCGAGCTTGCCTTCGATGTCGCCGAGCAGGTTGAGTGAGGGAATATCCAGCGCGGGTGCGGCGAGGCTGGCGGGGAAATGAAACGTTCCCGCATTCAATTCGATGGTGCCGTCGATCCTGCGCTGCACGTCGGCAGTTGCCGCGATCGCGCCGCCATCGAGACTCACCTGTGCGGCGACGACGCGTTGCAGTAACGGTTGCGGATGCAGTTCCCAGGTCAGCGCGCCGAGCTCCTGGCCGAACACCTGCGCGCTGCTCGCGCGCCCTTGCCAGATGGTGCCGGTGAGACCGGATAGTTTGACTGCGCCCATCCGATCTTCGACGAAACGGTAGGCGGTCGATGCGGGCAACGTCGCGGCAACGACGACGGCGATCACGATCAGGACGAGGAGGAGTGCGAACAATCGGCGAAGGGTTTTCATGGCGTCGATGAGGTTATAAAAAGAGTGTCAGCGCGGGCTGTCTTCGAGTGTGACGCGTGCGTTGACAAGGCCGATTCCCTCGACCTTGTCGGCGGAAAAATCCGTGACGCGCACGCCGTATTCGCGCGCCAGTTGATTGAGCCAGTCGATGAGCGTGTCGAAATTGGCGATCTCGAAACTCACGCGGACGCTATTGCCGCCGGTCGGTTCGACGCGTTTGAGCGCGCCGGAAAGTCCGGCCGCGCGCGCGCTGACGTCGGCGAGTGCGAGCAGCGATTTGCCTTGCCGTTCGACGTGGCTGCGTTCGCCGGCCGCGTGCAGGTCGGTAGCCTGGCCGGAAGCCGAGCGCATCCACGCGACATCGCCGCGCTGGCTTTCCACGCGCGCGTGCAGATCCGCGCGTGCGCGCGCCAGCGGATGCCAGATAAACGCCCAGCCGAGCAGGACGACGCACGCGACGGCTCCGATCGCGATCATGCGCCGTTCGCGCGGCTGCAGATTATTCCACCACGCGGCGTTCACGATTTGCCCACCGAGATGCGCACGCGACCTTCGACGCCGGCCGCACCCGTATTCACGGCGGTGACCTGCGCTTGCAGTCCGGGCAGATTGGCCAGACGTTCGCGCATCAGATCGAGCGCGGGCACGTCCGGCGCGCGCAAGCCGAGTTCGAGCGACGCGTTGTGATATTCGAGGCCGGTCAGCGTGACGCGTGTCGTGCTCGACAGGATCGGCGCGATTTGCGTCAGCGTGTGCAACAGTCCGGATGCGTCCGCGCCGCCGCGCAAGCCGTCCAGCGCGCTTTGCATGAGCTGTCGCGAATCGCCGGGTACTTTGTCCATTTGTGGAAAATTATCGTGCAGGATCTGGCGCGACGTGGTCTCGAGCTGTGCGGACTGATGCGACAAGCGCCAGTAATCTGCGACATTGTATACAAATGCCAGAACCACGGCCGCCGCGATCGCGAGCGCTGCGACACGCCACAATTGCTGCGTCGGGGCTTGCCGATGCAGCGGCGCGAAATCGCCCTGCAACAGATTCACCTCGGGTTCTTTGATGGTCTGTGCGGTGAGAAACGTGAGCAAGTCGCGCTGTCGTGCGTGATAGCGCACGGAGCGGCCGGGTAGTTCCGGTGCGCTGCCGTCGCCGCGAAAATCGTAAATATCGAACTCGCGCAACGCCGGCTCGCCCGCGCGCACGATGGCGAGCCAGTCGGCGAGCGTGGCGACGTCGCACATCCCGGATTGCGTCGGCGAACTGCGCCAGATCGCGCGTTGTCCTTCGATGGCGACCGTGCCGGTGCGCTCATCGGTCGGCAGCAGTTGCGCGTCGGAATACATCGCATCGGCGCGAACGCCGGCGGCGGCGCACTGATCGATCCATGCCTGCAGTTTCTTGCGCGCCACGACGGCGACAGCGACACGTTCGCCGCCGGGTTTCTCGGGCACCGCAAAATGCAGATCTTCGACCGGACTGATGAGCTGGTCTTCGAGCGCGAACGGCACGGCCTTGGCGAACTGCGAGCGCTGCGCCGACATGCGCGGCGTGTCCAGCAGCAACACGTCCTCGGCGGGAACGATCGCGATCACGCGTTGCGCTCGCGAGACGGCCTGCGCCGACGGCGCGCCGACGTTCGAGGCCGACGCGGCGGCGCCCTGCGCATTCAGGCTCAGCCAGGACAGTTGGCCGTCGGCGTGCAGCCGGATCAGCAAGCGTTCGGACATGGGATGAAAGACAAAGGCATGCGTCGCATTCTAGCAGCGCGGCGCGGACAGTCGGGTCGCGTGATCAGTCGCCGCCGCGGCTGCGCTGCAGGACGTGGATGCCCGCATCGGCGCCGTTACCGGAGCCCAATCGGCGCTCGATCAGGCTGTAGAACGTGAACGGAAGTCCGTCCAGCGTGATGTCGCCGCGCGCGAGGAAATAGTGGCTCTGCACGCCGTACAAGCTCGGATATCTGATGCGCGGCAGGAGACTTTGTCCACCGCTGCTCGCGGTGTTGATCTCTCCAGCGGCGTAATGCGCGTGGCCTTGCTGCCAGACGCCGGTGGCTTCCTGCTCCGAATAACCGGGCAGGAACGTCATCAGCACGGGCACGGTCGCCGTGTTGATGTTGATCGTGGTGCCGACCGGCAATGCACTGACGTGCGGCAGGATGCGCGCATACGTATCGCCGTCGAAACCTTTGACCAGACGCAGTTCCGATACGTGCGAAAAGATGCGCTTGCCCGAGCGGTACGGGACATACTGCGCGGCGTACCACGCGTCGTCGGTGTTCGCGGCCGATCCGTTGTTCATCCAGTTCTCGATATTGCCCGCGAGAGCGGGATCGAGCTTGAGTGCATCGAGCAACAGACCGAACGCATCTCGCCAGTTGCCCTGTTGCGGATTGGGTGACGAGGCGCTATCGGGTGAGAGATTGTTGAGATTGAAGCGTCCGTCGAGGTCGGTCATGGTCGCGTTGATTTCGCCGCCGGGCACCGGCGTCGGCGGCAGCGGAATGGCCCAGATGTCGTCGGCGGAATCGGTGTCCGGATCTTGCTCGAAGTCTTGCGACAGAACATGCGCCGCGTAACTCTCCAGGCCGACCGCATAATCCTGCGCTTGCGTATCGCGCAATCCGTTGCGCGTGCGCGCGGCGATCAAGCTACCGCGATCGAGCAAAGCGGCGATCAGGATCGTGGCCAGCGCCACGACGAGCAATGCGACGATGAGCGCGACACCGCGTTGTGATGATCGAACGCCGCTCATGGTTTTGTCGTGATCGGGGGAGGCGTCCCCGGATTGGCGCCTAAAACATTCGCTGCGGTGAGCGGCCAGCCGTGCACAAGTTCGACGACGCCTTCGAGTTCGCCGTATTCAGTGGATCGCAAATTCCATTGCACGGCGATCGGCAACTGCGCGGCGTCCGTGGCTTGCGGCGGCGGCCAGACTTCCAGCCATTGACCGTCGCGCGTGAGATAGCGCAATCGGAAATCGTCGGCCTTGACGTGCATATCCGACATCGCCGGCTGCGAATCCTGCGCGCGATCGAGCACGGCGTAGCGGCCGCGTTTAAGCGTGTTCGAATCGATTTCATACAGCACGCGTTCGAGATTCGAGCGCTGCTCAGCTTGTGGATTAGCGAAACCCACGCGCGTCAGTTCGATGTGATTGGCCGCGCCGAGTATCGCCGGCAGCGCCTGACCGTTGGCGCCACGAACCGGACGTGCGACGCACTCGACGAGATCGCGCTTCAGCGTTTCGACGGCGCGCATCAGATCGCGAAACTGATCTTCCTGCCGACCGAGTTCCGTGCGTGTCCGCGCAATCGAGTTGAGTCCGCCATAGGCGAGCGCGGCCATTGTCGCGAACACCGTGATCGCGACGAGCAGTTCGACGAGCGAAAACCCGGCGCGCGCGCGATGCACCATCACGGCTGTAAATCCGATGTGGCGAAACCGGTCAGGTTCACGATCGGATTGGTTCTGTCGTCGGCTTGGAAGACACGGACATCGAGTCGGCGGATCGTCGCCACGTCCGTCGATTCCACTTCCAGCTCGTAGCGCCAATCGCGATTGGCGAAACGGCGTCGCCCGTCGGTTTTGCCCGGCGCGGGAAACGGAGTGCTGAGTCGCGATTGCGTCAAAACGTCTTGCGCCAGCCAGCCTGCGAACGTGCGCTCACGCAACGCGCCGAACGAATTGACCTGATTGGCCGCCGTGCGCGACAACGCGACGAGCGCCAGCGCGAGCACGACGAGCCCGATCAGCACTTCGAGCAGCGTGAAGCCGCGGCTGCGCGTCGAATCAGCGCGCGCGATCATCGATCGATGCGATTTTTATGTCGCCGTCCGGCTGGCCGTCGAGCCGATAGCGAATCGGCAGATCGGATAACGTCATATCGAGCACGAACGGTGTGAGTTCGCCCGACGAAAAACAGACGAGTTGCGGTTTCTCCGGATAGTCCGGCGCGATCGTCACGCGCCGACCGTCGCGGCTCAGAAATGCGTTTGTGGTATCGAGCCAATTTCGCGCGCGCAGTTCGCCCGGTCCGAACGCGACCCAGTCCTGTCGCTCGAACTGGCTGAAGCGATAGCCGTCGCGTTTGAGACTGAGTCCGATACTGCGTCCGGTCAGTTCGGCCTGTTCGCAGGCGTAACGGATCAATGCCTGCGTCTGCTCGGCTTGATAGGCGAGTTTGCGTTCGCCGCCCACGCCGCCGATCGCCAGCGTCAACGCGCCGGCCATCACGGCGACGATGACGACCACGACGAGCAATTCGATCAACGTGAAACCGCGAGAGCCACGAATCGGGAATCGGGAATCGGGAATCGGGGACGCCATGTGCGATCGATATCGATTCACGATGCGCAATTCGTTTGGATCGATCGTCAATCCCAATTGCCGACGTCGGCGTCTTCGCTGTCACCGCCCGGTTTCTGGTCGCGGCCGTAACTGAAGATATCGATTTCGCCGTGTGCGCCGGGCCGCAGATAAAGATACGGCTGATTCCACGGATCCTTCGGAATCTTATCGAGATAACCATGCCAGTTCGGTGCATCGGGCGCGCCGCTCGGCTTGTGCACGAGCGCGTCGAGGCCCTGCTCGGTGGTCGGATAAGTATAATTATCCAGTTTGTACGTATTGAGCGCAGTCACGATCGCCTGGATATCCTGTTTGGCGCGCACCTGACGCGCTTCGCCCGGATGTTCCATTACGCGCGGCACCACGATCGCCGCGAGAATGCCGAGGATGACCACCACGACCAGGATTTCGATCAAGGTGAAACCGCGCGCGGCGGCGGGACTTCGCAGGATGTGCATCGGCATTGCCTTGTAATGCAAGGTATCTGCGCCGATCATAGCAAAGCATGGACGCCATTCCTTCCAACCGCCGTAGTTCCGAGCTGATCGTACGTGATCTTGTAGAACGCGATCTCGCCGCGATCTGGCATCCGTGCACGCAGATGCGCGATCACGCCGGTTCGGATCCGACTATTCCGATGATTCCGATCGCGCGCGCCGATGGCGCCTGGCTCGTCGGCCACGACGGTACGCGTTATCTCGACGTGATCAGTTCGTGGTGGACGAATATTTTCGGCCATGCCAATCCGCGCATCGCGACCGCGATCAAGCGTCAGCTCGATAAACTTGAACACGTCATCTTCGCCGGATTCACGCACGAACCGGCGATCGAACTGGCCGAAGAATTGTTGCGCATCGCACCACCGGGCCTGTCGCGCGTTTTTTATGCAGACAACGGATCGAGCGCGATCGAAGTCGCGCTGAAAATGAGTTTTCATTTCTGGCGCAATCGCGGCCGCGAATCGAAAACGCGCTTCGTGGCGTTGACCGGCAGTTATCACGGCGAAACGCTCGGCGCGTTGTCGGTCACCGACGTGCCGCTGTATCGCGCCACGTATGCTCCGCTGCTCATCGAACCGATCTTCGTGCGATCGCCGGATTGTTTCGAACGCGAACCCGGCGAATCCTGGCAACAACATTCCGTCGCCGCGCTGGCGCCTATGCGCTCGACGCTGGAACGTCATGCGCACGAGATTTCCGCCGTGATCGTCGAGCCGCTCGTGCAATGCGCGGGCGGAATGCGCATGTACCACGCCGCGTATCTTTCGGGATTGCGCAAACTCTGCGACGAATTCGATGTGCATCTGATCGCCGACGAAATCGCCGTGGGTTTCGGACGCACCGGAACCTTGTTCGCGTGCGAGCAGGCGTCGATCACGCCGGATTTCCTGTGCCTGTCGAAAGGATTGACTGGAGGATTTCTGCCGCTGTCGGCTGTTTTGACGCGCGAGGACATCTACGCCGCGTTCTATGCGGAGTATACAAATGGAAAAGCGTTCCTCCACTCGCACAGTTACACCGGCAATCCGTTGGCGTGCAGCGCGGCGCTCGAGACCTTGGCGATTTTTCGCGACGAACCCGTTCTCGATCGCAACCGCGAAACATCCGCGCACATCGCACACCGACTGGCCGAATTCGAACCTCACCCTCACGTCGCCGATGTCCGACAGACCGGCATGATCGCCGCCATCGAACTGGTGCAGGACAAAGCGAACCGCAGACCGTTCGCGCCGTCGGAACGGCGCGGCTTGCGCGCTTACCGCTACGCACTGCAGGGCGGCGTGCTGCTGCGGCCGCTCGGCGACGTGGTGTATTTCATGCCGCCATACGTGGCATCCGCGGACGATATCGACCTGATGTTCGATGTCGCGCGCGAAGCCATCGCGCACGCGATCGCCTGAGGATTACGACGTGCGCATCCCACGCATCTACACCGCGCAGGATTTGCGCCCCGGCGACGAGATTCTGTTGCCCGAGCAGGCCGGCGAGCACGTCGCTCGCGTATTGCGGCTCGAACGCGGCGATCCGCTGATTCTTTTCAACGGCGACGGCAACGAATACGACGCGGAACTGAGCGTGCTCGCGAAACGTTCGGTCGGTGTCGTGGTGATGGCCGCGCGCGCAATCGATCGCGAGGCCGCGCTAAAGATCACGCTCGCGCAGAGCATCGCGCGCGGCGAAAAAATGGATTGGATTCTGCAGAAGGCGACCGAACTCGGTGTCGCCGCGATCGTGCCGCTGATGACCGAGCGCACGGAAGTGAAGCTCGATGAGGAACGCGCGGAACGTCGCATATTGCATTGGCAGAGCGTGATCGCCGGTGCGTGCCAGCAGTCCGGACGCACCCGTTTGCCCGCGCTGTCGCCGCCATTGCGCATCGATCGCTGGCTGGGATCGCTGAACGATGACGCGCTGCGCCTGGCATTGTTGCCGGACGCGTCGACGACCTTGCGCCAGTTGCCGACGATCGATCGCGGCGTAATCGTCGTGGTCGGACCGGAAGGCGGGTTATCGGATCAGGACATCGCGATGCTGAGGCACATGAAATTCGTCGGCCTCCGACTCGGCCCGCGCATTCTTCGCGCCGAGACCGCCGGCGTCGCGGCGCTGGCGGCCTTGCAGGCGTTGTTCGGCGATTTCTAGGCCGAGCCTATACGGCGTGCGACCACGCCGAAAATCTGTTCTCAAGCGCAAAGCCTTTCGCAGGTGTAGCGATAGCCAGCGTCCACGGCCTTGTCGAAGGCCGACCAATCGAGCAGATCCACATCGCGCACGGGCGGCGTGAGCAGGAGTGATGTTTGCGCGCGCCGCGTCGCGTTGGCCACTTCGGCATTCAGCATGCCCGGGCGCAGCAGGATCCTCAACAGTCCTGGACGGCTGCGCGGCGAACGCATGCGGCCATATGCCACGCACCACCAGGACGGCAGCGCGTGTTCGTCGATCTGCGCGCGAAGGGTATTCTCAGTGCCGATGTCGACGCCGATGATGTCGGTCACACCAAGCCTGCGCATCGGGACGACCGGAAAATTGTCTAGCACCGCGCCGTCGACGAACACTTCACCATCGCGCAACAGCGGCGGCAGGACGCCCGGAATCGCCGACGAAGCGCGCAACGCCAGCCACAGCGGGCCGTCGCAGCACACGCTCTCGCTGCCCTGGGTCAGATTCGTGGATACGGCAAAAAAGGAAATGGGCAAATCGCGGATATCGAGCGCGCCGAACTCGTTCTGGAGCAAGCGCGACACCCGATGTCCGCGCGTCATCGACACGAACGGCAAGGTGTAGTCCTTAAGCGGTTTGCCGTCGACGAAGGTGCGCCGTAATTTCTCCATCGCTTCCTGGTAAGACCAGTCCGCGGCGATGACCGCGCCGACGATCGCGCCGATCGATGTGCCCCCGACGTAATCGATGGGCTTGCCTGCTTCGCGCAGCGCGCGCGCCACGCCCAGATGCGCGAATCCGCGTGCGCCGCCGCCGGAAAGAACCAGACCGATGCCTCGTCCAATCATCAGTCGCGCGATGCGCGCGATATCGGCCGGCGTACGCACATGATGATGCCGCGCACCGCCCACGTGCGCGAGCCAGTCGCTCGCCGAACCTGCAGACACGTCACCATCATGCAGAAGAACCAGATGGCGCGGTCGCGACGGGGCGGTGTCGGTGCTCAATATGCAACCCTCCGGCCATGGTGTCGGCGTCTGCCGCGCACGCACGGGGAGAATGAATGCGTCGGCTTGGCGCGCGCAGAAAAGTCGCCAGTCGGCATCGTTGCCGTCAGCGACATAGATCACAAAGCGGTAGTCGTCTTCAAGCGCTGCGAACCATTCGCAATCTCGACCGGAACCCGTCGCCGCATCGATGACGGCGCAACATCCGTGTGGCGTCAATGCGGCGCGAAACTGACGCGCCAGCGCAATGGCGTCCACGCTGTCGTCGTGCGGCAATAGCGCGAAGGTGTGGGGGGCGGATCGGTTGGCGCTGCCATCGGATTGAAGCCGCGTGATCGCCACACTCAATGACTTCATCATCGCTGCCGGATGGCCCGCGACGAGCGCGTGGAATTGTTGCTGCGGGATTCGCAGCACGACCGAATCGCGCAGCGCACGCACGGTCGCGCCGCGCGGGCGTTGCGTGATGAGGCCCATCTCGCCGACGATTTCGCCGACGCCGATGGTGCCGAGCAATGTCGGGCCCGTCGCGGAACTCGTGTAAGCGCCGAGCATGCCCGAGCGCACGATGTACAGAGCGTCGGATGAATCGCCTTCGGTGAATAACAGCAGGCCGCCGGGCAGTTCCACCTCATCGCAGTGCGCGGCCAGCTCGACGATGCTCGCCGCGTCGAGTTCGCTGAAAAACGCGATGGAACGAAGAAAGGTCGCGGCACCGCGACGCTTGCTGCAATAAGTATCGTTGCGGCTTTCGCCGGGATTCGTGATCGGCGGCGATGCAACAGTCGCCTCACACGTGTGTTCGATGTCCATGTTCGCCTCGTCCGCTAGGCTGCGGCGACGACCCCTGTCGACTGCAGCGTCTTGGTCGTGACGTCAAACGTCCCTATCTGGCGAACGGAGCGGTGCTCCGTCGCCACTAGCAGACCAGAACGACGTAATGCGAAACGGACAACTCAATCCCGGGAAGCGGACAGCGGCTTCGTTTTTTTCCAGGGAGAGTGGACAACCCGAACGGCGCGTGGCGCCGTCCTTCGCCTCAACCCATCGCTTCGGCGACCATGTGCTCGATCAGCCCGAGGTCGGGGATCACGGCCTGATCGTCGCGGACCAGAACTTGCGCGTGCACGCCGGGCGGATGTTCGCTTTCGTCGCCGGTCGGGATGAGCAGGTCGGGGGTGATCGTGGTCAAGCGCGGAAAGCCTTGCGCGAGCATCGCCAGGAACGGCATTTTCGCGTTGCCGCCGAGCGCTTTGAGCACGGCGACCTTGGCGTTGCTGTAGCTTTCTTCCTTCACGTTTCCGGACAGGATCGAGAACGAAAACAGCGGCAGACGCCAGCCACGCCACGACAATTTTCCGAGCAGCCAGTCCGGCGCGTCGGGAATTTTTTCCGGCGTGGCGTACGTGATGACTTCGGCGACCGTGGCGTTCGGCAGCAACACGCGGCCGCCGGTGACGGGGATCATGACGCCGCGGATTTCTCGAGTAGTCGGTTCCGACATGTGCCTTCCTCAACCGTGGCCGAAATCGGCGATGAGCTTCGCCGCGAGCTGGGATGGCGATCCGGTGAACGAGACGATGCCCGCTTCACGCGCACCGTCGACCATCGAACTGATGACGCACGTTTCCGGATCCTGCACCCAGATCACGCCGCCTTTTTCTTTCAGGTATTTGCTGCCTTCGATGGCGTCGTGCGCCATGCCGGAGAAAACGATCGCGCCGGCATCGGCGCCGAACTGATCGGCGACGTCGCGCAACACCAGATCGATGGACGGACTGTACGGCGGCTTCTCGGACAAATGCGCGAGCGTGACGACGCCGTCGCGGTCGACCTGCAATCGGTGCGTGGTCGGCACGATCAGCACTTCGCCGTGGCCGACATGTTCGCCGTGCGTGGGATTGCGCACCGTCAATGTGATCGATTTGCGCAACTGCGTGGACATGAGTTCGAGGAATTCCTCGCCCATGTGCTGCGCAAGAATGAACAGCATCGGGAAACCGACGGGCAACGCGCCGAGGAAATCGCGAACGGCTTCCGGGCCGCCGATCGATGCGCCAAGGACGAAAACTTTTTTGACGCCCGCCGACGCGGTGCCGGCGACGCTGATCTTTTGCGCAGGGCGGCTGCCGTCCAGCCACGCTTCGCTTTCGTAGTTGGAACTCTGCTGCTGTGGCGCGACGGCTTCTTCCATCGGCATCAGTTCGAGCGTCAGCCCGCCGTCGGTTTTGGGAAGTGTCGCCTGTTGTTTGGCGGTTCCTTCTTCGACCGCGGGCGCCAGATATTCTGTCGCCGACATTTTTTCCACGCCGAACGGTGCCGCCGGTGTTGCGGCATCGGATGGTTCTTCGACATCTTCAAGCGACCAGTCCGGCGGCAGCAACGGTTCGGCCGACGAAACTTCGTCGCGCTCAGGGCGAGCGGCGAGTTTGAACGTGTCGTCCGACGCATGCGGTACGGATGCCGCAGCGACATCGAGTTGATCGAAGATGGCCGGGAATTCGTCCTTCAGTTCCGTCATGTTCGAATCGGCCGGCGCGGAAATATCGTCGGCGCTGTAGGCGATGGATTCTTCGACGACCGGCGATACGGGTATCGACATATCGGCCAGATCGAAATCCGCCGGCAAGCCGATGTCCAGTTCGTCGCCGACCGGTTTCGCATTGTCGGCGGCGGCGAACAGCGCATCCAGTTCAGCGGCGAAATCGTCGTCGGCGCGTTCTTGCCGAACCGGCTGTGATGCGGCGACCGGTTCGGGCGGCATCGACAACTCGTCCGCCACATCGGCGCCTTCGGCGAATTCGCCGAGCTCGACGATACCCACTCCCTCGCTGCCGGGTTCGTCGACGCGGAATTCTTCCGGCACCTGCATTTCGATCGTCGGGCGCTCGGAGGATATTTTTGTGGTGACGAATTCTTCTTGTGCGGGTTTTTGAACCTCGGGTATTTCGTGGAGCGCGGCTTCGGATACGGGCTTGAGCGCGATGCGTGTCGGCGGCTCGATCGGCGCGAACGTGAAATCGCTCGGCTTATCGGCGACCGGTACGTTCGACGCGGATTTCTGCACGGGCGTCGGTACCGCTTCCGCCCCAGGCGGGCGCGGCGGTGTGGCAATATCCGGCCGGCTCAGGATTTTCGCGGCGAGATTGCGCGCCCAGCGCGCGTGATCCCAGCCTTGCAGCGCTTCGGTGACGTTGGCTTCGTTGAACACCACGTTGTAGTCGCCCGCGTCGAGTACGTCGTAGAGTTGATCGATGTAGTCGTCGCTGTCCGGTCCCAGATTGACCACGACCGTACGCGCGCCGGAATTCTCCAGCGCGTCGCGGTCGATATTCGACGCGGCCGTTTCGTACACCACCGCGGCGCCGAGTTCGTTCAGCGCATCGCGTAGATGCCCGCCATGCTGCGCGGTGGGATACAGCAAGGCGACGCGCATGTCGCCGCTGTCCTGGATTTTAGGCACGAGACAACCTCAACGTTTCCTGCACATTGCGCAACAAATCGGCCTCCTGGTAAGGCTTGCCGAGATAACGTTCAACGCCGATTTCCAGCGCGCGTTGACGATGCTTCTCGCCGGTACGCGACGTTATCATGATGATCGGCACCAGTTTGAGACGCGGATCGTTCTTCATGTACGTGGCCAGCTCGTAGCCGTCCATGCGCGGCATTTCGACGTCGAGCAAGACGATATCCGGCACTTTGTCCTGCAGTTTTTCGACTGCATCCAGGCCATCTTTCGCGGTGATCACTTCCATGTCGTTGCGCTCGAGCACGCGCGTGGTGACTTTGCGCATCGTGATCGAATCGTCGACCACCATGATGAGCGGTTGCGCACGCGGCTCGATGAACGGCAGCGGCGGCGGCGCGACGGGTGCGGGCATCTCGCCGGATTCGACGCGATCGCGCAGCGCAGCGCTGCGGCGCACTAGCGGCGCGAGATCGAGAATCATCACGACCGAACCGTCGCCCATGATCGTCGCGCCGAAAATACCCGGCACCGAACTGATCTGCGGACCGACCGA
>JBDUEI010000036.1:0-19671 GCA_040002515.1 Rudaea sp. | reverse complement strand
CTGCAGGCGCTGATCATCGATTCGTGGTTCGACAATTATCTCGGCGTCGTCTCGCTCGTGCGCGTGATGCAGGGCGAGATCAAACCGCGCGACAAAATTCTTGTGATGTCCACCGGCCGCACGCACGAAGTCGATCAGGTCGGCGTGTTCACGCCCAAACGCACGCCCAAGGATAAACTGGGCGCGGGCGAAGTGGGTTGGGTCAACGCCTCGATCAAGGATGTCCACGGCGCGCCTGTCGGCGATACGCTGACACTCTCCGGAAAGCCGGCGGCGTCGCCGTTGCCCGGCTTCCAAATGATGCAGCCGCGCGTGTTTGCCGGGCTGTTTCCGGTCGTGGCCGATGATTATCCCTCGCTGCGCGAAGCACTTGAAAAGCTTAGGCTCAACGATGCCGCGCTCAATTTCGAACCGGAAAGTTCCGAAGCGATGGGTTTCGGTTTTCGCTGCGGATTTCTCGGCATGCTGCACATGGAAATCGTGCAGGAACGCCTTGAGCGTGAATACGATCTCAATTTGATCACCACCGCGCCGACGGTCATTTACGAAGTGTTGCGCACCGACGGCTCGATCCTGACGCTCGACAATCCAGCCAAACTGCCGCCGATTCCCCAGATCGAGGAAATTCGCGAACCGATCATCGTCGCGAACATTCTCACGCCGCCGGATTATGTCGGCAATGTGATCAAACTGTGCGAAGAAAAGCGCGGCAATCAGTGCTCGATCAGTTATCTGTCGACGCAGGTGCAGATCAGCTATGAAATGCCGCTGGCCGAAGTCGTGCTCGATTTCTTCGACAAACTCAAATCCGTATCGCGCGGCTATGCGTCGATGGATTACCATTTCGAGCGCTTCCAGGCCGGTCCGTTCGTTCGGCTCGATGTGCTGATCAACGGCGATCGCGTCGATGCGCTGAGCACCATCGTGCACCGCTCGCACGCCGACCGGCGCGGGCGCGAACTGACCGAACGCATGAAAGAACTGATTCCGCGACAGATGTTCGATGTCGCGATCCAAGCGGCAGTCGGTGCGCAAGTGATCGCTCGCACGACGGTCAAGGCCTTGCGCAAGAACGTGCTGGCCAAGTGCTACGGCGGCGACGCCACGCGCAAGCGCAAGCTGTTGGAAAAACAAAAAGAAGGCAAGAAACGCATGAAACAAGTGGGACGCGTCGAGATCCCGCAAGAAGCGTTTCTAGCCGTTCTACAAGTCGACAAATAGCTCGTTTCCGAAGGAAACAACGATGGATTTTGATTTCGCATTATTACTGGTCATCCTCACGGCCGTGACTGGCGTGATCTGGCTGCTCGATCGGTTGTTGCTGGCCGGCGGCCGCAAAAGACGAGCCGAGGCGCTCGCCAACGCCAGCGGCACCGAGGCCGAACGGCAGCAGCGCGCGAATGAAGCGTTGCGCGAACCGGTCATCGTCGAATATGCGCGATCGTTTTTTCCCGTGATCCTGATCGTGCTGCTGTTCCGCTCGTTCGTCGCCGAACCGTTCAAAATTCCGTCCGGATCGATGATGCCGACCTTGCTCGTCGGCGATTTCATTCTCGTCAACAAGTTCGCCTACGGTATGCGTCTGCCCGTGATCGGCACCAAAGTCCTGCCGATCGGCGAACCGCAGCGCGGCGACGTCTTCGTGTTCCGCTATCCGAATCCCGAGCACGATCCGAAGAAGGAAGGCATCGATTACATCAAGCGCGTGATCGGCCTGCCCGGCGACGAAATCACCTACCGCAACAAAACGCTGTATATCAACGGCACCCAAGTCCCGCAAACGTCGCTCGGCCCGTTCATCGGCAGCGGCGACGAAGGCCGCAAGATGGCCGGCGCCGAACTGCACGACGAAATGTTGCCCGGTTCCGAGCATAAAGTGCTCGAGTCGAATATGCTGATGGCTGGCCGCGAGGGAACGTGGCGCGTGCCGGCTGGACACTATTTCGCAATGGGCGATAATCGGGATAATAGCGAGGACAGCCGCTATTGGGGTTTCGTTCCGGAGCAGAATGTTGTCGGCCGCGCGTTTGCGATCTGGATGAACTGGGACGGCGGCATCGACTTCAAACGCATCGGCACCGTTATCAAGTAGTCGCGACTAATCAGGGGCGCACATGAACTCGAAGAACAAGCAGACGGGCATCACGATGATCGGGTTCGTGGTGCTGTTAGGTGTCCTCGGTTTCTTCATCTACGCAGGCATGAAGCTGTTTCCAGCGTATGTCGAATACAGCGGAGTCGTAAAGTCGATGAAGCTCGTGCAAAATGAGCCGGGTATTCAAAACGCAACAGTCGAGGAAATTCGGCGTAAGCTAAATCTGCAGTTCAGTTTGCAGTATGTGGACGAGGCCAATGTGCCTCCCGGTGCAATCACGCTGAATACGCAGAGTGGCGCGCGGAGCTTGCGTATTGCATACGATCGAGATATTCCGTTCGTCTACAACGTCGACTTCCTCGTACATTTTGACAAGACAATCGATTTGTCGCACGGTGCGGCAGCTGACTGATCGTTGAGCGCCGAGCTTGCCTATCGCTTCAACGATCCTCAGCTGCGCGAACGCGCGCTGACTCATCGCAGCGTCGGCGCGCGCAACAACGAACGGCTGGAATTCCTGGGCGACGGACTGGTCAATCTGTTCGTCGCCGAATTGCTGTATGAAATCTATCCTCGCGCCGACGAAGGCGAGCTGACACGCTTTCGGTCACGTCTGGTCAGCGAACCGTCGCTCGCCGCCGTCGCGCGCGAATTGCAGCTCGGCGATCAACTCCTGCTCGGGCCCGGCGAACTCAAAAGCGGCGGTCATCGACGCGATTCGATTCTCGCCGACGCCTTCGAAGCGCTCGTCGCCGCGGTCTATCTCGATGGCGGCTGGGACGTCTGCCGACATTCCGTTCGCACGATCTTCGAGCCGCGCACCGCAACTCTCGGCTCGGCCAGCGAACGAGATCCGAAGACGCATCTGCAGGAATTGCTGCAAGGCGATGGAAAATCGTTGCCGACCTACGAACTCATCGCATCGAGCGGTGCCGATCACGCCAAGGTATTCGATGTCGCGTGCGTCATCGAATCCATCGACGTTCGCGGCCAAGGCAGCGGCAACAGTCGGCGCGCTGCGGAACAGGCAGCAGCGAAAGACGCCATCGAAAAACTTTCGGCAAGACCGCGCGAATGACCGATCCTGAAACCATTAGCGATGCCACGATAGCTACGCCATACCGCTGCGGCACGGCGGCACTGGTCGGCCGCCCCAATGTCGGCAAATCGACCTTGCTCAACGCGCTGATCGGTTGGCGGCTCAGCATCGTCAGCCCGAAACCGCAGACCACGCGACATCGCATCCTCGGCGTGCTGACCAATCCATCGGCGCAAATAATGTTTCTGGATACGCCAGGACTGCACAAACCGAAATCGCGCGCGATCAATCGCCAGCTCAACAAAGCCGCACGGCAAACCATTGCCGAAGCCGACGTCATCGTGCAGGTTATCGAAACCGGCCGCTGGAACAGCGAAGACCAAGCCGTGTACGACGCCATCGCGTTGCAGGAGCGTCCGCGTCTGCTGGTGCTGAACAAGATCGATGCACAAAAAGATAAAAAGCTACTTTTACCGTTCATCGCCGACGTCAATTCGCGCTGCGCATTCGACGACATCTATCTCGTCTCAGCGCAGCGCAAAGACGGACTGGATGATCTGGCCGAAGCGATCCGGAAGCGGCTGCCCGAAGCACCAGCCGCCTTCGGCGCTGACGAGATCACCGATCGCAGCGAACGTTTTCTCGCCTCGGAACTGGTGCGCGAACAATTGATGCGTCATCTGTCGCAGGAATTGCCGTATTCGACGACGGTTGAGATCGACGAATTCCGCGAAGGCACCGGTCGCGCCGAAGTCAACGCGACCATCTGGGTGGAACGCGAAGGCCAGAAAGCCATCGTCATCGGCGAGGGTGGGGCGATGCTCAAGATCATCGGTACCGCTGCACGCAAAGCGATGATGCGTCTGTTCGACCGTCGCGTGCATCTGCAGTTGTGGGTCAAGGTTCGCGAGAACTGGTCCGACGACGAAGGCGATCTGCGGCGTTTCGGCTACGCCGAGTAGCGATGCGCGTCGACCAGCAACCGGCGTTCGTCCTGCACGCTCGCGCATGGCGCGAGACGTCTTTGCTGATCGAGGCGATCACGCGCGACCACGGCCGCGTCGGGCTCGTCGCACGCGGCGTGCGCACGGCACGTTCGCGATTTCCGCGCGCGACATTGCAGCCGCTCACGCCGCTGAATCTGAGCTGGTCCGGCCGCGGCGAATTGTCCACGCTAACCGGCGCCGAACCCGCCGGCGCCATGTTGCAGACCAGCGGCGAAACGTTGTTGTGTGCGTTGTACCTCAACGAACTCGTCACGCGTCTCGTGCCGCGCAACGATCCGCATCCGGGCGTGTTCGACGACTATCTCGAAACGTTCACCCGTCTGGCGCAGCAACACGCGCCGGCCTGGACACTGCGCCGATTCGAACGCGATCTGCTCGCACATCTCGGCTACGGGCTCGTCCTCGACGGCGAAGCCGAAACCGGCGAACTGATCGATCCGTCCGTCGACTACGCCTATCGATTCGAAATCGGTCCGGTGCGCTGGCGTCGGACCGAAGACGGTCTGAAAGTTCGCGGCTCGGTTCTGATCGCACTGGCGGCTGACGATCCGCCCGCGGCGCCCGAAGACATGGCAACGCTGCGTCGTCTGATGCGCGCATTGATCGGCCGTCATCTCGACGGCGGCGAACTGCGCGCGTGGAGCCTGTTCAACGATGCGCCGTCGGCGTCTCGCGCAAACGCGTCGCCGTAGCGGCACAGGATTTCAGGAATCGCGAAACCTCGCGCCGATGATCGCGCGTGCGATCGCGTAGCGCGTGCTGAAGATGCATTGCGATTTCCGCGAGCGCGAGCGCGCCGCAAAATCCGCACGATGCGCGAAGACGATGCAGTCTGGCGATGAACTCATCATTATCCATCGCAGTCGTCTTCGTGTGAGCCTGGACGAGATCGTCAAGTTCGTCCGCGAGCAAAACGCGCAGCGCGCCAAGCGCATCGACGCTGCCGCCGAGCGACTGCAGCGCGGCTTCGTCGTCGAGAACGGGCGTTTCGTCAATCGGCATCGCGACGTAAACCGCCACGAGATCGCGCAATTTTTCAGTGCCGATGGGTTTCGCGATGATGTCGACGAACCCCGCCTCGATCATATCCGCGCGGACCTGTGCATCGACGTCCGCACTGGTCGCGATCGCCGGTGTTGCGACGCTCGCATCGCGCATCGCTTTGAGAAGCGCCGGACCGCTCGTGTCGGGCAGATGACGATCGATCATCAGTAAGTCGAATCGCTGATTTTCGACGGCGACTTTCGCGGCCGCACCGCTCTCGATCGCGACGCATGTCATGTGCATCTGCCGAAACGCCGCCTCGAAAAATCGCAACGTGATGGCATCGTCGTCGACGACGAGCACGCATGGCATATCCGATCCCTCTGTCACGATGGCCGCTCCTTTTTTGAAATTTCGCCGCGCAGCGCGGGCTGTTATCATGGCGTCCGCATTTTAACTCGTGACCGTTTCCGGTCGTGGCGCACATGACCGTTCTGGAAACGGATATCACCAATCTCACCCACGATGGACGCGGTGTCGCCCACGTCGACGGCAAGGCTGTCTTCGTTTCCGGCGCATTGCCCGGCGAACGCGTGCGGCTTCGTTTTACCCGAAAACATCGGCATTACGACGAGGCCGTCGCCGAAGAAATTCTCCGCGCATCTGCCGATCGTGTCACGCCGAAATGTCAGCACTTCGGCGTCTGCGGCGGATGCGCGCTTCAGCATCTGAGTCCCGCCGCGCAGATCGCCGCGAAACACAGCGTGTTGATGGAAAATTTCGAACGCATCGGAAAAGTCCAGCCGCAGGAAATTCTGCCGCCGTTGACAGATGAACCGTGGGGATATCGGCGCAAAGCGCGACTGAGCGTCAAGTTCGTCGAAAAGAAAGGTCGCGTGCTGGCTGGATTTCGCGAAATCGACGGACGTTTCGTCGCCGACATTCGCCGCTGCGAAGTGTTGCATCCCGCCGTTGGCGAACGCGTCGACCAGATCGCGGCGCTGGTCGAATCGCTCGATGCGAAACGCGAAATTCCGCAAATCGAAGTGGCGGCCGGAGACAATCTGGTCGCGCTGGTGATCCGCCATCTGCATCCGCTCTCGGATTCCGATCGCGAAAAGCTGACGGCGTTCGCGCGCGAAACCGGGCTCGGCATTTTCTTGCAACCGGGCGGAATCGATAGCGTCGCCGCCCTGTTTCCTGCCGACGCACGTCTCACATTTGGATTGCCCGGCGACAATCTGGACATCGAATTTCGGCCGCTCGATTTCATCCAGGTCAACGGTGGCATGAACCGGCGCATGATCGAACGCGCGATCGCGCTGCTCGCGCCGAAAAAAGATGATCGCCTACTCGATCTATTTTGTGGTCTGGGAAATTTTACGTTGCCGCTGGCGCGTCACGTCGCTGAAGTCACGGGCGTGGAAGGCGAGGCCGGCTTGGTGCGCCGCGCCGAGCACAACGCGCAACGCAATCAGCTTGTCAATGCGCATTTTTTCGCGGCGGATCTGGCCGCCGATCAGCGCAACGCACCGTGGGCGAAGGTCGACTACGAACTGCTCCTGCTCGATCCGCCACGCAGCGGTGCGGAAGCCGTGCTTGAGTATCTGCCACGAAAATCGACGCGGCGCGTCCTGTACGTTTCGTGTCATCCGGCCTCGCTGGCGCGCGATGCCGGAACGCTCGTGAACCGTCACGGTTTCGTCCTGAAAAGCGCCGGCGTGATGGATATGTTTCCGCACACCGCGCACGTCGAATCGATCGCGCTGTTCGAGCGCGATTGATCGATGTGGATTGATACAATGCCCCGTATGCCACGGCTGACCAAAACATGTTGATCATCGGAATCGCCGGAACACAGTTGCAGCCGCATGAGCGCGAGTGGATCGCGGCGCCCGTGGTCAGCGGCGTGATTCTGTTTACACGGAATTTCGAGTCGCGCGATCAGGTCACCGCATTGATCGATGACATCCGCACGCTGCGCGGCGGGCCGTTTCTGATCAGCGTCGATCAGGAGGGCGGACGGGTACAACGCTTTCGCGATGGCTTCACGCGCCTTCCGGCGCTGGGCCGAATTGGTGATCGTTTCGCGCACGATCCAGATCTTGCCGTCGCGCTTGCCGAAGAACACGCCTGGCTGATGGCCACGGAAATGCGCGCGATCGATATCGATATCAGTTTCGCGCCGGTGCTCGATCTGGAGCGCGGCAATCGCGTCATCGGCGACCGCGCGTTCAGCGCCGATCCGGTTGTCGTATCGCAACTCGGTCTTGCCTATCTGCGCGGCATGCGGCTGGCCGGCATGGCCGCGACGATCAAACATTTTCCGGGCCACGGCACGGTGCTCGAAGACACGCATATCGAAAATGCGACCGATCCGCGCTCGCTCGACGCACTGCGCAATAGTGACCTGATTCCCTTCGTCGACGGCATCGATGCCGGCGCGGAAGCGGTGATGCTCGCGCATGTCACATACCCGCAAGTCGACGCGCGGCCGGCCGGTTATTCGCGCGTTTGGATCGAAGATATTCTGCGCGGCGAACTGGAATTTCGTGGCGTGGTTTTCAGCGACGACATCAGCATGGCGGCCGCTGAAGGTGTCGGTGGTATCGGCGCGCGCATTTCCTCGCATCGCGATGCCGGGTGCGATCTGATTCTCGTGTGCAAGCCCGAGATGGTCGCCGAAGCGCTGCGCACGCATCCGGATTCGACGCCGTGCGATCCGGAACGCGTCGCATCGCTGCAAGGGAAAATCGCGCAATCCTGGAGCGAACTTCTCGACAATCCGCAGCGCGGCCGTTTTCTTTCGCGCATCGCAACGCTCGATGCCGGACAAACCGTTTAAGGTGCCCATGTCACAACGACTTTTGTCCGACGCCTTAGCCCACGCCGATCTCATCCACGGCCGCCCCGAGATCAACGCCGCGATCATCGAACTCGGTGCGAACATCGATGCCGAACTCGACGGCGAAGTACCGGTTTTCCTGAGCGTGATGCAGGGCGGACTCCTGTTTGCCGGTGCGCTCGCGATGTCGATCTCCACGGACCTTTTGTTCGATTACGTACACGCCACGCGTTACCGTGGCGAGCTGTCGGGCGGCGAATTGCACTGGATCAAGAAACCCGGCGTCGAATTGCGCGGGCGCATCGTCATCCTCGCCGACGATATTCTCGATGAAGGCTATACCTTGCGCGCGATCCGCGAATTCTGCATTGAGCGCGGCGCGAAAAAGGTCTTGATCGCGGTGTTATGCCGAAAGAATCACGGGCGAATCGCGCCGGGGATTCGCGCCGACTTTTGCGGACTGGAAGTACCGGATCGTTATGTATTCGGTTTCGGCATGGATTTCCACGAGCAGGGCCGCAATCTGCCCGGCATCTATGCCTTGCGGGAGAGCACGTGAGCATCGATCTGGCGGTCATCGGCGGCACCGGTTTGTATAATTTTCCAGGATTGGAAAATGTGGAAAAGCGCAACATCGACACGCCGTACGGCAAACCGTCGGATCACGTCGTCGTCGGCACGCTGGCCGGCAAACGCGTCGCGTTCCTGGCGCGCCACGGCGAACAACATTTGATCGCGCCGCATCGCGTCAACTATCGTGCGAATATTTTCGCCCTGCATGACCTCGGTGCGCGCCGCATCGTGGGCGTCAATGCGGTCGGCGGAATCCGTGCGGACATGGCGCCGCGCGTGGTCGCCGTGCCGGATCAGATCATCGATTACACGCATGGACGCCTGAGCAGTTTCAGCGATGTCGAAGGCAAGAAAGTCGAACACGTCGATTTTTCGGAACCGTACAGCTCGGATTTGCGCGGCCAGATCATCGCGGCGGCGGGGGAGGCCGGCATCGATGTCGTCGACGGCGGCTGTTATGGCGCCACCCAAGGCCCGCGATTGGAAACACGCGCCGAGATCGCGCGACTGCGTCACGACGGGTGCGATCTGGTCGGCATGACCGGGATGCCCGAAGCCGCATTGGCCCGGGAACTCGGTATCGACTATGCGTGTCTGGCCCTCGTCGCCAACTGGGCGGCCGGTTGTGGCGAGGAAAACGAAATCAGTCTCGACGAAATTTTCGCCAATCTGGATGCGGCGACGGCGCAGGTTCCGGCGATCGTATCGGCGCTGTTGCGAAGCATTTGAATCGGCGTGGCCGTTCGCGCCATCGTCGTATAATCGGCTGATGGAATCGAGTTCGCTGTATCACGAGATCGTGCTTCGCCATAAGCGCGAACCGCGCAACTTCGGTTCGTTGTCGCGCTACACGCACGCATCGCAAGGCATCAACGCGTTGTGCGGCGATCGTTTGCATGTTCAGGTCGATTGCGCCGACGACCATCTGGTCGAGATGCGATTTACCGGCGAGTGCTGCGCGATCACGGTCGCCAGTGCATCGATCATGAGTGAGATGGTCGTGGGCAAGGATCGTCATGCGATCGATGCCATCGCCAACCGATTCGCGCAATACCTGTCCGGCGACGACGCGCATGCGAACGAACTCGGTGAGCTGTGCGCATTCAATGAATTGCGCCGTCACTCGACGCGCCGCAAGTGTGCGCTGTTGCCGTGGGCCGCGTTGCGCGGCGCGCTGGCCGGCGCCGTCGTCGCGACGACGGAAGGCGCGGGTCTCACCGAGTGACGACGGTGCAGCGCGGCAGTGTCCTCGGTCTGCTCGATGCATTGCAGGCCTTGCACGCGCGCGGTGAACGCGGTGTGCTCGGCATCGTATTCGCGACGAGCGGATCGACGTACCAGAAAGCCGGTGCGCTGGTGTTGCTCGACGACAGCGGTCTGCTGCACGGTGTGATCAGCGGTGGTTGTCTCGAACCCGAATTGGAACAACGCGCGCGCGACGTGCTGCGAATCAGCCGCGCCGACACCGTCGATTTCGACATGCGCACCGACGAAGACGTCACCTTCGGCAGCGGCACCGGTTGTCATGGCCGCGTGCGCTTGCTCCTGATTCCACAATCGGGTGAGTCTCCGTTGACTCATGCATTGTCGATGGCCGCTAACGGCGGCCACGCGATCGACCTCGCGCTCGATGTCGAGGGTGATGAGGCCGGCAGCGGGCAGGCGTCGGTCGACGGCACTACGTCGACATGGGGTCGCGATGGTAACGCCGCAGCGTCGCGCGCGTCTTCATCGTCGTATCTGCAGCTTCGTATCGAGCCGCCGCCGTGCGTGCTATTGCTCGGCGCCGGTGCGGAAAGTGTTCCGTTTCGTCAGTTCGCGCGCCAGCTCGGTTGGAAATCGGTCGTCGTCGAGCATCGTGGTCGCTGGCTCGGTTTTGCGAATCGGGCCGCGCACGATCGCACCATCGATCTCGCGCCGGAAGCGGCCGCCGCCGTGTGGCGTCGGCTGCGCATCGACGCTGCCGTGTTGATGAGCCACAACTTTTCGATCGATCTTACGAATCTTGCGTTATGCGCCGACACGGACGTCGGATATGTCGGCTTGCTCGGACCCGTCGCACGCCGCGACAAACTGCTGACCGAATTGGGCGACGCGACCGCGCAGCGATTGCACGATCGTTTGCATGCGCCCGTCGGTTTGCCGTTGGGCGGTTCGGGTCCGGATGTTCTGGCGTTGTCGATCGCGTCGGAGCTGCAGCAGTTTTTCACGCAGCCGTCGCGCTAGAGCAGTCCGTCGATCGGCAACAGGCGCAACAGATTCACTTCGATTCGACGCGACAACGAAACGTCCGGCTCGTGTCCGTAGGTTACGGGGTTGCCTTTTTCGTCGATGGAAGTCCACGTCATCTGGCCGTGCGTTCCTTCGCCGTCCAGTGCGACGCGAAACGTATTTCGCGGGCTCACCGCGCGATCGAAATAATCGCCGACCGCAGCCGCCAGGTCCGGGCTCGCCGCAACGATACCCATTTCGGTGTTCAGCAATTTCGAACGCTGATCCATGTTCATCGAGCCGATGAAGATGCGCTGTCGATCGATCACGATGCATTTGGCGTGCAGACTCACGCCCGACGACGCGCCGTGCGCCGCCGGCTGGTTGCCGACGAGTGGACGCAGTTCGTATAGCTCGACGCCGCCGGCGAGAAGTTCGCGTCGATACCGCGCGTAGCCGGCGTGCACGAGCGGCTCGTCGGTGGCGGCCAGCGAGTTGGTGAGCACGCGCACTTTCACGCCGCGTTTGGCGAGCGCGACGAAGTTGCGGGTGTCTTCTTCGCCCGGCACGAAATAAGCCGAGATCAGCAGGACTTCGCTTTGCGCCGAACCGATCATCGTGTCGAGTTTGGGTTGCAACAGAAGCGAGGGATCGTCGTTTTCGTTGTCGACTTTCAGCGGATCGTCGGCGACCACGCGCGCCGGACCCCATGCCCATTGGCCGGGATGATCGATCTTGCGGCCGCCGGGCAACGCGTCGACGAGTACGGACGCGTATTCCGATGGCGTAAGCGGACGCGCATCGGTCTTCAGGCGTTCGCGCAATTTGTCCACATCGGTGCTGTCGGCTTTCGTCGTATCGAATGCGGTAACCGGAACGGCGGACGTGTCGTTCCAGTACGTGTCGAAGGCTCGCGACGCCTGTGCGACGACGGGACCGATCGCGATGACATCGAGGTCGCGGAAATGTTGGGTCTGTCCGGTTTCGAAATACGCATCGCCGATGTTGCGTCCGCCGATCACCGCCACGGTGTTGTCGACGATGAAGGATTTATTGTGCATGCGCCGGTTTAAGCGCGGGCCGTCGACGAGAAACTGCGCGAGCTTGGACGGCGCCGACGGATTGCGCGTATGGAACGGATTGAACAAACGCACTTCGATGTTGGGATGCGCATCGAGCGCGTCGAAGACGTGCTCGGCATCACCGGCATCCAGATCGTCGACGAGCAGGCGCACGCGCACGCCGCGGTCGGCCGCGGCGAGCAGGCGCTGCGCGATGAGATGGCCGGTCGCGTCAGCATCGAAAATGTAGTACTGCAGGTCGATCGAGCGTGTCGCGCTGTCGGCGAGAACGACGCGGCTCATCAGTGCATCGTTGTTGTTGCTAAGCAGGCGAAAGCCCGATTCGTGCGCGTGATCGGCCGTGGTCGAGGCAACGTAACGTGCCGTCGGCGTGCCCTTCGGCGGCGCGAACGCATCGGAATACGGTTTCACGTAGCGTGTGCGCAACGACGAACATGCCGCGAGCGTCAGTATCAACGCACAGCTGATGACGGTGTTCGCGACTTTCATCGCGAGGTCCTCGATACGAACATGGTGCGATCCCTGTCTGATGTAGCGAGGATTTTGTTGGCCGACCGTTCGTAACGCAAGTACGCGCCGCTTGCCGGTTTACGCCGGTTCAGCCGGCCTCCAATCGCAACTCGGCGAGCAGCGGCAGATGATCCGAGGCCAGACGCGCAAGCGGACTTTTATGGACGTGCACGCGCACCAGCGCCGAGGCGGGCGATGCCCAGATCCGGTCGAGCGCGAACGCGGGCAAAACGGTTGGATACGTCCGGCGCGCGGGCGATTCGCCGAAATGCGCATGCAATATGCGCAAGGCCCGCTGTGGTACCGACCACTCATTGATGTCGCCGGCGAGCACCTGCGCGTCGCGGCGATGACGCGCGAGGGCGGTGAGCAATCGCGCCGCCTGTTCGGTGCGTTCGATGGCGCGCAATCCGAAGTGCGTCGCGAAGATTCGTAAAGCGATTCCTTCGCAGTCGATGCGCGCGTGGATGGCATTGCGCGGCTCGCGACCATCGACGCTCAGATCGATCGTTTCGGTTTCCAGGATCGGAAAGCGCGACAACAATCCGTTGCCGAATGCGCCGTCTCGGCGCCGAAACGTGTGCGCGGCGACGGCGTGCATGCCGGTTTTTTCGCGCAGGATGTCGAGCATGTCCGCACCTGTGCGGAAATCCAATTCCTGCAGCGCGACGATGTCGGCGTCCAGTTCGCGTATCACACGGGCGATGCGCTGCGGCGCAAAGCGCCGATCAAGTCCGACGCCGCCGTGCGTGTTGTAGGTCGCCACGATCACGCGCACGACATCACGCGGCTTTGCGCGCCAGACGGCGGCGAACGAAGATCGTCAGTCCGATGGCGAGCGCGAGTGCGAGCGCGACGAGCGCGAACGTGAGCGGCGAGGGCGTCCGGACCGCGGCGACGACGCGATCGACGAAGAACGCGTTGACGATGATGCCCGGCGTCATGCCGAGCGCGGTGCCGATCAGATAATCGATTCGATCGATCCGCAACGAGCCGAGAATTAGATTGACGACAGAGTACGGCGCGACCGGCACGAGACGAACCAACGCAACGGCGATGACACCATGCCGCAGCAGATACCGATGTAACGACTGCGTGCGCACACCGAACCGGCGTTGCAATGCGTAGGTCGGCACGCGCCGCGCGATTTCGTAGAGCACGACCGCGCTTAAGACCGATCCGATCAGCGAATAGATGCCGCCGAAGATCGGACCGAACGCGAGGATCGTCACGGCGGTCAACGCGTTGACGGGAATCACGAACAATCCGCCGACGATGAACACGACGATAATGGCCAACGGCGCGAGCGGCGCGTCGGCGAAATTCTCGACGAATCGGGTGAGGTGATCGATGTCGAGGTAGTGACGCAGCGGCGTCAGCACGGCGATCAGTATCAACGACACGATAACGAGGCAAACCGCAACGAAGACGATCAGCCGCCGACGCGCGTCGCGCGGTGATCCTTCCGCCGTCTCGACAACATATTCCGCGAAAACCGCGGGCGGCTGGGGCTGCGTTTTCGCTTCGCCGGTTTTTGTCATCGCGCTACAGGGTAGCGGCGATTGCAGGGTTTCACCAAATAGTCACGTATGCGCGGCGCAAGTCCGCTGTCGACTCAAACGCCGCTCGACAGCGCAAGGTTGCGTTCGCGCACGGTCTGTTTGTCGCGTGGATTCCATTCGCTGGACGCGGGCGGCACGATGGCGATTGGGTCGCGCTGGATCCGCTTCGCCACATACTTCGGGTTCACCGCATTAAAAACGCGGCACGCCGCGCAAAGGAAAATCGTATCGATCGTCTTGCGATAATCGCCGAGATCGACGGCGCGCGAATATTCGCGCAGATTGTCGGAGTGCAGTCCGCATGAAGTGCATTGCATCGAAAAAATCCTCACTAAATTTCTGTTCGCGGCGCTGTAGCACGCCGGCACATTCAGCACGGCGCGTGCCACGCTAAAACGCGATGGCATCTCGCCACGTACCCGGCACCTCTGCGCAAATTGCATGATCGGCGCAGGTGCCGAATGCATGTTGCAACTGGCCAGGTAAAATGGATGTTCGCTAAACGTAATGGCAGGCTTGCGACAACGGTATGACTCGTGCTTCATGTAGGCCTGAACCGAGGAGGGGGTGAGTGGTTGATCGCAGAAGTGTGTGGAAAACGATCAAGGATGCCGGAGAGGCGTTTTTCGATCACGATGCGTTGACATTGTCCGCAGCGCTCGCGTTCTACATGACGTTGTCGTTCGCGCCGACCATCGCGTTGAGCTTGTGGGTGGCCGCCTCGCTCGGGCACGACGCACAAAAAGAATTGCTAGGCGAACTGGCGTTGTTCGGCGGACACGACGTTCGGCTCGCCGCGGAAATCGTGGTGGATCATGCCAAGCAGAATCCCGGCGCCGGGACCATCGCCGGTGTCATCGGCATCATCGTGCTGATCGTCAGCGCCAGCGCGGTTTTCGCGCAATTGCAGTCGTCGCTGAATTTTCTTTGGAGTATCAAACCAACGCATAGCACCTTCGCGTGGCAATGGATTCAGCAGCGCTTGCTGTCGGTTGGCATGCTCGCGGCGGGCATCTTCATGCTGATCGTGACACTCGTCGTGAGCGCGGTGTTGACGTGGATTTTCGGCAATGCCGATCTGATCTGGAAACTGGTCAATCAGTTTTTTGCGCTGGCTGTGTTTACGCTGATGTTCGCGGTTCTGTTCCGTTATCTTCCGGCGCGTCGAATCGCGTTGCGCCACGCGATGGAAGGCGGTTTCATCACCGCCACGCTGTTCACCGCCGGCAAGTTTCTGATCGGACAATATCTGGCGCACAGCAATGTCGGCGGATCGTACGGTCCAGCGGGCGCGTTCATCGTGCTGCTGGTGTGGGTCTATTATTCGTCCGTCGTATTTTTCTTCGGCGCGGAAATCGTCGGCGCGCGTTTGCGTTGCGATGAGCAGACAGGCGTCGACGAAAAACCCGTGTGACTCATGTGAGCACCGCCTTTCGGATCGCAAAAGAATCTACTGAAAAATTGACGCCGAGATGCTCGCCCGCGCGTACGCACGCGGCGTCACGCCCCACGTGCGTTTGAACGATCGCGTGAAGTGACTTTGATCGGCAAAGCCCGACGCTATCGCGGCTTCGGCAATGCAGACGCCCGACTTCATCAGTCTGGCCGCTGCGCGCAAACGTAGTTGCACGAGGTACGCATGCGGCGTCATGCCGATGTCCGCATTGAACAGTCGCAGGAAATGATGTTTGCTGACGTGCGACGCGTCGGCCAGTTCGTCGAGCGTCAGCGGCGCGGCAAATCGATCGCGCATCAAATCGCAGGCGCGGCGGATTCCAGCGCGGTGCGATCCGAGTTTCCGGGTTTCGTTTTTTCGCGCTGACAGTCGGACGAGCGTCGTCACGGCGCCGATCAGCGCAGATTCCCTGGCGATTTCACACGCGGACAGTTCGGTCGTGCGATGCAATCGAAACAGCGCGTCGAAGATTCGCCGATCGGCATTGACGGGGCATTCGAACGTGATCGCATCGCCGTGCGTGATTTCTTCGCGACACGCCGTCACGATCTCCGGCGCGATCAGCACATTGCGAATCGTCCAACCGTCGCCGCCGGCGGCGTGGCCGGAGTGTGCTTCGCCGGGATTGATGAGACTTACCTCACCGCAGCGCGCGGTGTGCTGCGTGGCGCCGCGTCGGAATTGTAGTGCGCCGCGCAAGACCAGGCCGATCGAATATTGCTCGTGGAAGTGCAGGGCGTAGCGATGCCGAAGATAATCCGCGACGCAGAATTCCGCGCCGCGATAGTGCCAGGTGCGCGCGACATCACGCTTGCTTTCGTCCGGATACGTGGTGGCACGCATGAAAAATGGCCGACGCGAAGTTGGCAATATTGTTCAAGACCGCGCGCCACATCACAACTAAGCTTTCGGCATAGGAGACGCCGCCATGAACATGACGCACGCGCTGTTGCTGTTGGCATTCACATCGAACGCTGTCGCGCAAAACGCGCCGGATCCCTTCGCGCGGCACGTCGATGCGGTCGGGCCCGGCGTACATCTGATCTACAAATCGAAAAGCAGCGCCGACGCGCCGTTCGATGGCAACGTCGTGGCCATCGAACAGAACGATCAGCTGGTGATCGTCGATGCCGGAGGCGCGCCGAGATCCGGCGAAAACATCGTCGCGGCGATCCGATCGATAAGCGCAAAACCGGTGCGCTGGCTGATTTATACGCATTATCACGGCGACCATAATCTAGGCGCAGGCGCGTTGCTCAAGGCGTGGCCGGACTTGCACATCGTGTCGACGCAGGCCACGCGCCGCAACATGACCGGAGCGCCGATGGATTACATCAAAACCTACGACACCGGCAATCAAGGTACGATCGATTACGCGCGCGAACAACTCACGCGCACCGACCTTTCCGATTCGATGCGCAAGGGCTGGCAACACCTTGTCGATGCCGGACCGGCGATGGTCGACGCGTACAAGAACATGAAAGCCTATCCCGCCGACGTGACGTTCGGCACATCGATGACGCTCGACGATGCGAGCGCGCCCGTCGAGGTATCGTTTTTCGGAAACGCGAATACCGACGGCGATGCCATCGTATGGCTGCCGCGGCAGCGCATCGTCATCACCGGCGATACCGTGGTTTGGCCGCTGCCGTATGCATCCGCATCGTATCCATCGTCGTGGATCGAGGTCTTGAAAAAGATCGATGCGCTCGACTTTGCCACACTCATTCCCGGTCATGGCGACGTGCAAACCGATCATGCCTACGTTCGCGCGTTGGTCGATACGCTGACCAAGATCCGCGATCGTGTCGCGACGTTGGCGAACGGCGATGTTTCTGTCGCCGACGTGCAGAAACGCCTCGACACGAAAGACATCGTGCGGACGTATGCGGGCGATGACGAATTCGCCGTCTTCCTTCTACGCGCCTTTTTTCTGCATTCGATTGTCGAGAACGCTTACAAGGAAGCCAAGGGCCAACCGATCGTGCAGGGCCGCGACGGCGGGTGACGGCGTGCAGTCGTCGCAGTTTGACGGCGGTGCCATGACGTGCCTTTTCGACATCAAGCACAGGTAAAGGTGAAAGTGCCGACGCGTGAGGGGGATCCTCTCGCAGAGGCTCGCGCGCCGGCACTTTCATGGGGAGGTGCGATGTCGATGTATATAGAACGAAGTAGAGCGCCGGATTGCGACATTTTTGTCGCCGACGATTCGACAAGCAACCGTGGGGTGCCTGAGCCCGCTGAAGCCAGCCTTCATCATCGACAGATAGCGCGGCACCCTTTCTGTGCGCTTTCACGATGGAACTCATGAACAGGCTTCGACTTCGCACGCCGTTCGCGTCGCGTCAACTGTCAGGTCTTACAGCACGCATCGTGCCTCGATTCGAACACAATAGGTTCGCGTCGATTTTCACGCGTGACGTCTGACAGGTTCGCAAAATTCCCATGAAGGCAATGACTTTTATTGTGCTGCTTGCCGCATCCAGCGCGCGGGCCCAGGAAACCACCGCCTTCGACCGAATGAAAGCGGCCGACTTTCGTGCTCTCGTCATCAAGGGCGAGACGGCTTACAACCACAAAGACTATTCAGCCGCATTTCCCGCCGTGCACAGGGCCGCTTGCGCGGGTGACGTGACCAGTCAGGAAATCCTCGGCCGGATGTATGTGCTAGGCCAAGGCACATCCCCAGATGCGCGAACAGGATATGGTTGGCTGGTCGTGGCCAGCGAATCGGGATTGCCGGACTATCGCAAGCTCGTTACTGAGGTGGAATCGGCACTCAAGCCCGAGCAGGTTTCCGTTGCCAAATCGCACGCCGAGGCGATTCAAAAGAGTTACGATCGCGCTGCCACTCGCATGCAATGCCAGCGGGCGGACACGCAAGGTGGGCGCATGCCGAACGTCGTTCAATGCCAGCCGGACGGCGTCGGCGGCGGCAATGTATTGGTGCATAAATGTTTAGACTGAATCCGACACGAAAACGTAGTTTTGCGCGCCGTACATCCTCGCAGGAAAATCATGAAAGCGTTTATTAAATGCATCGGTGTATTGATCTCATCTGTCTATAACTATTCGTCGGCCTTTGCCGAGCCGCCTTGTGTTGCGCCCGATGCAAAAAACTACGTCGTCGCGAACGGCGCGCCCATCATGGCAGACGGCTGGATGGGCAGGTGGTTTCCCCGGGCCGTTATTACTTCGAAAGAGTGGAGCCGAGCGGACTAAATTCGCTTGAATATCCCATCTCGCGAAGCGGTTTGTGGTTTCAAATTACCGCTCAGGGCGTCAACTATATCGGCGACTGGGTCATCGAAACGAATTCCGAACGCGTCGTCAAGAAGCTGGAAATAAAATACAGCATGAAATCACTCGACGAAATAGTGTCGCTGTGCAAGATACAGAACAGGAAACTCTTTCTCGACCGAACAAAGTCCCTGGGATCGGAGATTGTCAATTGAGCGGCGCTGAGCCTGATGCGTTAGCATTCCCTGAGGATTCACGCACCGTCCAAACTTGGCGACTATGCCCACCGCGATAAAATTGTCGAGCACGTATTCGACCAGCTTCAAGGGCTCATGCCGGCGTCAATCCCCGCGCACAAGGCCGAGATGCGCGATCGTGAGGAGTCGTAGTAGTGTCCAACTGGCAAATTTTCCTAGTATTCGTCGGCGCGATCGTTGTCATTCTTTGGGCCGTTCGCGTTGAACCAGCAAGCCGGCGAAGTCGCATCGAGACCGATGCGAAGGCGATACTCGATCGAATTCAAACGCCGATCCCGGCGCCAACGGCCCCCGTAAAGCCCGGCGACTTTTTCAATATCCACGGACGCGGGGAGTTCAATGTACATGTGGCCGGTAGTTCACACTGCCAGGACGCACTTCTCAATATTTGCGGCGGAAAACATGCTAAGTCCGGGTGGCACAAACACGTCGAGGCTACACTCATCCGCGAGCCGGAAAATCCACATGATCGCAACGCCGTTCGCGTCGAAATAGACGGTAAAAAAGTCGGCTACATTCCCGCCGAGATGGCGCCGCTCTTTGATCATCTTGTTCAAAACATCCCGCTCGTCTGCCATTTCAAAGTGCCAGCCCTGGTTGTCGGCGGCTGGCATAACGAAGTCGAAGATGACGGCTTTTTTGGCGTTCGTTTGGATATGTAGAGGGGCGGGCGAGGTGGAACTATGCTTGCGGAAAAAAGCTGCAGCGCCGCCAGCAAACAGCGCTGCGGAAACTGCCCAAGTCTGATCACGCCGCCATACGTTTTCGTAAGGAAGGGTAGTGCGAATGTCAGTTCGCTCTGCGATTTGC
>JBDUEI010000035.1:0-12445 GCA_040002515.1 Rudaea sp. | reverse complement strand
TGACGGTCGTCGCCGCCTCCAAGGCGCGCGAAGGACAGGATTTCTTCCCGCTCACTGTCGACTACGTCGAAAAGTTCTATTCCGCCGGACGCATTCCCGGCGGCTTCTTCAAACGCGAAGGCCGCCCGACCGAGAAAGAGACGCTGACCTCGCGCCTCATCGATCGTCCGGTCCGTCCGCTGTTCCCGGAAGAATACAAAAACGAAGTCCAGATCATCGCGCAGGTCGTGTCGATGAATCCGGAAGTCGATGGTGACATCGCTGCCCTGATCGGCGCGTCCGCCGCGTTGAGCCTGGCGAGCATCCCGTTCAGTGGCCCGATCGGCGCGGCTCGCGTCGGTTACGTGGGCGGCAAATATGTGCTCAACCCGACGCATACCGAATTGAAGACATCCGATCTCGATCTCGTCGTCGCAGGCACCTCGAATGCCGTGCTGATGGTCGAATCCGAAGCCAAGCTTTTGTCCGAAGACGTGATGCTCGGCGCGGTGATGTTCGGTCATCGTGAATTGCTGAAAGTGATCAATGCGATCAATGAACTCACCGTCGAAGTCGGCACCAAACCGTCGACATGGACTGCGCCGGCCAAGAACACCTCGATGATCGGCGCGTTGAAAGAAAGTATTGCCGATCGCCTCACGCAGGCGTTCGCCGTGCGCGACAAATTGCAACGTCGCGATGCGATTTCCGCGACCAAACAGGACGTGATGCAATCCCTCGCCGGCCGCGCGGAAAGCGAAAAATGGCAGACCGCCGAACTGGCCAAGGAATTCGGCGAACTCGAATACCGCACATTGCGCGACAGCGTGCTCGCCTCAAAAGTGCGCATCGACGGCCGCAAGCTCGACGACGTGCGTCCGATCACCGTTCGCGTCGGCGTATTGCCGCGCACGCATGGCTCGGCGCTATTCACGCGCGGCGAAACGCAGGCGCTCGTCACCGTTACTCTCGGTACCGCGCGCGACTCGCAGGTTATCGATGCGCCGGAAGGCGAGTCGAAAGATCCGTTCCTGTTCCACTACAACTTTCCTCCGTTCTCGGTCGGCGAAGCCGGTCGTTTCGGTGCGCCGAAGCGCCGCGAAATCGGCCACGGCCGTCTCGCCAAACGCGGCGTACAAGCCGTCAAGCCGTCGATGGAAGCGTTCCCGTACGTCGTTCGCGTCGTCTCGGAAATCACCGAATCGAACGGTTCCTCGTCGATGGCGTCGGTCTGCGGATCGTCGCTCGCGATGATGGATGCGGGCATTCCGCTGAAATCACCGGTGGCCGGCATCGCGATGGGTCTGGTCAAGGAAGGCGACAACTTCGTCATCCTCTCCGACATCCTCGGCGATGAAGATCATCTGGGCGACATGGATTTCAAAGTCGCCGGCACCGCTGACGGCGTCAGCGCGCTGCAGATGGACATCAAGATCGACGGTATCACCGAAGAAATCATGCGCATCGCGTTGGAACAAGCCAAACGCGGACGTCTGCACATCCTCGGTGAAATGAACAAGGTCATCACCGCCTCGCGCACCGAGATGAGCGAATTCGCACCGCGCCTGATGACGATGAAGATTCACCCGGACAAAATCCGCGAAGTCATCGGCAAGGGCGGCACCACGATCCGCGCCATCACCGAAGAAACCGGCGCCACGATCGACATCAGCGACGACGGCACCATCGTCATCGCATCCGTCAATCGCGAAGCCGCCGAAGCGGCGAAAGCGCGCATCGAACAGATTGTGTCCGACGTTGAACCGGGCCGCATCTACGAGGGCAAAGTCGCCAAGCTGATGGATTTCGGCGCCTTCGTCACGATTCTTCCGGGCAAAGACGGACTCGTGCACGTCTCGCAGATTTCCAACGAGCGGGTCGAGAAAGTCTCCGACAAGCTCAAGGAAGGCGATATCGTCAAAGTGAAAGTGCTCGAAGTCGACAAACAGGGCCGTATCCGCCTGTCGATGAAGGCCGTGACGGAAGACGAAAGCGCGGCGTAAATCGTGCGATTAAGCTGACCAACGAAAGGCGGACGAGAGTCCGCCTTTTTGTTTATTTACAATCACTAAACCGGATTTTTGCCGCTCAAAAACCCGCGTGCTAGCATCCAAGCCCTGCTGGAGAAATCTAATGATCGGCACCAAATCACCCCAGGACTGGATGAACGATTGGCAGCAGCTACAGAGCCAATACTGGAATGCATGGTCCGACGCGACGCGCGGTTCGATACAGCCGCCGCCGGCGAGTACGCCGTGGCAAGAAGGCATCGAGCAGTGGTCGAAAATGTTCGGCGGATCGTCGAAACAAAGCGATATGGCAGAGCGCCTGATGTCCAGCGCGAAGAATTACGTCGCGGTGATGCAATCGATGTTGTCGGCTGCCGCCGGCAAGATGCCTCAGGGATTTGCCGTTCCGAACTGGTCCGACGCATTGCGAAACGGCTTCAACATGCCAGGCATGGATGCGGCGTTTCAGAACAATCCGTTCGCCAAGATTTTCGGCGAGATGAAAGGGCCGAATTTGCAGAATCTCGGCAATCTTTCGCAGAGTTTCGCGCCGTTTCTGAATCAGATGAAGCAGGAAGGTTTGTCGTGGCTGCACGCGCCGGCGTTCGGCTTTGCGCGCGAGCATCAGGAACAGTCGCAAAAGATGGCGTTGGCGCTGGTGGAATTCCAGGATGCTATCGGCAAATACAACGGGTTGATGCTCAAATCCAGTCAGCGCAGTTTCGAGATCTTCGAGAGCAAGATCGGTCAGCACGAGGAGCCGGGTCGTCAGATCGATTCGATGCGTGCGCTGTACGATCTCTGGATCGACGCGGCCGAAGAAGCGTACGCGGAAATCGCGCTCTCCGACGAATTCAGAAAAGTATACGGCGACGTCGTCAATTCGCAGATGCGGGTGCGTCAGCACATTCAACAGCAAGTCGAAAAGATGGGCAGCGATCTGGGAATGCCGACCCGATCCGAACTCAACGGCGTGCACAAAAAACTGCACGAATTGCGGCGCGAACTTCGCAACGGTCGTTCCGCCGATGCGTCGAAGGAAATCGATGAGTTGCGCGAGGAGGTCCGCGAATTGAAGCGTGCGATGACGGTGCGCAAAACTGCAACGGTACGGGTCAAGCGGGCGTCGCCGCGGCCACGTGTGGTCACTGCGGCCGCTGCCGCGCGTGTCGCGCGTCCATCGCATCGCGTCGAACAGGTTGTCGCGCCGACCAAAAAAAAATCTGTTCCGAAATCCAAAGATCGCCACCATCGATCGTCGGCTGAAAAAGCAAAAATTCCGTCGGCGTCGATACACGCGCCGCTGTCTTTCAACGACGCCATCAACGCCATGCGTCGCTCCGTCGCGAAGAAAACGGCGAAACGAAAATCCGCCGCCGCGCGCGCCAGCGTTGCTGTGAAGTCGTCGAAAATCGTCGAGCGTAAACGTCGCACCAAAACGAGGAGGGGTTGACTATGGATCCGATCCGTATCGATCCCCGTCGCGCCATGGAAGAAGCGACGAAGTTCAACCAGAAACTTCTGGCCGGATTGAAAACGCTGCGCACGCTCGATGATGTCGAATATGGCGCGACCGAACGCGAAGAAATTTATCGCGAAGACAAACTCGTCCTGTATCGTTTCAAAGGGCAGAACAAGCCGACGTCGAAAACGCCGCTGCTGATCGTGTACGCGCTCGTCAATCGTCCGTATATGGTCGATTTGCAGGACGATCGTTCGTTGGTGAAGCATCTGCTGGCGCTAGGCGAAGATGTCTACATCATCGACTGGGGTTATCCGGATCAGTCCGATCGCTATCTCACGCTCGACGATTACATCAATGGCTATATCAAGCGGTGCGTCGATGTCGTGGCCAAACGCCACAAAGTCGACAAGATCAATTTGCTTGGCATTTGTCAGGGCGGCGCTTTCAGCTTGTGCTTCGCGTCGATTTATCCCGAGCGCGTCCAACATCTGATTACGATGGTCACGCCTGTCGATTTCCACACCAAGGACAACATGCTCTCGCACTGGACGCGCGGCATGGATGTCGATCTTTTTATCGACACGCTCGGGAATGTCCCGGCCGACATGATGAATTGGTGCTATCTCACGCTTAAACCGATGCGCCTATTTCAGCAAAAATATATCGGCCTCGTCGACATTCTCGACGACAAAGCCGAACTTGAGAATTTCCTGCGCATGGAAAAATGGATTTTCGATAGTCCCGATCAAGCTGGCGAAGCGTTCCGCCAGTTCATCAAGGATTTCTATCAGGGCAACAAGCTGATCGAAGGCGGGCTGATGATCGGTGACAAGGAAGTCGATCTGAAGAAGATCACGATGCCTGTCCTCAACATTTTTGCCGAGCAGGATCATCTCGTTCCGCCGTCGGCATCGCGCCCGCTGAAAAACGTGATCGGCACCGACGACTACACCGAACTGGCGTTCAAGGGCGGCCATATAGGCATCTATGTGTCCGGACGTGCGCAGCGCGAAGTGCCGAGTTCGATTCATAATTGGCTGGGCAAGTAGTTTCGACGGCCGCATCGCCTCTCGTGATAAATTGACGATCTACCGAGCCGTTCATCCAACCGGAAGGAGACAAACTGTGGCCGATCAACCTTTTCTAACCGACATCAAAACCATTCGCGAACGCGCGCGCAAGCACATCGAAGATGGTGCAGTAACCGAAGGGTATTCGGCTGATCGCGATAAAGTCATTGAGCTGTTGAACGAAGCGCTGGCGACTGAAATCGTGTGCGTGCTTCGCTATCGTCGCCATTACTACACGGCGAACGGTATTCATTCGAAGAGTGTCGCTGCCGAATTTCTCGAACACGCCAACGAGGAACAGGAACACGCCGACAAGATCGCCAAACGCATCGTGCAGCTGGGCGGCAAACCGAATCTAAATCCCGAAGGATTGCTCACGCGCAGCCATTCCGATTACACGGAAGGTGACGACATCATCGATATGCTCAAGGAAAACCTGATCGCCGAACGCATCGCGATCGATAGTTATCGCGAGATCGCGCAATACCTCGGCGACAAAGATCCGACGTCACGCCGCGTCATCGAGGAAGTGTTGGCGCAGGAAGAAGAACACGCCGAAGACATCAGCAGCCTGCTCGAAGATATCGGGCACGATCTTCGCGCCGACAAGAAAGCGCCAAAAAAATAATCGGCTAATCGCCGCGCCCGAAACGCTGCATGGCCTTGCGCAATGCAGCGAATTGATGCGACACGTTCGTGCACGCATCGCAGATCAACAGGTGCAAACGAAGACGCAGCCGTTTTCCGAACGAAAGCGGTTCGTCTTCGCGTTGCGACAGCAAACGCGACGCGTGCTGGCAGGAAATGCGAATCACGTGGCTTCCGCCACCGGCCGGCCGAAGCCGCCGCGTTCGAGACACATTCTGAGCATCATCCGCGCTCGATAGAGTTGAACCCAGACATTGGACGCGGTGAGGCCCAATTCCTTACACAACTCCTTCGTGTCCGATCCGAACACCTCGCGCAAGACAAAGACTTGACCGATCCGTTTGGGCAGCCGGTCCACGCAAGCTTGAACTGCGCTGAGAAAATCGTCCTGTTGCGATAGTTCGGCCGGATCGTTGATGGCGGTCGGCATCTCGATGTAATGGCCGGGTCCGTCGAAGACCCGCTCGATGGTCTGACCGTCGTCGTCCGACTCGATTTCCAGCGGCTGCTCGCGCCACTGTTTGCGCAGCAGATCGATGATGCGATGTTTGAGGATCGACACCAGCCATGTGCGCAAAGAACTGCCGCCGCGAAACTGTTCGCGGCGCTCGAATGCCTGGGTCAGCACATCGGAAACCATATCTTCGGCCGCGGCTTCCTCGCGAAGTTCGATGCGTGCGATCCGCATCAGGTACGGGCGCTGTTCGGCCAGTACGAGGAAGTCGATCGGGGCAACGGCGGGGTTCGGTTGCGGCATGGTTTTTCGGTCGGTCGATGGCTACATGATAGCAACCTAAATCGGCGCGGACGTCCACCTTGTTAGAATGCGCCTACCGCCGCGTGGCCGATGGGGTTGGAGCGTATGAACGAGGTACTTTTTCATATTCATCACATCGGCGTGACGCCGTGGAAACTGATCGGTTATATCGGCGTTTTTCTGTTCACCGCGCGCTGGTTCGTGCAGCTTTACGCGACGAAAAAAATGAAGCGCGTGGTGATGCCGATGTCGTTCTGGTGGCTGTCGATCACCGGCAGTGTGCTTCTGCTGATTTACTTCACGATGGGAAAAAACGATTCGGTCGGCGTGATGTCGAATCTGTTTCCGGCGTTCGTGTCCGTGTACAACCTATACACGCATTTGCGGACGCACAAGCCGGAAGTGATCGAAGCCGGGAGTGCCGAGGAAACCTGATCGGCGAACGCGCATAGGCCTCGAACGGAACGGCATTCGATGGCTATTCCGGATCGTAATCCAGATTCGGCGCAAGCCAGCGTTCGGTTTCCTGCAGCGTCCAGTTTTTCCGCTTCGCGTAATCTTCGACTTGCTCTTTGGTCACGCGACCGACCACGAAATACTGACTCTGCGGATGGCTGAAATACCATCCCGATACGGCAGCGGCCGGATACATCGCGAAACTTTCGGTCAGTTCGATGCTCGTGTGTTTTGTCGCATCGAGCAGCGCGAATAACGTTTCTTTTTCGGTGTGGTCAGGGCACGCGGGATAACCGGGGGCAGGTCGTATGCCGCGGTATTTTTCGGTAATGAGCTCTTCGTTGCTCAGCGTTTCATCCGGCGCGTAACCCCAGAATTCCCGGCGAACGCGTTGATGCATGCGCTCGGCGAACGCTTCGGCGAGCCGATCGGCCAGGGCTTTGAGCAGTATCGACGAATAATCGTCGTGATCGCGCTCGAATTCCGCCAGCCGATGTTCGATGCCGATGCCGGCGGTGACGGCGAAACCGCCGATCCAGTCCTGTTTTCCGCTGTCCCGCGGCGCGATGAAATCGGCCAGGCAGAAGTCGGGACGGCCGGGCGGTTTGTCGGCTTGCTGACGCAGACAATGCATGACGGCCGTGCGGCCGTCCACATCGAGCACGACGTCGTCGCCGACGCTCGCGGCGGGCCACAAACCGATCACACCCTTCGCCGTCAGCCACTTTTCCGCGACGATGCGCGACAACATCGCCTGCGCATCGGCGAGCAGTTCGCGCGCCTGTTTGCCGACGATGGCGTCGTCGAGAATCTGCGGATAGTGCCCCGACAATTCCCACGTGTTGAAGAAGGGCGTCCAGTCGATCAGCCCGACGAGATCGTCCAGCGGATAATCGTCGAACGCGGTGATGCCGGGTTTGGCTGGTGTGGGCGGCGTGTAGTTGGTCCAATCGCCATCGAACGCCTGGGCGCGTGCGTGCGCGATCGATACAAGCCGTTTTGATGGTCCGCGATCCTTGTGGCGTTCGCGGATATCGGCGTATTCGGCGCGAATCTTCAGCATGAACGCATCGACCAGATCTTTCGAGATCAGCGATTGCGCGACGCCGACCGCACGCGACGCATCTTTCACCCACACCGTCGGTGATGTGTAATGCGGCTCGATCTTGAGCGCGGTGTGAGCGCGCGATGTCGTCGCGCCGCCGATCAATAATGGCACCTCGAAATGCTGTCGCTGCATTTCGCGCGCGAAGTGGCTCATCTCTTCGAGCGACGGTGTGATCAAACCCGACAAGCCGATCATGTCGGCTTTTTCGGCCTTCGCGCATTCCAGGATTTTCTGCGCCGGCACCATGACGCCGAGGTCGACGACGTCGAAATTGTTGCACCGGAGCACGACGCCGACGATGTTCTTGCCGATGTCGTGCACATCGCCCTTGACGGTCGCGAGCACGATCTTGCCGTTGGATTTGTGCACTTCACCTGTTCGCAATTTTTCTTCTTCGATGAACGGAATCAGGTAGGCGACGGCTTTCTTCATCACGCGCGCCGATTTCACGACCTGCGGCAGGAACATTTTGCCCGCGCCGAACAGATCGCCGACGACGTTCATGCCGTCCATTAACGGACCTTCGATCACATCGAGCGGACGCGTCGACAGCGCGCGAGCTTCTTCGGTATCGGCCTCGACGTATTGATCCACACCGTGCACGAGCGCGTGCGAAAGACGCGCGCGCACGGGAAGTTCGCGCCACGCATGATTTTCGACGATCGCGTCGCCTTTCTTGCCCTTATAGCGTTCGGCGATTTCGAGCAAACGTTCGGTGCCGTCGTCGCGGCGATTGAGCACGACGTCTTCGACGCGCTCGCGCAATTCCGGATCGAGATCGTCGTAAATCGGCAATGCACCGGCGTTGACGATGCCCATGTCCATGCCGGCCTTGATGGCGTGATAAAGAAACACGCTGTGGATCGCCTGCCGCACCAATTCGTTGCCGCGGAACGAGAACGAGACGTTCGAAACGCCGCCGGAGATGTGGCAGTAGGGGAGCGTTGCGCGGATTTCGCGCGTAGCCTCGATGAAATCGACGGCGTAATTATTATGCTCGTCGATACCGGTGGCGATCGCGAAAATATTCGGATCGAAAATGATGTCTTCCGGCGGAAAACCGATTTCTTCGGTCAGCAATTTATACGCGCGTGTACAAATTTCCACTTTGCGCGCTTTGGTATCGGCCTGGCCTTGTTCGTCGAACGCCATGACCACGACCGCCGCGCCGTACGCGAGCACTTTGCGCGCCTGTTCCAGGAAAATGTCTTCGCCTTCTTTCATCGAGATGGAATTGACCACGCCCTTGCCTTGCAAACAGCGCAGCCCGGATTCGATCACGGTCCATTTCGACGAATCGACCATCACCGGAACGCGCGCGATGTCGGGTTCGGCTGCGATCAGGCTCAAATATTTCGCCATCGCCATTTCGGAATCGATCAAACCCTCGTCCATATTCACGTCGAGGATTTGCGCGCCGTTGGCGACTTGTTGACGTGCAACCTCGACGGCTTCGTCGTAACGATCGTCCTTGATCAGCTTTTTGAACTGCGCCGAGCCGGTCACGTTGGTGCGTTCGCCGATGTTGACGAAGAGCAGCTCCGGCGTGATGACCAGCGGTTCGAGACCGGAGAGGCGAGTGTAGCGAGGTGTTTGCGTCATAATTTTCTGACGAGAGCGTGGGTCATGCCGCAACGTCCGAACGTTGCGGCAACTTCCGCGGCGCAACACCGCGCACCGCATCGGCGATCGCTCGGATATGCGCAGGCGTCGTGCCGCAACATCCGCCGACGAAATTGACCAACCCACTCGTCGCGAATTCGCCGATTGTCGCCGCCATCTGTTCCGGCGTTTCGTCGTATTCACCGAACGCGTTCGGCAAACCGGCATTCGGATGCGCGCTGACGTAGCACTCGGCGATTTGCGCGAGCGCGTCGACATACGCCCGCAATTCCGTTGCGCCGAGCGCGCAATTCAAACCGATCGAAAGCGGTTGCGCATGACGCATCGAGTAATAGAACGCTTCGGCGGTTTGTCCCGACAAGGTGCGGCCCGACATATCCGTGATCGTTCCCGAAATCATGATCGGCACGCGCGCGCCGCGACGCTTGAATTCATCGTTGATCGCGAACAACGCGGCTTTCGCATTCAACGTATCGAAGATCGTTTCGACCATTACGACATCGGCGCCGCCATCGAGCAGGCCGCGCGTCGCGTCCGCGTATGCGCCGGCGAGTTCTTCGAAGCTCGTGTTGCGGAAACCCGGATTGTTCACGTCGGGAGAAATCGATGCGGTGCGGCTGGTCGGACCGAGCACGCCGATGACGAAACGCGGTTTGGATGGATCTTTCGCTTCGACCGCGTCGCAGCTTTCGCGCGCGAGCTTCGCACCGTCGCGATTCAATTCGTAGACGATGTGTTCGAGATGATAGTCGGCCTGGCTGATCCACGTCGCATTGAACGTGTTGGTCTCGACCATGTCCGCGCCGGCATCGAGATACGCGGTGTGCACGGCCTTAATGATGTCCGGTCGGGTCAACGTCAGCAGATCATTATTTCCTTTCAGATCGCAACTCGTGCCGTGCGTGTGCGTGGCGTCGCAGCCGTTCGCGAAACGTTCGCCGCGATAACCGGATTCGTCGAGCAGATAACTCTGAAGCATCGTGCCCATCGCGCCGTCGATGACGAGAATGCGGTTCTCGATGGCATCGAGCAGCAATTGCGTTCGCTTGGGGTTGAGATACGGCAGCGTTTTCATCGGGTCGGTTTCCTCGCCAACAAACTCAAAACTTCGAAATGCGGCTGACGCCGCTCGCGCGTGATCGGTTCGCAACTGATGACTTTCAGGCCGGCCTTCTGTGCGAACTCGCGAAGATTTTCGACCGTGAATCCGAGATTGCGATGATCGAACGGATCGACCGCTGCGCGATGCGCGTGCTGAGCGAGTGTCGTGGCGAGCAGGCGTCCGCCCGGTTTCAACGTGCGCGCCGCTTCGGCGACGGCTTTCGCCGGATGCTCGCTGTAAGTGAGGGCATGCATCAGCAAAACCAGGTCGAATCGGCGCGTGCCGACATCGAGTGCGTGCATGTCGCCCAAGCGCACCTCGACATTCTTGTGCGCTTTGAGGCGTGATTTCGCAGCGGCGACGACCCGTTCGCTGGCATCCAGGCACAAGATCGATTCGGCGTGCGGTGCGAGCAATTCGGCCAGCGCGCCGTCGCCGGAGGCGATATCCAGAACGTCGCCGCACGCGAGCAGGCCGGTCAGCGCGCGCGCGAACGCTTCCCAGGTGCGGCCGGGTGAATAGTGCCGTTCCATGTCGCCGGCCACGCTATCGGCCCAGCCTTGCGCGTGCGCGCGCTTGGCGAGGATCGTGGGCAGGCGGCGCAGATCATCCGCAATGAGAGAATCGTCGACATGTGCGCGCAACGCGGCGAGCAGCGCAGCGGATTTCGCATCGAGTTCGGTATTGCTGCGATAGTAGGCCGAAACGCCGGCGCGTCGATCACGCACCAGGTCGGCATCCTTGAGTTTGGCCAAGTGTGTGGACACGCGCGGTTGCGCCAGATGAAGTACGGTGGACAGTTCGGCGACGGTCAATTCTTCCCGTTCCAGCAGCGCGAGCAGGCGCACGCGGGTGGGATCGGAAAGCAGCCGCAACAAGGCCGAGGTCGACGCCAGATCCAACGTTTCATCCTTCCATCTTGATTAAGAGATAAATGTTACGCTGGTGGCGCTGGAGGGTCAACGATTCGACGTTGGCTCGCGGCGAGAACTCGGTGCTATCGATGCGGTCGAACCTGCGATCCGGAGGCGAAGTTTTGTTCAAGCGGTTGCTTTTTTGTTGGCTGGCGTCGAGCGTCGCTCCCGCGTGTGCGGTGGAACTCGATGCGCTCGGCAAATTCTGGACGTCCGATCCGTCGCATGTGCCGTATCGTGCGATCGTCACGCCCGGTCGTGACAGCGACGAAACGCTTCCGCTCATCGTTTTCCTGCATGGCGACTGGCAGGATGGAACCGACAACGAATCGCAACTCGGAGGTTACGGTAACGGATCGCTCGAGCTTGTCGATATCGCGATCCGCAATCACATTCCGATGGTGTACGTGGCGCCCGAAACCACGGACGCGTATTGGCCGCCCGCGCGCGTCGTCGCGACGATTGCCGATGTGTTGCGCCAATTTCCGCACATCGATCCGCGCCGCATTTATCTCACCGGAATTTCCGACGGCGCGACCGGCATCTGGGACACGCTGAAAGCGTGGCCGCACTGTTTCGCCGCGGCGGTGCCGATGTCGGGCATGACCGAACTGCAAGGTTTGTCGCCGACCGTCGGCGTGCCGCAATGGGTTTTCCACGGCGCCGAAGATAACGACACCGATGTCGAAACCGGCTACGGCGGCGCGATGCTCGGTTCGCGCGCAGTGGTACGCGAGCTACGCCGGTTGGGCGGACATCCGAGGTACACGGAATATCCCGACCAGATGCACGTGATCTGGCATCAGGCGTATGCGACGCCGGCGTTGTTGCCGTGGATGCTCGATCAAAAATTGCATGGCAATGCGTGCGACTTTTCGGCGTTGCCGCCGCCTGGAACGTTGGCGCGGTAGAATAGGCACATCAATCATTCCGTCATTCCGTCATTCCGGCGAGGAAGACCAAAAGTCACTGGATTCCGGCTTTCGCCGGAATGACGAGCAGAGAAAAAGACCGACGCATATTCAGGAGCTTCCATGGATTTCGGCTTTACCGAAGAGCAACTCCAGATTCAGGCCATCGCGCGAGATTTCGCGCAGAAGCGCATCGCGCCTGTCGCCGCGGATTTCGATAAATCCGGCGAGTTCCCGCTCGAGAACATCAAGGAAATGGGCCAGCTCGGGCTGATGGGCATCGAGGTGCCGGCCGAATACGGCGGCGCGGGCATGGACGCGATTGCGTACGCGCTGGCGATGATGGAAATCGCGGCGGCCGATTGCGCGCACTCGACGATCATGTCGGTCAACAACACGCTGT
>JBDUEI010000034.1:0-10603 GCA_040002515.1 Rudaea sp. | reverse complement strand
GAATTTCACTGGCGATCGCGGCGACCGCGAAACGCCATTCGAACCGGATGCCGATATAAATCATGATGCCGATGATCACGAACAGCACGGCGATGATGCCGTCGCTCTTCAATTCCTCACCGACTTGCGGACCGACGAAATCCGGCGGACGCGTCATCTTTGCATCGGCACGTTTCGACGTCAGCGCTTTCATGACTTCGGCGGCGACCACATCGCTTTTCTTCAGTGCGCCGGCGTCGTCGGCGCTGGGCTGGATGCGCACGGATACTTCGCGCACACCGCCGACGCTCTGCACGAGCGCGTTGGGATAGTTGGCCTCGGTCAATGCGGCGCGCACTTCGGCGACATCGACGGGCTGATCGTATTGCACTTCGACGAGTACGCCGCCCGTGAAATCCAGACCGTAGTTCAGGCCGCGGCCGAAAATCGCGCCGATCGCGATGATGACGAGGAGCACGGAAATCGTGATGCTGATCTTGCGCAGGCGCAGGAAGTCGATGTTGCTGTTCGGATTGAAAACTTCCACGTCAGTTCACTCCCCGCGCGTAACCGCCACCGACTGCAAGACCTTTCAGTTTGCGGCCGCTGTAAACCAGATTCACCACCGCATGCGTCACCGTCACGGACGTAAACATCGAGGTGAGGATACCGATCGCCAATGTCACGGCGAATCCTTTGATCGGGCCGGAGCCGAAGGCGAACAGACCGAATGCGGCGAGCAAATGCGTGACGTTCGCATCGAGAATCGTCGCCCAGGCTTTTTCGTAGCCGGCGCGTATCGATGCCAGCGGCGTCGAACCGTTTCGCAGTTCTTCCCGTATTCGTTCGCAGATGAGCACGTTGGCGTCGATGGCCATGCCGAGCGTCAGCACGATACCGGCAATGCCGGGCATGGTCAGCGTGGCCTGGAATAGCGACAGCACCGCCATCAGCAGAATCAGGTTGAGGATCAGCGCGAGATCGGCGATCAATCCAAACACGTGATAATAAATCGCGGCGGCGAGCAAGACAGAAATGAGGCCGAGGATGACGGCGCGAACACCTTTATTGATGTTGTCCTGACCGAGACTCGGACCGATGACGCGTTCTTCGACGATGTCGGCGGGCGCGGCGAGCGAACCGGCGCGCAACAGCAACGACAACTCCGTCGCGGTTTTCATGCTTTCCAGGCCGGTGGTATTGAAGCGGTTCGAAAACACGCCTTGAATCACTGCGTTGTTGATCACTTCTTCGGTGACTTTAGCCGTGTGCACTTCTTTGCCATCGACCATTTTTACTTCGGGCGTACGCTCGATGAACAGAACGCCCATGCGCTTGCCGACGTTCTGACTGGTGAAGTCGAGCATTTTCTTGCCGCCGACCGCATTCAATCGCACCGATACGGCCGGCGTGCCGTTCTGTGAATCCGTGCTGGCCGATGCATCGACGAGTTCATCCCCGGACGCGATGATTTTCTTCTTCAGCAAAACCGGGATGGGTTTTCCGTCCGGGCCGTTCGTGTTCATGTGATACAGGCGCGAATCCGGCGGAATGTTGTTGGTTTTCTCCGCTTCGTACGGGCTTACGCTTTCGTCGGTCGCGTGATATTCGAGCGTGGCGAACGCGCCGAGAATCTTCTTGGCCTCGGCCGTATCCTGCACGCCCGGCAATTCGACGACGATGCGGTTGGCGCCTTGCTGCTGAATCAACGGCTCGGTGACGCCGAGTTGATTGACGCGATTGCGTAACGTCGTCAAGTTGCTGCTGACGATCTGTTTGGCTTGCGCCTGCAACGTCGCATCGCGAATCTTCGCGATCAGCGGGAATGTGCCGTTGGACTCGCTGCCATCGCTCAATTCCAGCGGCGGTTGATCGCCGAGTTTTTCCGGCTGATTCACTTCTTTGGCGATGACGTTGCCGGCTTGCTTGCGGTCTTCATCCGAGCGCAGCACGGAGACGATACCTTGCGGGCCGGGGTTGACGGATTCGTAACGGATTTTCGCCGTGCGCAGCGCGGCACGAATATCGTCGACATAACGCTGCTGCGTTTTCGCGAGCGCGGATTTCGAATCGACTTCCATCAGAAAGTGCACGCCGCCTTGCAGATCGAGACCAAGCGGCATGCGGTTGGCGCCGATGGCACGCAGCCATCCAGGAACCGTCGAGGCGAGATTGAGCGCCACCGAATACTGATCGCCCAATTCGGTGCGCAACGCATCGGACGCGGTCAACTGCACGTCGGTGTTGGGGAAGCGTGCCAGCAGACGATCGTTGTTGCGCTCGACATCGGTGAACGCGATCTTCTTGGTCTGCAGGATGCCGAGGACTTTTTCTTTCAGCGCATCATCGACCGTCGCGCCGCGATTGGCCGAAATCTGCACGGCGACTTGCGGCGGATACAGGATCGGCAACGCGTAGACGAAGCCGAGCAACAGCACGACGGCGACGAGAATGTATTTCCATTTGGAGAAATCGTTCATCAGAATCACTCATGCGCCGTCGACATGACGGCGTCTTTCGTTAACGTAAGGCGACCGCAGCGACGGCAACCGGAACGGCCGCACTCAAGCAGACTTGAGCGATCCCTTGGGCAGAACCATCGAAATCGATGCCTTCTGCAACTTGATTCGGACATCCGGCGCGATTTCAAGGGTGATGAAGGTTTCCCCGACATCCTCGATGCGCCCTGCCATGCCGCCGGAAGTCACCACTTCGTCGCCCTTGGACAGAGCCGCGATCATGGCGCGAAGTTCCTTCTGCCGCTTGGATTGCGAGCGGAACATGAAGAACATCATGCCGGCCATGATGACGATGAAGATGATCGGCGAACCGAGCAATCCGCCCAAACCTTGCTGCGCTCCCGGCGCGGCCTCGGCCGCCTGCGCGTAGGCACTAGAAATCAGAAAATCCATGCTTGCTCCACCATAAGGATGCGGGCGTAGCGGCCGGAACGGCCGTTTTTTCGCCCAAAAAAGGCGCTGAATTATGCCATGCGGGCGCCAACCATGCACCCTGGCGTCGCGGCGAGCCGGCGCCTCACTCTGCGGCGGGCGATTCTTCCGAGCCGATCTGCGCGGCCTTGAAAGCCGCAACGAAGTCCGTCAGACGCCGTTCGGCGATCGCGCCGCGCAGCTCGCCCATTAGTTGCTGATAGTAGAAAAGGTTGTGGATCGTGGCGAGCATCGGCCCGAGCATTTCGCCACATTTGTCGAGATGCCGCAGATACGCGCGGCTGAATCCGGATCGACAGGTGTAACACGCGCACGCTTCGTCCAGCGGGCGCACGTCGCGTTCGTATTTCGCATTGCGGATGCGCAGCACGCCATGCCGGGTGAAAATGTGCGCATTGCGCGCGTTGCGCGTCGGCATCACGCAATCGAACATGTCGATGCCGCGCGATACGGCTTCGACGATGTCGATCGGCCGGCCGACGCCCATCAGATAGCGCGGCCGATCCGACGGCAACAAAGGCACGGTTTCATCGAGCGTGCGATTGCGTTCGTGCTCGGATTCGCCGACCGCCAGACCGCCGACGGCGTAGCCGTCGAAACCGATCTTGAGCAATCCATCGGCGGATACTTTGCGCAAATGTGGAAATGTTCCACCCTGCACGATGCCGAACAACGCGTTGGGATTGTTCAGATCGTCGAACGCGCGACGCGATCGTTCGGCCCAGCGCAAACTCAATTGCATCGAATCGTGAACCTGCGTTTCCGTCGCCGCAACACCGTCGATAAAAGCGGGCGTGCATTCGTCGAAGATCATCGCGATGTCGGAATCCAGCGTGCGTTGAATCCGCATCGATTCTTCCGGCGAAAGAAAAACCATCGAACCGTCGACCGGCGAGGCGAAGCGCACGCCCTCCTCGCTGATCTTGCGGCGCTCGGCCAGCGAGAACACCTGGAAACCGCCGGAATCGGTAAGGATCGGTTTGTCCCATCCGATGAAGCGATGCAGGCCACCGAATTCGCCAATGACATCGAGCCCGGGCCGCAGCCACAGATGAAACGTGTTGCCGAGAATGATCTCCGCGCCGATGTCGCGCAGCGATTGCGGCGTCATCGCCTTGACCGAACCGTAGGTACCCACGGGCATGAACGCCGGCGTTTCGATCGTTCCGCGCGGCAACGTGATGCGACCGCGCCGCGCCGCGCCGTCCGTGCCCAAAAGCTGAAATTGCATCGCACTCACATCAATCGTTTCGCAAGCTGGCCGGGATGTCTTGATTGACGTGGACGAATCGAATCAGGTCGAGATGATCGTATAGAACGGCGCAAAAGGAAACGTCTCCAACGGCCATTAATGCAGAAGGAAAATCTTCAGTTGAATTGTTCGACGCGGAAATGGCACCGCCGAATGCGGAGGGATATCTCGGCTGACACGTTCGGGCTCATCGAAAAAAGACCGAGCCGTGCGTGTGGCATAAGGTGCGGGATTTCACCCGCACCTTACGATCACGTCATGCTAAAGACTAATCTCCGAAAGCGCTTCGGAAGATGAAGTCCGTGACGTTCAAACCGATCGAAGCCGGCGCTGAGCGCGATTGTCCATCAGTAATTGTGGCCGTCAAGGTGATCGATCCCGGCGATGCATGCAGGCTCACCGCTGCCGTGAACGTGAAGATGCCGTCACCGGCAATTTGATCGCCGTGCGAACCGTCGTCGTAAAACGTTTGCGATGCGCCGCCGCCAATGGCTGTCAAGTTGGCGGTCACTGCGAGGCTGTTGCTGACCGGATTGCTGCCCGGCGTCACGGTGATGCTCAGCACCGTTGTCGACCCCTCGTTGACGGAATTCGGCATCGCAAGACCTGCGCCCGTTGGTCCGGTCGTCACGGGCGACGACACCGTGACGTTGATCAAGGTGTTGCCGCCGCGTCCCTGCAAGTCGCTCACTACCGCCGGCATGGACTTGCTCCCGACCGTTGCCGAAGCCGCCACCGTCGTTGCGAACGAGAAGACGTGATCGCCGGCAACCGCGTCGCCGTTGGTACCGTCGTCGAACAACATCTGCTGCGCGCTGCCGCCGATCCCTTCCAAGTTCGCCGCAACATACAAACCCGCGCTCGTCGGGCTTGCGCCCGGCGTCACGGTGACCGTCAACAACACCGGTGCGCCGACGAGGCCGGTGACCGGATTGGCTGCACCGCTGCTGACGAGGATCGTCGTGCCCACGCCGGTTGCAGCAGCGGCATCGATAAAGCCCCAGCCGTCGACCACCGTATAGCCGTAGCCGATGGCGTTCTTGATGCGGCCGCTAAACGTGCCACCCGCCGTCGTCGTGCCGCTGAACGTCATGCCTTCGGCAATCGTCAATCCGCTCGGGATCAACACGCCGCCGCCGAACAAATCCGCGACCGGCGACGTCGTCGCCGAGCTACTCGACGAGCTCGCCACGCCGCGCCCGACCGTGAAGCGCAATACTTTGCCGTTACCGAAATTGCCGGTCGGGAAGGTCAGGCCCATTGTCCAAACGTCGGTGCCAGAAGCCGGCGAAGGTGCCGAGTTCGTGAACGTCGCCGTCCCGATATCTGCCGGGAGCAGCCCCGTCAATGTGCCGAGCGTGAAGGGTTTTTGGCTCGGCCGGAAAATGGTACCCGGCGTCGCAACGTCGAAATATACAAGCGGTGAGCTGCCGGTCACGCCGTTCCGGCCGCCACTGGTGTTACCGCCGTTAGCCGCCGTGCCTTGTGGATTGAACGTCAGGCTTTGCAGCGAACCCGGCCCCGTATACGAAACGGTGATCGAGTTCGGATCGTTCAGACCGGTCTGCACATTGCTGTCGTTGTCGGAGAGGATCGACAGCGCCACCGTTGCCCCGTCCGTCGTACCGGCCAAGCCCGATGCGAATGACGGATCCAGATCGTGCGGGAATACATTCGACGTCAGGATCGTGCGCATCTGCGCGGGCGTGACGCTGCCCGGTCCGCCACGAGACTGTAAAACCAGTGCCGCAATCGCCGCGGCGTGCGGCGCGGCCGCGCTGGTACCGGCAAAGTTCGGGGAATTGTCGAAATCCGAAAGAGAGTCAGTACCGAATGACGACGTGTTCCCCACGTCGGCGGCTGCTACGACCGGAACTCGGCGAACGTCCGGCGTCGCCAAGCGGTTGGCGTTCTTGTCGAACAGGATCGTCGCCGGTCCAGGCGAAGTGTAACTTTCGGGCAAGTTGGCGCGGAATACGCTGTACGCCGCGGTGCCATTGCACCCCTTCGCAGTCGCGTGACCTTTCGTCGTCACCGTGTTGTAGGTGAAATATTCCGCCGGACCGATGCCGCTGGCGCCGTTGCCGCGCGTCGACCAGCGCACGCGCGTCGGCAATTGTGGAGCGGTCGGAATGTTCCCGCGCGCGATGACGAACTGCATCTGCGTGCCCGAGGTCGGGCGCACGTTGCCGAGTTCGACGGGCCGGTTGTTCGTAATATTATTCGTCGTGAGCGAGCGCGTGGAGATGTACGCGCCTGTGGTCGTGAAAGCGAGCAGGTTCAGATCGGTAGTGACGCCCGCGCTACCTGAGGCTTGCGTGACGATTACATGGAAATCGCCGGTCGTGCTGCTGAACGCCGTGATCTCGATCTGGTATTGGCCCGAGGTCGGCGCGTAGAACGTCAGCGTTTCATCGGTGCCCGTGTCCTGGCTTACGACGATATTGTTGAGCGAATCCCTGATCGTCACGATGCCGTCGAAATCGCCGCTGACCGCGGTCTCTTGGATGATATAGGGCGTGCCGGCGACGAAATGCGGCAACGGCGGCGAACTGGCCTCGTTGAACGGGACGGTATGAACCAAGCCGCCGATCGATCCGCTGTTGGCGTAGAACGGAACCGAAACCGTCAGACCGAAACTTCCCGTACTGTTGGAAACGCCTTCGATCTTGATCTGATAATTGCCGGTCGTCGGCGCAACGAAAATGACGTTTTCATCGACGAGTCCGTTCTGTGTCAGCAACACGTTGTTCGCCGCATCGAGTACGGTGACTTTGCCGTTGAGACCGCCGGCCGTCGCGGTTTCCTGGATCACGTAACGCGTACCCTCCGTCAATACCGGCAGTGCGGGCGAGCTTGCGCTGCTGTAGGTAACCGATCCGCCGACCGTCCCGATCGTTCCACTCGCGGTGAAAACCGGCGGCACGGCCGGCTGGATTGGTCGCTGATCGTACGGATCGTCCCACTGCATTTCGGTGTTCGCGGTTGTTCCGCTCGGCATGTTGACGAGTTGTGCCACGTCGAGCTGACCCGATGCCGGATTGAAGTTGTGGAATCCGCCCGCGTACAGCGAGTACGAAACGCCGGTCAGATCGATGTTCGTTCCCGCGAGCGCGGTGTTGCCCGCGGCTGCGGTCATCACGAAACCGCCGCCGCTCGCGTCGGGAACGATGCGCAGAGCCGATTCGTAGGCGTTGGTGCCGACGTTGTTTCCCGCTGACGAGAAATAGCTCACGCCGAGCGCGGTGGCGTCGTCGATCGCATTGCCGATGATCGTTTCGCCGTAGAAAGGCTCACCGGAATAGCTCAAGTCGTCGGCGATCACGTCGGCTTTGAACGTCGTCGACCCTTGTGTGGCTCCGCTGGCCAATGTTCGTATGTCGTTGGCGAACTGAACTTCGCCCAGCGAGCCGCTGGCGAACCCGATACGAGCACGTGGTGCCATCTTGTAGACGATCTGCGCCATGCCGCGTCCCTCATCCGTGCCGGCCGTCCCCAGATCGCGAAGCACGAAGACCTGCGTGGTGTTGAGGGGATTGGTGGGCGCACCTGGCAAGTCGAAGCTGAGAACGTCCGCCACTGCGCTCGGACTGCCGGGTCGCGTCGCGAAACTGTCGGAAATCACCGCCACCGATATACCTGCGCCGTCGTAGTTCACCGCCGCACTCGGGTTGTAAAACTGGTTGATGCGATCGACGCGATGTTGCGTCACGCCCTGATCGAACGCCGATCCCAACGCGTTCAGCACCTGACCCGGAACGACACTGGGTGTCGGATTCGTCGACGCGCTGGCATCGTTGTCCGGACGCAACGCGAGAAACACGGAGCGCACGCCGCTGAGCTTGGCCAGCGTCGTGACGTCGTCGATATCGACGTACGCTTCGACGATGCCGGTGCTTCGATAGTTAGCGTCGACGGCGAGAATAGTCAGCGACGGAACATCCGCCAAAAGCTGCTTCTGCATCGTGTCGAAATTCATTCTGCCGCTCGGCAGAATGTCGACGGTCAGGCGTCCGCTATCCGCTTCGGCGATCGCCTGGCTTGCATAGGTTTGAGCTTCTTCCGTGGCAAAGCCGCCGAACGCGGCGCGCTCCGGATGTTGCTTCACGATCTGGTGGCTCTCGACAAGCTTGTCGAGGCCGTAACCGAGATTCTGCGGCGCCGTCGCCCCAACGACAGCGGCCGGACTTGCGAACAGCACGACGGCTGCGGCAAGCGCGTGATTGAAAAAAATGCTTCTCATGTAATCGATCCCCAAAAGTCGAACGAAGCGGATGGAACGTCATCGTGTCGAAGATACATGATCACGGTCCAAGGAGGCCTTGCTGGCAGACCGGGTAACGCCGTTAATTGGACCCGACTGCCACGGCATTGGATTCGGGATCTGCATCAGTCGAATTCATTGAAGAAGATAGAATCTGTATCGACGCCTTCGTACGCGCCGATGTCTGCGACGGCTCCGACTTTGCGCGGGAAACCCGCACCGCGTTGGTCGGTCGTGTATCCGCTGACGACATTGCCGGCGTTGACGGCGGGGCTGCCGGGTCGCAGCGCGTGGGTCTTGGTCGGACCGCCGTTATCGTGGAGCGGAAACAGCTTCGGATCGACCACGGTGCCGGCCGGTACGATCGGCGGCGACGGACCAATCAAACTGTTCGCGAAGGCGACAGAACTCGAGACGCCGAATCCGATGTTCTGCGCGACGCCACCCCCACTCATGTTGGCCGCGACGATCGTGCTCTGCAAATTGGTGGACGAGTTGGCGACGCGCAGGCCGCCGCCGCTTTGCGATCCGGTTTCGACGTTGAACGCGATCGTCGAGTTCATGATCGACGTGCTGCCGCTCGCATAGATACCGCCGACGCCGCGAGACGAATTGCCGGAGATCGTGCTGTCGATGATCGTGTTCGGCGCGGTCAATGCGTAAAGACGCAGACCACCGGTCGTGCCGCCGGAACTGTTGCCGGAGATCGTCGATTGCGTGATGGTCGCGCCGCCGAACGCGCGCGCACCACCGATCGATCCCGGCGAGGTGGGCAAGCCCGATGCGCTGTTGTCCGAGATGGTCGAATACATCATCGTCAGCACGCCGGCGACATCGATACCGCCGGCCGCCGCGATGCTGCCGCCATTCGACACGACGTTGCCGCTGATCGTGCTGTGATCCAGAACCGCCGCGCCCGCGACGACCGCGCCGCCACCGAACGCATTGCCGAGCGAAGAATAGGCTTCATTGTCGCGAATCGAACTGTTTATCGCGGTGAGATCGCCGAGCACGTGCACGCCACCACCCTTGACGGTGCCGCTGCCCGCATTCGAAACGTGGCAGTTCCTGACTACGCTGTCCTTGAGTTGCAGCGTGCCTGCCGAATAGATGCAGCCGGCGCCGAACGACGTGGCGTAGCCGTTCTGGATGGTCATTCCGTAAAGCGCGAGCGGTTGCGTCGAGGTCTGGCTGAAAACGCGATCGAGGTGAGCGCCGTCGATCTCGAGCAACGCGGCACCCGGGCCTTTGATGAGTTGCGCGCGTTGCACGTTGATCGCGCCGCTGGTCAGCGTGATGCGGCTACAAGCGAGCTGCGTGAGATCGATCGGACCCGAGGTATTGTCGATAACGGCCTGGCGCAGGCTTCCGGCACCCGAATCCTTGCAGTTCTGCACAACGACCGCTGCATGGATATCCGACATGCCCAATACGAGCGCGAGACTCGCTGCGAGCGGATGTAGCGACAACGAGCGGCGCAACGTTTTCATGATGGGTCTCCTGAGAAACGCGCCGCTCGATGGAGCGGCTTCGTTCCCAAGAAACGCCGAAAGTTGCCGAGGACAGCCATCGCGAGATCAAGATTGCGGAGAAGGCTCGGTGGTCGAAGATTCGATCGGCGGACGGGCATTCGTTGCGGTTGTCGGTCGCGATGCGCGTAAGGCCACCGCTCGCGAACGTCACATCGACATCGAGCTCCGCGGCGACGCGATGTGAATCATGGTCGCGCCGACAAGCCCAATGCGGCCCGATCCTCTGCAGCCAGCAACTCCGGATCGACACGCAGCGCTCGGGCTTCTTCGAGCGTTGTCGCGGCGGCGCGGTCATCGCCAATGCCGCGCTCGCTGCGGGCGCGCAGCATGAGAAGCCGAGCGAGTTTCACGTGAGCGCCGGGGTTCGTGAGGCGCACACGCTGCAGTGCGCGTTCGACCTCGGCGCGTGCGTCGATGTTGCGCGAGAGTCCGAGCAAGGCCTCGGCGCGCAAACTCCGGCACGCGGTTTCCTCGGATGTCGCCGTGACATCCAGACGTTCCATCACGGCCAGCGCACGCTCGGCCGCAGCGAGCGCGCCTGCGACATCGGAGCTGGCGAGCCGGATCCGTCCGCCGACGCAAAGCCCCTCGGCCAGTTCGAGGCTTTCGCCGCCGAATTGCTTTT
>JBDUEI010000033.1:0-14175 GCA_040002515.1 Rudaea sp. | reverse complement strand
CCGATAGCCGGAATGATAATGGTTCTCATTCCTATACGCAAGGGAACTCGCGTTGATTGCTGAGTCTGCCGTATCGGTGCCGTTCGCGCCCTCCCCGCAAACCGCTATCATCGGCGGATTCCGAATCTCGCATCGACTCATGCCGAAATTTCTCGACATCGCCATCGACCGCCGCGTCGCTCGCATCGCTCTCAATCGACCGGACATTCACAACGCGTTCGATCACGACTTGATCCGCGAACTGACCGAAACGCTGCAAACCTGCGACGTCGACGACGCGATCCGCGCGGTCGTCCTCACCGGCAACGGCAAATCGTTTTCCGCCGGCGCCGATCTGAACTGGATGCGCGGCATGGCTGCGGCGTCGGAGGCCGACAATCGAGTCGATTCGGAACGCCTCGCCACACTGATGCGCACGCTCAATTTCCTGTCGAAACCCACGGTGGCGCGCGTCAACGGCGCGGCGTACGGCGGCGGCGTCGGTTTGATTGCGTGCTGCGATGTCGCGATCGCTGGCGAGTCGGCGAAATTCGGATTGACCGAAGTGAAACTCGGATTGGTGCCTGCCGTTATCTCGCCCTACGTGATCGCGGCCATCGGCGCACGCGCGGCGCGCCGATTGTTCGTCACCGGCGAAATCATCGACGCAGCCGAAGCGCTGCGTATCGGCCTCGTGCACAAAACGGTTCCGGATGCGCAACTCGATGCGCACCTGCAGACCGCGCTCGATCAACTCGCCGCCGGCGGACCCGTTGCACAGTCCGAGGCCAAGAAACTCGCGATGCGCATGTCCGGCTCCGCACTGCACGCCGCACAAAGTATCGATGTGGAAAATGCCGCATTGATCGCCAGGCTGCGCGTATCGGCGGAAGGCCAGGAAGGACTCGGCGCATTTCTCGACAAGCGCAAAGCCAGCTGGACCTGATCGGGTTCATCAGACAAGGAGATTGACGTGTTGGACCATATCGGTTTTCCGGTTAAAGATTTCGAGCACAGCAAACATTTTTATCAGCGCGTGCTGATGCCGCTCGGTATCGTGTTGATGATGGAATTGACGCCGGAACAGAGCGGCGGCGGCGCGCATGCCGGGTTCGGCAAAGCCGGAAAGCCGTATTTCTGGATCAGCGACGATCGCGATGCGGCGAAAATCAGCATGCATGTGGCGCTGAACGCGCCAACCCGCGCATCGGTGCGCGAGTTCTACAAGCACGCGATCGGCCTGGGTGCGAAAGACAACGGAGCGCCCGGTTTGCGGCCGCACTATCATCAGGACTATTACGGCGCTTTCGTGATCGATCCCAACGGGATCAACCTGGAAGCGGTTTGTCATCAACCCGAAAAAGATCTCGGCTGATGGTGCCGCGCATTTTCACCGCACAAATTTTCTGCCCGTGCAACGCCCTCCCTTGCGGGCGAGGTCGCTGATGTTTTCGCGCGTGCTCATCGCCAACCGCGGCGAAATCGCCTGTCGCGTCATCCGGACGTGTAGACGTTTAGGCATCCATACGATCGCGGTGTATTCCGAAGCCGACGCGACCGCGCAACACGTACGCCTCGCCGACGAAGCATGGCCGATCGGCGGACGACGACCGGTCGACTCGTATCTGCGCGGCGACGCGATCCTCGACGTGGCGAAAAAGTCCGGCGCGCAGGCGATTCATCCCGGCTACGGTTTCCTGTCGGAAAATGCGGAGTTCGTCGAAGCGGTCGAACGTGCGGGAATCGCGTTCATCGGCCCCTCGGCGGATTCGATGAAAAAGATGGGATCGAAAGCCGGTGCGAAGGAATTGATGGCGTCGCACGGCGTTCCGGTGGTGCCCGGCTACACCGGCGAAAATCAGGAGCCGGCGCTGCTCGCGCGCGAAGCGCAACGTATCGGATTTCCGCTCATGATCAAAGCCGCGCACGGCGGCGGCGGCAAAGGCATGCGCATCGTGCGCAAGGCTGAAGAATTCCTCGCATCACTCGAATCCTGCCAGCGCGAAGCAAAAAATGCGTTCGGGCGCGATCGCGTTCTGCTCGAGCGCTATGTGGAAACGCCGCGTCATATCGAGTTCCAGATTTTCGGCGACACGCACGGCAACATCGTGCATCTGAACGAGCGCGAATGTTCCGCGCAGCGGCGCTATCAGAAAGTGCTCGAAGAGACGCCCTCGCCGTTTGTCACGCCGGAGCTGCGCGCCAAGATGGGCGATGCGGCGATCGCGGCCGGCCGCGCGCTCGACTACGTGAATGCCGGGACCGTGGAATTCATCGTCGCGCCGAACGGCGATTTCTTTTTCATGGAGATCAACACGCGTCTGCAGGTCGAGCATCCGGTCACGGAAATGACCTTGCATCTCGACCTCGTCGAATTGCAATTACGCGTCGCCGCGGGCGATACGTTGCCCGGATCGATCATCCGCAACAAATCTTTGCCGGCCGACGGTCACGCGATCGAGTTGCGTCTCTATGCCGAAGATCCTCAAACCGGATTTCTTCCGGACTCCGGAATATTGCGACGTCTGCGATTGCCCGCCGCGAGCCAACACGTGCGCATCGATGCCGGCGTCGTCGAGGGCGATACGGTAACGATTTTCTACGATCCGATGATCGCGAAATTGATCGTGTGGGATCGCACGCGCACCGACGCGTTGCAGCGCATGCGCGAGGCGCTCGCGCAGTGCGATATCGTCGGGTTGAAGTCGAACATCGAATTTCTGGAGCGTCTCGTTCGCCATCCCGCGGTAGTCGAAGGCCGCATCGATACGGGTTATCTCGATCGGCATCTCGACGAATTTTTGCCAGCCGCCAATGAAACAGATGCGACCACCTTATTCGCAGCCGCCGCCGCGGTGCTCGTGGACGAAGAAGCGGCGATCGCGCCGAATGCCGATGATCCGCATTCACCGTGGTCGATCTCGGACGCGTGGCGTGTTGCGCATGCCGGCAAACGGATGATCAGATTTTCGCAATCGGATGCTCGTATCGATGTCACCGCAAAAGGCAACAGCGGCAACTACGAACTGGCAGTGGATGACCGCGTTTGCGCCGTTTCCAATGCGCGTCTCGGCGATGGCGTATTTACGGCCGCGTTCGATGGCACCAGTAGACGCTATCGAATCGACGTGCATCGCGATCGCGTCTGGCTTCACGACGGTTCGCGACGCACCGTGTTGCAACGAATGGGCGCATTCGAATTCGCGAAGTCGTCGCAGGCCAACGATAACCGCGTGACGGCGCCGATGCCGGGTCGCATCGTCGTCGTCAAGACCAAAGCCGGTGACCATGTCGAGACGGGACAAGAGTTGCTCGTGATGGAAGCAATGAAGATGGAAATTGCGCTAAAGGCGCCGCACGCCGGAACCATCGAAGCCGTCTCGGCGGCGGTCGGAGATTTCGTCGAGGCGGATGCGGTTTTGGTTCGATTCACGGCGGACATTCAATGAAAACGATCTTTTCAACTTTACTCACGTCATTCCGGCGAAGGCCGGAATCCAGCGACTTTGCTTTTTCCTCATCGACCGAAAAGAAGAGTCGCTGGATTCCGGCCTTCGCCGGAATGACGACTGGAAGAAGTTCGGCGATATTTTCAGCGCTCACTCTGATCGTCCTATTGAACGGCTGCGTCGAAACCCGCTTCGAGTCGCCGCTCGGCGACAACATCGAAACCTGCGACACGCACTGGAAAGGTTTGTGGAGCATCGAAAAACCCAACTCCGACGAACCCGCCGCGTTGTGGATCGACGAAGAATGCCGGTTCACCGCGCTCGATCAACCCGAAAAAGGCGGCCCGTTCAAACAGATTCATATTCCGGTGAATTACGTTCACGACGACGGCAACGACTACCTGGTCATTTCCGACGTCGGATTGAAGGGCATCGTCGAGGTGAAGGCGCCGTACGGCATCGATCCGGTGCCGGCGAAGTCGTTTTTCTTCGCGAAATATCGCGCGCGCGGCGATCGCATCGAAGTATTCTCAGTCGACGACGCGGCGGTGGCCAAACTCGTCGTCGACGAGAAATTACCAGGCACGGTAAGCAAGACGGCGAACGAGTTGCATGTCTTCGTGCGTGGCGATCGCAAACAGATGTTGGAAATGTCGCGGCACGACGCCATATTTGCGTCCAAGCCTAAGCCGATTTTGTATCGCATCAAGCAAACACCCGCCGAGTACGAACAGACCGTGATCCAGTCGCAGCACGCCAAGAAACCATGAGTGGGATGCCTGCCTCGGTGCGTATCGTGGAAGTCGGGCCGCGCGATGGGCTGCAGAATGAAAAAGCGATCGTGCCAACGGCAACCAAAATCGAATTGATCGACCGGTTGTCGGATACCGGATTGAAGACGATCGAGGCGACCAGTTTCGTCAGTCCAAAATGGGTACCGCAACTCGCCGACGCGACGGACGTCTATACGGCTATCCGAAAAGTTCCGGGAGTGCGCTATCCCGTTCTCGTTCCGAATTTGCAGGGTTACGAACGTGCGCGCGCGGTGGATGTGAAAGAGATCGCGGTATTCACGGCGGCGAGCGAAGCGTTCAATCGCAAGAATATCAATGCGTCGATCGACGAATCGATCGAACGTTTCACGCCGATCATGCAACGCGCGAAAGATGACGGCGTCGCCGTGCGCGGTTATGTCTCGACCGTACTCGGCTGTCCCTATCAAGGCGACGTGCCGGTCGCCGATGTCGTGCGCGTGGCCAAACGCCTGCACGATTTGGGCTGCTACGAAATTTCGCTCGGCGATACGATCGGCATCGGCACGCCATCGAAAGCCAAAGCAATGCTCGCGGCGGTCGCCGAAGCGGTGCCGATCGACGCCCTCGCCGTCCATTTTCACGATACGCGCGGACAGGCGCTGGCGAATATTCTGGCGTGTCTTGAACTCGGTGTTTCGGTGATCGATTCATCGGTGTCCGGCACCGGCGGATGTCCGTACGCGAAAGGCGCCAGCGGCAACGTCGCGACGGAAGACGTCGTCTACATGTTGCACGGCATGGGCATCGCGACCGGTATCGATCTCGAGAAACTCGTCGCCGCCGGCCGCTGGCTCAGCGCGCAACTGGCGCGTGAAAATGGCAGTAAAGTCGGCAAAGCCGCTTAGGGGAAACGCATGCCCGCACGTCTGGCACCGGATCAATCGCGTGGGTATCTCGTCGCCGTCGGAACGACGATTCGCAGCGCGGGCGAAACGGGCATTTTCAAACGACTGATGGGATTGCTCGGCGATCAGGCGAATGTCGTGATGATCGCCGCGACACCGCCGGACGATCCGACCATCGACGATGTCGAAAGTCGTTTGATTGGCAACGGCGCGCATCACATTCATCGCGTCGCACTGAACAAGCGAGCCGATTGCGATCAGCCATCGGTCACGGCAGCCGTGGAACGCGCCGATCTGGTTTTGCTGTGCGCAGATCAGCCGTTGCGATTGTCGACCGTTCTCGGCGGTACGCCGCTGGCGCGTCTGCTGCGTCGGCGCAATGCCGAAGGCATGGCGGTGGGCGGAGTCGGCCCTGCGGCGCCGATTCTCGCCGAGCACATGCTCGCCGGCGGCGCGCACGGTCCGACGCCGCGCATGGGCAACGTGACGCTCGCGCCCGGCCTCGGATTATCCAACCGCATCGTGATCGATCAGGGCGGTGCGAGCGCCGATCGTCTCGGGCGATTGCTCGGCGCGCTCGCGCTCAACCCATTCGCGCTCGGCATCGGTATCGATTCGGACACGGCCGCACTGATCGGGCCGGACAACGTGATGGATGTGGTCGGGCACGGCGGCATCACGGTCATCGATCCGGCCGATGTCGGACATTCGAATGTCGCCGACGCTGATCCGAGCGGACCGATCAGCATCACCAATCTTCGCGTGCATGTCCTCGTGCACGGCTCGCGCTACGATCTCGATTTTCGCAGGCCGCTATGATGTTCACGATTCGACCGATCACGCGCGCAGACAACGCGACCGTCGCTGCGATCATCCGTTCGGTGATGCCAGAATTCGGCGCGTGCGGACCCGGTTTCGCGATCCATGATGCGGAAGTCGACGACATGCACGGCGCGTATACGTTGCCGCGCTGCGCGTATTTCGTCATCGAGCTCGACGGAACCGTCTGCGGCGGCGGCGGCATCGCGCCGTTGGCCGGCGCCGATTCCACAATTTGCGAATTACGCAAAATGTATTTTTTGCCTTCGTTGCGCGGACTTGGAGCCGGCGACGCATTGCTCGCGCACTGTCTGGATACCGCGCGCAAACTCGGTTTCGAGAAGTGCTATCTCGAAACGCTCACCGGCATGGACGCCGCGCAGCGTCTGTACCAGCGTCACGCGTTCACGCGCATCCCAGCCGCACTCGGCGACACCGGTCACTTCAGTTGCGACCGGTTTTATATGCGCGAACTCTGATTCGCTTCGCCACGTTGTCAACGCACCGCGTCGCTGCGCGTTCTTGATGACCCGAGCAGATTAGGAAAGGCCGGCCCGCCCAACACTGCAGTTTTGCAGAATGCCGATGCGCATCGTTTTCGGTGCGTTGCCCGACAGGTTTGGGAGGTTCGCCATGTTCATTCGTTGTCTCCGCCGTTTCGGCGGAATCGTTTTACTCGCCGCATTCAGCCTGCCCGCGTTCGCCTACGATCTGGTGTTCGACGGCGGTTTCGAGCGCGTTACCGATTCGCCGCCGAGCGATGCCGCCGCCGCGCGTTTCCTCACGATGGCCACGTTCGGGCCGACGCCGGCGGAGATCGCGCACCTGCGCGCCGTCGGCGTGAATCAGTGGATTCAGCAACAGCTCTCGATGCCGACGACGCTCGAACGTCCGTACGTCGAAGCGCTCGACGCGCAGGTTCAGAATCCCGGACAGAAAGATCGCGTCGAACGCTGGTTCGCCGCCGCGATCACGGCGCCGGATCAGTTGCGCCAGCGCGCGGCCTGGGCGTTGAGCCAGATCATGGTGGCATCGGATCAGGGCAACAAACTCGGACGCGATCCGATCGCGCTGTCGGAATTCTACGACGTGCTCGCGCGCGATGCGTTCGGTTATTACGACGACGCCGATATCTACCATCGCGGCACCATCAACACGCTCCTGATCGATGTCACTTACAGCCCGGCGATGGGAAAAATGCTGACCTACATGAAGAACGAAGGTCAGTTCCCGCAAGGATCCGGTTTATCGCCGGACGAAAACTTCGCGCGCGAATTGATGCAATTGTTCAGCATCGGATTGATCGAACGCAATCAGGATTTCTCGCCGCTGCTGATCGGCGGCAACACGGTTCCCACGTACGATCCGACCGTCATCACGGCCAACGCGCGCGTGTTCACCGGCCTCAGCTACAACACCGTTTTTCCGAACGGCTGGCGCGGCTACATTTCCGACGGCGTCAATTATTCACCGGCGCAATGGATGCCGATGTCGTGTTACGAAAACCATCACGACGAAGGCACCAAGACCGTCATCGACGCGATCCTGATCGACAACCCAGTGCCGAATTGCGACCAGATCGATCCGAACTCGCACGGTGATATCAAACAGCTCGTCAACATCCTGGCCAATCATCACAACACCGCGCCGTTCATTTCGCGGCAGTTGATCCAGCGTTTCACGTCGAGCAATCCGTCGCCGCAATACATTCAGCGCGTCGTAAATGTGTTCAACGACAACGGTCACGGCGTGTACGGTGACTTGGGCGCAGTGATCGCCGCGATTCTTACCGACACCGAAGCGACGAGCGGCACGACCGGAAGTAGCCAATACGTGTTCGGAAAGTTGCGCGAGCCGTTGCTCAAACTCACCGCGCTGTGGCGTTACTACTCGGCTGCATCGACGAGTGGAATTTATGTGATTCCGAATCCGTCTCAAAAATACGGGCAGGCACCGCTCGATTCGCCATCGGTATTCAATTTCTATCTGCCGGATTATTTGCCGCCCGGAGAAATGGCCGATGCGACGCTGTACGGTCCGGAGTTCCAAATCTCGGGCGAGAGCAGCGTGGTGTCCGTCGCGAACGATCTGACCACGCGCGCCAATCTCTATCTCGGCGCGTCGGGCACCGGCGGGGCGGTCACGATCGACATTTCTCCCCTCGTCGCGCTCGCCGGCACGCCGGCCGATCTGGTCGATCAGCTCAATCACGATCTCATGTACGGCAGCATGAGCGCGCCCATGCGCAGCACGCTCATCAATATGGTGCAGGCCGTTTCGACCGATCCGGCCAAACGCGTCACGAGCGCACTTCAGGTGTTGCTCGCATCTCCCGAATTTTCGATTCAGAAGTGAGGCTGCCATGAAACGTCGCGATTTTCTCCGCAACACGATCGGTTCGACGCTGGCCTGTTCGAGCAGCGCCGCCCTGTTCACGCAACTGGGCATGATGAACGCCGCGCTCGCTTCGACCTGTTCCGGTTACTCGCCAGTCTCCGATTACAAAGCGCTGGTGTGCATCTTCCTGCTCGGCGGAAACGATTCTTACAACCTACTCATTCCCAGCGACAGTTCGCGCTACAACACGTATATACAGTCGCGCGGCCATCAGGCCGACGGTGGCGTCGGCATCGAGAAAGCCGATCTGGTCTCCATCACTGAAAAAATTCCGCTGGTCGGTGGCCAGAGCTACGGCATTCATCCGAGCGCGCCGGAACTCGCGGCCTTGTTCAACGCGGGCAATCTCGCGTTCGTCGCCAATACCGGCACGCTGATTCAGCCGACCAACAAGATGCAGTACAACAGCGGCAGTTATCCGTTGCCTCCGCAACTCTTTTCACACTCGGATCAGCAAGGACAATGGCAATACGGACAGCCGACGCAGAACGGTATCGTTGGCTGGGGCGGGCTCGTCGCCGATCGGCTGAGCGTGCTAAATCCCGGAATGAAAATTCCGATGTCGTTGTCGCTCGGCGGACAAAATCGTTTCCAGGCCGGCCAGACCATTCAACCGTATACCGTCACGCCGAATGGGCCTGCGCAATTGCAGAATTACAGCGGTCAGGCCGGCACGTCACGCATGAGCGCATTGATGGATCTGCTCAATCAGACGTATGCCGATCCGCTCTCGCGCACGTACGCGAACACCATGCACAATTCGATCGATTGGTATAACGCGCTGAGCACCGCGCTCGACGGCGCGACGGACGTATCGAGTTATTTCCCGGCTCCCGGTTCCAATCCCGTCGCCGATGCACTGCAGGAAATCGCCAAGATCATTTCCGTGCAAAGCGCGCTCGGCGCCAAGCGGCAGATTTTCTACCTCGGCTTCGGCAGTTTCGACACGCACGACGGCCAGCTCGACGACGGTACCGGCCAGCCGTATTTGTTCTCGACGATTTCGCAGGCGATGAATTCGTTCTACAACGCGACGAAATTCCTCGGTCAGGACAAAGCCGTGACCACATTCACGCTGAGCGAATTCGCGCGTACATTGAATTCGAACGGCGACGGCACCGATCACGCGTGGGGCGGCATCCAGCTCGCCGTCGGCGGCGCGGTAAAAGGTCAGACGATCTACGGCGCGCCATGCGCCAGCGGCAGCGTGTTTCCGAATCAGACATTGAACGGCCAGGATTGCCTTGCGCGCGGACAGATGGTTCCGTCCGTTTCCGTCGATCAATATTCTGCGACGTTGGCGAAATGGCTGGGCGTGAATAGCTGCGATATCGATACGATTTTTCCGTTCGTGCACAACTTTCCGACGGCGGATTTGGGATTTCTCACGTAAATCGGAAAAAGAGCTGTTGCCGCCCTCGCGACAAACAACCGTCACGCGAATTACAATGCGCGCCCTCGCCACGCGGAGCGCGCATGCAACTCGATCAGGTCAAGGCAGTCATCACCGGCGGCGTTTCCGGGCTGGGTTTCGCGGTCGCCAAATATCTCGTTGCGAACGGCGCAAAAGTCGCGCTGCTGGATATCAACGATGAGAAAGGTGCGGTAGCCCCAGCCGAACTGGGTGGCGGGACGCAGTATTTCCGCACCGATGTCACCCACGAAGACGGCGTTGCCGACACGCTGAAACAGGCGGCCGAAAAATTGGGCGGCCTCAATACGGCGATCAGTTGCGCGGGCATTCTCGGCGCCGGTCGCGTGCTCGGAAAAGAAGGTCCGATGCCGCTCAAGAATTTCCAGACCACGGTGATGGTCAATTTGATCGGCAGTTTCAATGTCGCCAAGGCTGCGGCGAACCTCATGCAGAGCAACACGCCGGGCGACGACAACGAGCGAGGCGTCATCATCAACACCGCGTCCATCGCCGCATATGAAGGCCAGATCGGCCAGGCCGCCTACTCCGCGTCGAAAGGTGGCGTGATCGGCATGACGCTCCCCATGGCGCGCGAATTCGCCCGCATCGGCGTGCGCGTGATGACGATCGCGCCGGGCGTTTTCCACACACCGATGGTCGACGGCATGCCGCCGAATGTATACGAATCCCTTTGTGCACAAGTTCCGTTTCCGTCGCGGCTCGGCACGTCGGAAGAATTCGCGCAGACCGTCGCGTTCGTTTTGCAGAATCGCTACATGAACGGCAGCGTGATCCGCGTCGACGGTGCGATTCGGCTCGCGCCGAAGTGATTCGTGCGGCATCGGCTCGGAACATCATTGCTCGGCATCGCGCTCACCTGGCCCTGCACGACAGCGAAAACCGCGTCCAGCGATTTCTTCAGACGCTCGGCACCATTTCCGCAATTTGCGAACGGTAAAACATCATGAAAGCATCCGATATGAAACGCGGCAACGTCGTCGAGCACAACGGACGAGTCTGGCAAGTGCGCGACGTCGATCGCAGTTCGCCGACCGCTCGCGGCGGCAACGTGACCTTCCGCTTCACGCTGTACAGCGTTCCGGGCGGGCAAAAACTCGATCTGTCGATGCGTGCCGACGACGAGATCAAGGAAACCGAATTGACCCGGCGCGCCGTCACGTATTCTTACCCGGATGGCGACACCTTCGTTTTCATGGACGTCGAGGATTACACGCAGTACACGCTCGACCGCGATACGGTCGGCGACGCGGCGGGATTCATCACCGACGGTCTCGAAGGCTGTTATGTGCAATTGATCGACGACAGCCCGGTCGCCCTTCAACTGCCGGCGACCGTGACGCTGCAAGTCGTCGAGACCGCGCCGGAATTGAACGGTGCGACGGCCACCAAGCGTCCGAAGCCCGCGAAGCTCAATACCGGCATCGAGATTCAGGTTCCCGAATACGTCACCACCGGTGAAAAAATCCTGGTCAGCACCGTGACCGGCGAATTCGGCGGACGCGCCTAGCTTGCCCGTCGCGTGGGCGTCGCGTATGTTACCGAGGCTACATCGTCGCCACACATGACGCTGCGCAGCAACTTCCGTTCGAGGGATCGACAACTGCAACCGGGGAGAGTCACGTAATGATTTTTTGGCGCGTAAAGTCGCTCGACAAGATTCTGGAAACGGCTGAGAAGAAGTCGCTGAAACGGCAGCTCGGTCCGATCCAGCTGACCCTGCTCGGTATCGGCGCGGTGATCGGCACCGGTATTTTCGTGCTGACGGCCGAAGCAGGCCAGAAAGCCGGACCGGGTTTGATGCTCGCCTTCGTGATCTCGGCGATCGTATGCGGACTTGCCGCGCTGGCTTACGCGGAACTCGCCGCGATGGTGCCCGTGTCGGGCTCGGCTTACACCTACACCTACGGCGTGCTCGGTGAGCTCGTCGCCTGGATCGTCGGCTGGGCGCTCGGACTGGAATACGGCATCGGCGCAGCCGTGGTGTGCGTCGGCTGGTCCGGTTATATGAACGGCCTGCTCGCGCATGCGGATTTCTTCGGCATGGTCGCGCCCGGCGCACTCGCCTTGCCGGAGTATTTGCGAACCGGACTCTACGCCGGCGGCGGATTCAACCTGCTCGCGTTTCTCATCGCATTCGTGGTGACGACCTTGCTCGTGGTCGGCACATCGAAGAGCGCGCGCGTCAATGCCGTGCTCGTCGCGATCAAGATCGCCGCGCTGCTGATGTTTATCTTCATCGCGGTGCCGGCCGTGAAATCGGCGAACTTCGAACCGTTCCTACCGGGCGGCTGGGGCAGTCCGCTCGGCGGCGTCGGTGTGCTCGGCGCGGCGGCTTCGATTTTCTTCGCCTATGTCGGCTTCGATGCGGTTTCGACGGCCGCGGAAGAAACGAAAAACCCGAATCGCAATATCCCGATAGGACTGATCGGTTCGCTCACGGTCTGCACGATTTTCTATCTGCTCGTCGGCTACGGCGCGGCCGGTTCGGTCGGCGCGCAACCGATCATGGATGCAATCACCGGCATGCCGCTCGATCCGGGCAGCGATGCCATGGCCAAGGCGTGTATCGGCTCGCAGGAGCTGGTGTGCAGCAAAGAACCGCTCGCGCACGTTCTGCGCGTGCTCGGCTTCCCGACGCTCGGTAACTGGATCGGCATCGCCGCCATTCTCGCCTTGCCTTCGGTCATTCTTATGATGATGTTCGGGCAGACGCGTATCTTCTTCACGATGTCGCGCGATGGTTTGTTGCCTGATGTCCTGTCGCGAGTGCATCCGCGATTTCACACGCCGCATGTGATCACGATGATCACCGGTGTCGTCGTCGCGTTCTGCTCGGCGCTGTTCCCGGTCGGCAAACTGGCCGATACATCGAACTCCGGAACGTTGCTCGCCTTTGCGATGGTATCGATCGGCGTGCTGATTCTGCGCAAGCAACAACCGAATCGCGTGCGTCCTTTCCGCACGCCGATGGCGTGGGTGGTCTGTCCGCTCGCCGTCCTCGGCTGCCTGCTGCTCTTCGTCAATCTGAGCATGACGGCGAAAATCGTCTTCGTCGTATGGGCGGCCTTCGGACTGATTCTTTACGGACTGTACGGATACAAGCGCAGCCATCTCGCCAATGAAACCGCCGTCTGAAATGACGCCTCGTTTCTTCTGATCTCGACCGGCGCTTCGGCGCCGGTCGCGTTTTCGCTTATCCGGATCGATCATGCTCGCACGACTGCTCGCCAAGAAAACCGACTTCTCCGACGCCGACGACCACGCAGGTCCCAAGCTAAAACGCACGCTCGGTCCGTGGGGACTGACGGCGCTCGGTATCGGCGCCGTGATCGGCGGCGGAATCTTCGTGATCACCGGTCAGGCCGCTGCAGAACACGCAGGTCCAGCGATCGTTCTGTCGTTCGCCATCGCCGCGATCTGCTGCAGTTTCACCGCTCTGTGCTACGCCGAATTCGCGACATTGATTCCGATGTCCGGAAGTTCGTATTCCTATGCGTACGCGACACTCGGCGAACTCGCCGCGTGGTTCATCGGATGGAATATGGTGCTCGAATATGGAGTGTCGGCATCCGCCGTCGCGGTGAGTTGGACCGGTTACTTCACAAGTCTGCTCGATCACTTCGGTCTGCATTTGCCGGAGGCGCTCACCAACGCACCGCTCGCGTTCACCGATAATCATATTGTCGCGACCGGCGCGTTGTTCAATCTGCCCGCCGTCGCAATCGTCCTGTTGCTCACCTGGCTCTGTTACGTCGGCATCCGCGAATCGAGTGGTGCCAACACCGCGATGGTCGCATTGAAAGTGTTGCTCATCATCATCGTCATCATCGCCGGCTGGCACTACGTCGATCCAAATCTCTGGCATCCGTTCATTCCGGAAAACCAAGGTCCGGAAAAATACGGCTGGTCCGGCATCATGCGCGGCGCGACGCTCGTGTTTTTTTCCTACATCGGATTCGAAGCGACATCGACCGCGGCACAGGAAGCGAAAAATCCACAACGTGATCTGCCGATCGGCACGCTCGCTTCGTTGGCGATCTGCACCATTCTCTACGTCGGTATGGCCGCTGTGCTCACCGGTCTGTTGCCGTTCGATCAACTCGGCACGAGCGAGCCGGTCGTCACCGCCGTCAAAGCTCACGCGGAATTGGGATGGTTGCGCTGGATCGTCGAGATCGGCGCGCTGATCGGATTATCGTCCGTGATACTGGTCATGATCATCGCGCAGCCGCGCATCTTCATGATCATGGGCCGCGACGGAATGTTGCCGCCCGTGTTCGCGAAAATTCATCCGAAATATTGCACACCGCACATCAACACCGTGATCACGGGCATCGGTATCGCGTTGCTCGCCGCGATCTTCCCGCTCGATATTCTCGGAGATCTCGTGTCGATGGGCACCTTGATCGCATTCGTCGCAGTCTGTCTCGGCGTGA
>JBDUEI010000032.1:0-4123 GCA_040002515.1 Rudaea sp. | reverse complement strand
CTCGGTAAACGAGTAGGTCGGCTCGATGATGCCGACATGCTTCGGCTCAATCGCGTGATGGTGGTCTTTCTGGGTTTGGCCGGATCGTCGAAATGATGGCGAACGACAGGCTTACCGAGATTACCGCGTGTGTCGCAGCCGTGCGCGCAGAGGGCGTTGTCGCGTATCCGACCGAAGCGGTCTACGGACTGGGCTGCGATCCGCACAGCCGGAATGCGTTCGACCGATTGTTCGCGCTCAAACAGCGTCCGCCTGAGCACGGCGTGCTGCTGATCGGTGCGCAGTTCGATCACATCGCGCCGTTTATCGGCGAGGTGAGCGCCGAGGCGATCGCGCGGGCACGTGCCACCTGGCCGGGCCCGTATACCTGGATATTCCCGCGTTCGACGCGAACGCCGGCGTGGCTCGCGGGTGCGCACGCAGGCATCGCGTTGCGCGTCACGGCCCATCCGCTCGCCGCTGAACTGTGCCGCGCGTTCGCGGGCGCACTGGTGTCGACCAGTGCAAATCGCCATGGCAAACCGCCCGCACGGACGAGTGCGGACGTGCAAGCAGATTTTGGCGAGGAACTTTCGTATATTCTCGACGGCGCAACCGGTGGGCTCGACAAGCCCACGCCGATTCGCGACGCCATCAGCGGAGAAATCGTTCGACCGTAATTGGGGAGTTTGGGGACGTGTCAGCCATCATTGAAGATCCGCGGCCACTCCAGCGTTCGGCGCTGGTGCCGCTGTTCGTCGATCCGAATCTCGATCGGGCATTTGCGATCCGCGCTGGACGCCGCATTAGTGCGCGCGAATTTCTGGCCGATGTTCGCGATGTCGTCGCGCAATTGCCGAATGCTCAATACGCCGTCAATCTGTGCGAAGACCGCTACGATTTCCTGGTCTCGTTCTGCGCCGTGATCATCGCGGGGCAAACCAATCTGTTGCCGTCGTCGCGCGTGCCGCAAGCGATCGGCGACGTGATGCATGCGTATCCTTCCAGTTACTCGCTCGCCGATTCGGTGCGCGGCGAAGAACCGCCACGTTTGTTCAAGATGCCGGCGTTGACGAGTCGCGCGCGCGGCGACGAAAGCGTTCCGTCGATCGACGCGGATCATCTCATTGCGATCGGATTCACGTCCGGCAGTACCGGCCAACCGAAACCGAATCCGAAACGGTGGGGCAGCGTTTGCGCGAGCAGCGCGAGCAATGCCGCGCTGATCGGCGCGCTCGATTCAGCCGTCAATATCATTGCGACCGTACCGCCGCAGCACATGTATGGTCTGGAAATGTCGGTGCTGTTGCCATTGCGCAGCCGCGCGACGATCGCGGTGCCGCAACCGTTTTTCCCGGCCGACATCGCTCATGCGCTCGATCACGTTTCCGCGCCACGCGTTCTTGTCACCACGCCGTTTCATCTGCGAGCGTTGTTGCAGTCGTCGATCACCCTGCCGGATCTCGACGCGATCGTCAGCGCCACCGCGCCTCTCGACGCGGAACTGGCGCGCGAGGCCGAAACGTTTTATGGCACTCGCGTCATCGAAGTTTTCGGCTCGACGGAAACCTGCGTCATCGCCCATCGCCGCACCGCGCTCGACGCAGCGTGGAAACTTTACGGTGGCGTGAGTCTGCGCCCGCAACCCGATGGCACGCTCGTCGAGGCGGCGTACTTCTCCGCGCCGACGTTGTTGCAGGACATCGTCGAATTATTTCCGGACGGTCGCTTCGCGCTGCGCGGACGCAACGGAGATCTGCTCGATATCGCCGGCAAACGCGCATCGCTCGGCGATCTCAATCATCGTCTGCTCGCCATCGATGGTGTGCGCGATGGCGCGATGTTCGTGCTCGATGCCGATGCCAAAGGCGTACAACGTTTGGCCGCGCTCGTCGTTGCAAACGGCATGACGGAAAACGATATCGTGGATCGATTGCGTTGCGCGATCGATCCGGTATTCCTGCCGCGCACGGTGCGCATCGTCGATGCGCTGCCGCGCAATGCCACGGGAAAATTGCCGCGCGAAGCGCTTCTCGCGGCGCTTCGCGGCTGACTTATTTCCAGTCGAGCAATTTGTAATACACCGGCTGCACCTGACCGGATGGGCCGGACAACTGGCTCATTACGTTCGGTGGAATTGCGTTCGGATCGTCGACATAGAGCTTGGTCGGTCCGGAACTGGAAAGGACGCGCACGAAATACAGTTTTCCTTTTTTGCGATATTCCTCGACCGTATCGCTGCCATCCTGACGCACCGTGATGACCGGAAGTTCGGACGCATTCACCGCTGCTTGCACATCCGGCGGCAGTCCAGGACTGTTCGCCGCGGCACGCGCGGTCGCGTCCGCATTGTCGCGTTTATCGCCGACCGTCTCGTCCACGACCGATTTGGCGACCGCCTGAGGCGTCGGCACGTTCGTGACCGGATCTTTGTCGTCGAAATCCGGCGGCGGGCGAACTGGGGGAATCTGGTCGCTGGATGTGGTGCTCGATGTCGTGCTCGACGAATCTTGCTGAGCGACCGCATACGTACCGGCACTGAGTAACGCAACGAATAGAAAGCCGACTGTTTTCATCTCACATCTCCTGTGATGCATCGAGCATAGCACGCAGGTTTTGCGCGTAAGCTACGCCATTCTCGGGAACGGACGCGGTGTAAAATCGCGCGTCCGCCCCCATTTATTTCTCTTCTTCTCACGCCTTCCGATATGTCGCGTCCGACGCTCATTCTCATCGATGGTTCTGGCTATTTGTATCGCGCATTTCACGCGCTGCCGCCGTTGACCAACCGCCATGGCGAGCCGACCGGCGCGCTGTTCGGCGTGTTCAACATGTTGCGCTCGACGCTGAAAACGAAGCCTGAACACATCGCGTTCGTGGCCGATGCATCCGGCCCGACTTTTCGGGACGAAATGTACGCGCAATACAAAGCCCAACGCGCGCCGATGCCCGACGAGCTTCGGGCGCAGGTCGAGCCGATGCTCGGTCTGGTCGGCGCGCTCGGTTTGCCGATTTTGCGCGTCGACGGCGTCGAAGCCGACGATGTGATCGGCACGCTCGCGCTGCAGGCGGCCGCGGCGGGCATGGATGTCGTCATTTCGACGGGCGACAAGGATCTCGCGCAGCTCGTAAACCCGAACGTGAAATTGGTCAATACGATGACCAACTCGACGCTCGACGAAGCCGGCGTTCTCGCGAAATTCGGTGTGCATCCGCATCAGATCATCGATTACCTGGCGTTGGTCGGCGATAGCGTCGACAACATTCCGGGCGTGGACAAGTGCGGACCGAAGACCGCCGCGAAATGGCTGAGCGAACACGGCACGCTCGATACCGTCATCGCCAACGCGCACAAAGTCAGCGGCAAGATCGGTGAGAATCTGCGCGCGGCGCTGGCGCATCTGCCGTTGTCGCGCCAACTCGCGACGATAAAGACTGATGTGCCGCTGGAGTTGAAGCCGACCGATCTGCGCCTGCGCGATCCGCAACACGATTTTCTGCGCACGTTCTACGATCGCTACGAATTCAAAGCCGCGCTGAAAGAACTCGATGCGGCGCAAGGCTCGGCCGAAATGGGCCAGCCGCAACCGCAAACCGAACCGGCGTTCGTCGTGCCGAGCGTGACGGTCGATCCGGCGTTGTCGGTGAAAGGCGAATACGAACTCGTCCTGTCGCGCGAACAGTTCGATGCATGGCTCGGTAAATTGAAACAGGCCGACCTCATCGCGTTCGATACTGAAACCACGAGCCTCGATCCGATGCGCGCCGAAATCGTCGGTCTCTCGTTCGCCGTCGAAACTGGCAAAGCCGCTTACGTGCCGCTCATGCACGATTACGCCGGCGCGCCGGAACAGCTCAATCGCGATGTCGTGCTCGAAATGCTGCGCGGCATTCTCGAAGATCCCGACAAAGCAAAAGTCGGCCAGCACATGAAGTACGACATGAACGTGCTGTCGACCTATGGCATCACGATGCGCGGCGTGCGCTACGACTCGATGCTCGAATCCTACGTGTGGAATTCCAGCAGCAATCGTCACGACATGGATACGCTGGCCAAGAAATATCTCGGCTACAACACCATCCAGTACGCAGACGTCACCGGCAAGGGCGCCAAGCAGATTCCGTTCGCGCAGGTCGAGGTGCG
>JBDUEI010000031.1:0-17886 GCA_040002515.1 Rudaea sp. | reverse complement strand
GCGTGATGATGTTGACGACGCCTGCGATCGCATCGGAACCGTACACGGCCGATGCGCCGTCGTTCAGCACTTCAATGCGTTCGACGATCGACACCGGCAGCAAATTCAAATCTTGCAACTGGGTCGGGATGCGGTGGCCGTTGAGCAACAACAGCGTGCGGTTGGAACCCAGACCGCGCAGCGAAACGCCGGCCGTACCGACGCCGCCGTTGTTCACCTGCGGGTTCATCGCGTTACCGGCGATGGACGGCAATTGCTGTACGAGGTCGCCCAGGTTGACCTTGCCGGATGCTTGAATCGTGGCACGATCGATCGTGACGACCGGGTTGGCCGTTTCGATATCGACGCGGCGGATGTTGGAACCGGTCACCACGATGGTCTCGAGGGACTGGCCTTTGGAACCGCCGGTGTCCTGCGCTATTGCAGTGACAGATCCGGCCATGGCGACAGCACCTAGCGGTAACGCCAGGCGAACTGCCGACGATAATTTATTCAGGTCGAGTTTCATTACTCTCTCTCCAACGTCAGGAATTGTGGATTTCACGCGTGTCAGTCGGGGTTGCGGCTGCATCAAATTGCCTCGCGACAATCGAGGATTTCCCACACAGCAGCCAGCGATTTTATTGACGTGTAAAGATTTCGTTCACTCAAATTCTTCCCGTTTTATATGGAAAAATTTTCGAACATCGAGTTTTTACGCCAAGACGTTTTGCTCTCTAACCGTCGACTGAACAAATTTCTCTCTCAATCGCGCGAGATATCCGGCAGCAAGTCGGCGACGAGACGACGCAATCTTTCGTTGTCGCTGAGTACGCCCTCGACCTGGGCCAATAGCTCGTCAGGAACGGTCCGGCAGGCCTGTTCGAGCGCGCGCAAACTCTCTTGCGGAATGCGCAGTTCTTCGCACACTTGATCGACCGTCGCGACGCCGGAACGGATGTTGCGGATCGCGCGAATTCGTCTCAGGGAAAATTTTTTGATGGTCATACGACTTCCGACGTGCCTGGTCCACTGTGCCAGCGTTGCGAAACACGCACGCCCGTTTTTCGCCGAAACGCGCGCGTCAAACTCGATCCCGAACCAAATCCCGTGGCTGCGGCGATGACGTCGATCGTTTCATTCGATGCCTGCAGCAAACGCTCGGCGGCGCGCAGCCGGATCGTCATCAAATATTGATGCGGTGAGATTCCGTATTCCGCGTTGAAGCTGCGAATGAAATGATGCCGCGACATGTTTGCCGCCTCGGCCAGCGCATGCGAGTCCAACGGTGTGAAGTAATCTTTTTCAATCAGCTCGCGCGCCGCACGGAGCTTGGCCACGATGTCTGGTGAGCGACGCTCGTTCGAATCGTCGTTGGATGCCTTCATGTTTCGAGCGCTTTTGACGTCGATCTCGACGGCGCCGTTTCCATCCGCCGCCGAAACCGACGGCGCTGCGCGCCCCGAGTTCGTTTCCGAGCGCCAGCGATAAATCGTGCTCAGCGGTACGTCGAGCAGCAAGGCGATATTGCGCGGCTTGAGATATGCGCCGAGCGCGTTCACCGATCCGACCAGTTCGGTCGGGTATCGATGACGGTAGCGAAAGCGTTTGCGTTTGCGTGGTGTCTCGGCGCTATCGTTCGCGTCGCTGAAGAAATCCGAATCGTTTGCGATGGTCATGACTGAGCGCTCTTTCCGCGCTGGTGGCGAAGATTTCGATTCGAATGCGCGCGAAACTCTGTGGCCGATTGTCCGAAACGCCGCTTGAGCGCTGTGTTGAAGCTGGTTTGATTCGGGAATCCTGTCGACTGTGAAATTTCGCCGATGGCCAGATCGCTCTGCGCGAGCAACGCGCTCGCACTGTTCAAGCGATGCCGGTTGATGCAGGAATACGGCGTTTCTCCATACACGGTTCGAAAAATCGTGATGAAACGACCCACCGAATAATTGGCCGCGAACGCCAGGTTAGGAATATCCAGATCTTCATGCGCGCACGCCGCGATATGACTGCGCACGCGTTGCAAGCGCGTGAAAACGGCGCGCTTCCGGCTCATGGACTGACCCGGACAACGTGCGATGGTTTTCAGTGTTTCTGCCTGAAGTTCAATCAATGTCGAAACCAGCGCGCGCGCGTTCGCGTGTCTGGCCACCGCATCCTGCTGGACATTCATGCGACGCACACAGCGCAAAAGCGCGCGGCAGAAGGCAGGCCTCTTCGTGTACGTTTCCGGGATCAGGGAAAACTCGGAGCGCGCCGGGCCCGCCAATTTCCCCAGTGCCGCCCAACCCGCGCTGCTCGTGCTCAGTGCCATGACGATGCCGTTCGATATGACAGCCGCCTCGGGCGAAGCCGCGTTGTCGGCGACATAGATGTCGCCTCGCCGCAAGTAAGTGACACCGCCGTTGACAGCGAGGTGAAGCGTGCCGAACAGCACGCACCAAACTGTCGGATTCGATGGCGAAAGGGTGAGGGCCGAAGCGTCGCTGCAAATAATCGCGGCGAGACTGTCCGCAGCGGAGTCCTGGCGATGGCGCACCGAATGCGAATGCGGGCCGCCGTTAAGTTGCGCAAGCTGGATTTCTGCCAAGTAGTCCGAAGGTCGATCGCGATTCATCACATCCATACGGTTCAAAAATGTCGAGAGGCTGCACATATGAACTAACTTCAGTGCCGTCACGCGACACGCGCAAACGATCCGCACGTGCGCAAGGATCAAAATTCCTTAAGGTCGCGTCGGACGATTCTTCGTGCATGGCTACGACGTAAGGCACCTATCTCTTTACTTCCGAGGAAAGAAGCTTGTCGACCATCGTGATGTATTGCTCTGTCGTTTGAGCGCCGCCGGAACCCAGCGCGTCGTACCGGGCGAGCACGTGTGCCGCGATCATCTGCTGCGCCGTCTCGCCGCGAGAGCGGTGTTCGCGCACGATCGCAGTCGAATCCTTCAGCATCGCAACGTAGGCCTTCAGGCTTTCGATATCGCCGAGCGGACCGTGGCCTGCGATGATTTTCGATCCTTCCGGAATTTCCGCCATCGCGTGATCGAGACACGCGATAAATCCGTTCCAATCGCCGCCACCTTCGCGATAGACAGCGGGGAACATACCGTTGAAAAACAGATCGCCGAAGTGCGCGACCTTCGATCCGGTGAATATGACGATCGTGTCGCCATCGGTATGCGCATTCGGGCAATGCCACAGGCGGATGTCTTCACCGTTGAAGTGCAAGGTCATCTGATCGGTAAACGTTACGTGCGGCCAGATACGCTCGGCGTGGCGCGCGCGCAAATGCGTGCGCGTGTTTTCGTGCGCCACGATCACCGCCGTCGATGCGAACGCGGCGTCGCCGCCGGTGTGGTCGTCGTGGAAATGCGTGTTCACGACCATTCGCACCGGTGCGGGTGAAATCTTCGCAAGCTCAGCCTGAAGCTTCGTGCCCATCGGCGCCGTCATCGGATCGACGATCAATACGCCATCAGCACCGGCCGATACCGCCACGTTGCCACCGCCGAAACCGCCGATGCCTTCGATCTGTGACACGGGGCCGGCGACGTGTGTGGTCTTGAGCGTGACCGTCGCCGGGTCGTCGTATTGCGCGATCGCGTTAACCGCGACCAGCGCTGAAGCGATTCCGAAAAGCCATTTCGAGTTGGTCATGATGATGCTCGTGAGAGGAGTCCATCATGACGAACGAGTTTTCTCGGCCATTCGCGTCATCGCGCTCAGTCGGAATCGTTGAATATCGTGTCCTGCACGGAGCCGAAGTCGCCAGACGAACCCGCCGGTCGCGGTATTCCGCGCTGATCGAATCCTGGCGGAGAAAACAGTTTTTTGAACAGATTGCCATTGCCGGGAGGTGGTTTCGGTTTCAATTTACCGAATGCGAACGGCGCGCTCGGCAGGAACGTCAGCGTGCTTCCGCCATGGTTCGCGAAAAGACCCAAGCCGGGGTCGCTTCGAATGGTGTCGCTCGGAAGCTGCGTGAATGTCGTGACGTCAACGATGATATTGCCTGATCCTACGATCGTTGCTGGCGAGGAGAGATCGTTCCAGGCTACGCCGGAATATTTCGAACTGTTTGAAAAAATATTGTTATAGAACTTTGGCCGTATTGCGTTGGAGAGGATTCTCACCCCGCCCGTTGTGGATCCCGAATTGAATGCCACCGTGGAGTTGAAAAAGTATACACCCCCGCCTGTTGTTGCCTGCAGGCCGCCGACGCCGCTCAGATTATTCGTGGCGGCGTTGTCCGCAATCGTGCTTCCAACTACGACTGCCGCACCTGTTGAAACCCCGCCAACGTCCGTACCCTTGCAGCCGTAAACCGTCGAATACAAACTGAAGAACGCGCTGGTCGCGTAGACGCATCCACCGAGGCCAGGCGCGTAAGTCGAATAGGCGTGACTGCGTGAAACGGTCGAACCGGTGCCAGGAATATAGCGACCTTGCGAATCCAATGCCGGCAGCAAATATACGATCCGTCCGCGGATCGCTCCTCCGTGCGCCGCTTCATGAGTGGCGGTGGACTGGCTGTCCGTTACGGACGATCCATACAACTTGACCCGGTTGGACGCGAAGATCGCTGCGCCACCGATATTTCCCACTTCATCTCTCGTCGAACTCAGTTGGCATTGACTGACACGGCTATTGACGAGAGTCACACTGCCTTGAGAGAAAAGGCAGGCGCCGCCGAATGCGTCGTTGGCATAGCCCTGCACCACCACGACGTTGTTCAGAAGGAGAACTCCGTCGTAAACAGTACCTTGGCTGCCCTTGGCATGGATCAATATGTTATCGGAGTAGTTGCCCAAAATTTTGGTTGGATTCGTTGCATCGCCGACGATCGAGACATTGGGAGCCGTCGTGACCATTGCACCTGTCGTCAAGCTGATCGTACTGCATGCGGTGTGAATTACGTCGCCGTCTTCAGCATCTTTCAGCAACTGCCGTAGCGTGCCGGTTCCATTATCGGCGCAGTTCGCCGCCGCCAAACTTCTGCGCGAAGGAAAATCATACGGGCTCGTATCGATACCGGCGCGCGCGTGGGTGGCGTACGCGACGGATACGGCCATGGCGAGCGCGGTAATGCGAGAAGAAAACTGGGACATGGCGTTGAATGACCGCATAGGCTGCGAAGGGGCCTTCCTCCATAAGAACGATTATTTGAAATCGAGTGCGACAATACGTGAGATATGAAATCCATTCCCTTCGATTCGGGTTTCTCTGGCGGCGTGTGGTGGCTGTTCAGACGAGGTCCATCGCTGTTGGCTCATGCTCCAAGCCACGGCGCATTTCGCGCGTGGCTTTGACGTCGATAGGAGACAGCATGACCGACCCTCGCAATGTCCAACACGATAAGAAAGTGCAGCACGATAAAAAGCATCACGGTGAAGCGGCAATACCGAATACAGAACATGTACCGCAGCCGGGCAAGAAGCCGCACCTGACGCATGCTCCGGAAGAAATTTCTGAAAAGGACAAGAGCGTCAACGGTCCGGCGGCTGAATAATCGGGTGCCGATTTGCCAGTTGGAGGGTCAACGCTGAGCGGCTTCGCGGTCCGGCGGTGTCCGGATTTCGATGATGCCGAGGCCATGTTTTTATCAGCGAGGGCGCGTGGGGCGCACCATCACGCGAGGTTGGCGTCGTGACTCAGATTGAAGTCAAATCTCGCTTTTTATTCAGCAAGATCGATCACCTGGCCGCCAATGTCGCGCTGAGCAACCGTGCATACCCCTAGTCAGCGGCGAGAGTCGTCACCGCGTTCGCCATGTGAATCTCGGGCAGCGCGCGCTCCACGGCGAAGTGAAGCTCTGCGAGCGTATTCATTAGCAGTGTGGCCGTCGCACCGGATACACCGACATCGCCGCGCTTGATTACCGCATAGGCGGCCGTGGCGACGTCGAGCAATCGCCGATGTTCTTCGACGAAGCGGGTAAGTAGGACGCGCAACGACTCGGCTCTTTCGTTGGACACCCGCTCGCGACTTGCACCAAAGGCTGTCACTGCATCGGCAATGGCATCGTCGAGGCAGCGATTTAGCGTACGAAATTCATCGTTCGTGAGCGGAATCTTTTTTTCGACGGCCAACTCGGTCACGGCTTGGCAAACGTCTCCATATTCGTGAACGACTTGATCAACGGATAACCCTCGACGCAATAGTTCGCCACCGTGCAATGCGGCGGAAGAGCTGATCGCAGCCGCCGCAGGCGTCTGTCCGGCCTGGTCGCCGGGACCATGAAGTGCTCTATGCTCGGCGCGCAGCGTGTCGGCGAGTTGCTGCAGAAACAGAGGCACGCCATTACCGTCGGTCGACGGCGGAACCGACGACCCCGCTCGAGCGGCCGCTTTATCCCGGCACCGGTTGATCAATTCGATGCGATTTTCCGTCAAAAACTCGTACAGCATCGCCGGATCATACGTCAGCAACGCATCCGTGACTGTGCGGTGGCGAACATTGGCAGGGGACGCAATTTGGAGCGCAGAGTAGGCTGATCAGGAAATTTCGCGCCGATCACGTTACGCAGCGTGAAGGTATTTTTGGACGCCGAACGTATTGCAGCGCTCGACTTAAAGCGGACACCTAGACCTCATCTGCAAAGAAAACGCGTCGCACCACTTCAGCTAAAGGCCTGTCGCGAGCGTTCCGCTTGCGGAGAGGGGCGGGCATGTCAGTAACGCCCTGTAGATGACGTAACCGTGATTAGACGGCTCGGAGAAAATCTGTGAATCCAACGAACAACACGTGCAGCTCGGTATCGTTATGCGAAACGCGGCGGAATTTGAGCGCATGCATTGCCGCCGCGTTGGTATTGATGTGCGTCACGGCGTCGAGTGAAGCGGCCCCTGCGGTTACCAATTGCAGCGCCAGCGGCAATGGCAGTCTCGCGGCGGCAGTGGCGGGCGCCGCGAGCGGTGACACTGTCGACATGACGGCTTTGAACTGCAGCGCGATCTCGCTTGCCGGTACGCTGTTCATCGAAGTTCCCAACCTTACTATCGCCGGTCCCGGTGTAGCCAAGTTGACGGTGACCAGCAACGGCAATGGCACGCTCTACCATCAAGCCGTCGGCACCCTGTCGCTCAAAGACATGACCATCACGAACAGCAATCCTGCGATTGCGAACAGCATGGGCGGGTGCGTCAATGCGGCGAACAACCTGACGATGCTTCGCACGGTTGTAAAGAACTGCCACATGCATAACACGAACACACTTGGGATCACCGAAGGTGGCGGCGTTGCCGTGGAAGGGGATCTCACCATGACTAACAGCCAGGTGACCGGTTCATCGATCACGGCGGGATTCGCGCGCGGTGGCGGGATCGCCGTGCACGGCAATGCAGCGATCAGCGGCAGCACGATTTCCGCAAACAGCGTTTCGACATCGTCCACCGGCCTGGCGCGTACGGGTGGGGGCGGACTGTATGTCGCCGGCACTCTCACAATGCTCGATAGCACGGTGAGCACCAACAGCGCATCGAGCGCGGGACCATACGTGGTCGGTGGCGGCATGTATGTCGGCACGAAAGCCGGTCCGACGAATGTCGCGTATCTCGGTTACAGCACGGTCAGCGGCAACACGTTGAATTCGTCGACGAGCGGCAGCGCCGCAGGCATTCAAGGTGCGGGCTTGTATACAAATAAATTTACCGACATTCGATTTTCGACGGTCGATCACAATCACAGTTCGGGCAACGGGGGAGGTATCGCGAACGGGCCGAATGCGAAGCTCGACCTGTTCGAAAGCACGATCAGCGGCAACGTCACACAGTTCTTGGGCGGAGCGATCTTTACGTCGTACAGCAAGACCATGAGTGTGCTCAACAGTACGATCGGCTTGAACTACACACAGTCGACCGGGCCGTGCGGAGGTATTTTCTTCAATGCCGGCGGCACCTTGTCGATTACCAGCACGATCGTGGCGCAGAACCGCAAGTACAACCAGCCGACATTGTCGCCGTGCGACATAGGCATGGGAACGAGCTCGACGGTCACGATGACCGGTTCGAACAACTTGATTCAGCAAGCCAGCGGAAATGTCGTCCCCGTTGGAACGCTAACGGATGATCCGCTGTTCTATCCACTGTCGGACAACGGCGGGCCGACGCGTACGCTCGGCATCGGCACTGACAGTCCGGCGCACGCCACCGGCTTGAACATCTTCAACGTGGCGATCGATCAGCGTGGCTACCCGCGTACACAATCCAACCATACGGACATCGGCGCATTCGAATGGCAGTTCCCGGGTGACGGCGATACGATCTTCACGAATGGATTCGAAATTTTAAATTAGGACTGGCGTCATTGTCAGTGGTGGTCTGCATCGTTTAGATGCCGCATCGTCAAGATTCCTTCGGGTACCACACGCGATCGCGGGTGCAATCGGTTAAGACGAGTGGTAACCCCTCGAGTAAACGGCACTCGGCGCGTCCGCTCGATGGAAGGGTTTGATCTTGGCGTGAACTCCGTGTGCTAAACGCCGGAGGACTTACTCGACACGTGCCTTCAACGTTCGCTTGCCCGCCATTTTGGAACCGGCACGCTTATGACCCGCTTGCGCCTTGCCTTTCGGCTTCGGGAGTGGCAGTGCATCAGCAGTGGCCCTAAAGAGCTTGGCAAGAAGTTCGTGGTCTTCCAACTGCTCGTCGATGAGGAAGTCAGCTTGAATGAATTGTTAGAGCGCTATACGAGATGTACAAACGCGCCGTGTTGAACTGCGCCAAGTACCTACATAAAGCCACGCCAGCCTGCACGTCGCGCATTTGCCGAGAGGGGCTTACGCGCAGCAAATAGAGCAGGACTTTGAAAATCGGTTGGAAGGTAATAGATGGCATGAACGTCGAGCGCTTTCGACGTTTCGATTTCACGACTTGGGACACACGTTCGAGAGCAAGCTAGTGATGGCCGGGTTCGATCTCAACACCGTGCGCGAGTTGCTCGGACATGCCGATATTCGAATGACGCTTCGATACGCGCAACTTGCGGCGGAGCACAAGGCCGCGGCAGTCGAGAAGCTAGTTCGCTAGAATAGCGGAGCGGGCGCTATCGCAGAGCTTCTTGAAATCGCTCTCTCGAAGAATTCGAATCTTGACACCTGCGGATATAAGTTCTTCGGCCTTTCTGTGTTTTGCGCTTTTCTCGTGTCCTGCTAGCTTGCTCATATCCTGATCGCCGACGACCAGGATTGTCGTTTTCTTGGTGACGCTCGATCCAACCATGCAGCCGAGATGCGCAGCCATATCCGCGGCCTCTCGTCTTGGGATCATTAGCGCTCCGGTAAAAACGAGCGTTTCGCCGAAAAGCAAACCATCTGGGTTTCCTTCGCGATACTCCGTCGACGGCTCGATTGGTTGCAGTACTCGAGCAAACCATTCGTCGATACCCATCCCCGATTCTTTCATCGCAGCAAGCATTACGAAACCTGCCGCTTTGGCGTCCTCAAGTGCGTCGTGATGATTGAACTTGTACCCCAAACGTTTGCAGAGGTCGGATAGTCCGTAGCCTTTTCCAGCGCACTCCTTCCAGGTGCGGCGCGCCACGCAAGCGCTGTCGATCCATCGAGTATCGATGGGTTTGAGTTCGTAACGGTCAGTCGCGCATGTGATAGCCACGCGGTCAAAATGCGTATGACAGACGCTCGTGGTCCCTCCAAGCCATGTCTGGACTTGCGCTATGAGGGAAGCGAAATTGGGCTTTCCCTTGATCATCTCTGGTCGGATGCCGTGAATCGATATGTTGAATCCGTCGAAATCGTCTTCTGGATCGACAAGCGTCGACCATGTGTCGATCAACTCTCCGTCCACGAAGCGAGCTATTCCGATCTGACAGATTGAAGCCAAATCAGCGTTAGCGGTTTCGACGTCGATTGCGACGAAGCTGGGCATGTCGACGCCTGTCTCAATTCTTGAGCTGTGTAGCAACGAATACGACTCGACCAGAACTGACACGAATCATCAATGTCGAGCGACCACCCGCATCGTACGTCCAATCCTCTCCAATTTTGACACCGTACTGATTGATAGCGTCGATGTGCGTGTCGGGGTCGCCACCGGCATCCAGGGCCTTCGCCGTAGGGTCTCCGGCCGTTATCGTCTTCGAGCCGAGACGGATAAATTGCCGATTCGAAAGGATCTCGCCGGCTGATGCGGCGAGACACGCGAAGGCGAACATAGTCGCTGCGGCGAAAGAAGTCGATTTCATGCGTGTCCCCAAGATGATATGTCCGGGACTGATCCACTTCGCGTGCCAGATCAGGGCCTACCTGTCAGAACAGACAGGGGACGGCGGGATCAAATCAGCGTGGAAGCTGTTGCGGCGCTATTACGAGAAATCAAGCTAACGTAGAAACACCTGTAACTCGTTGATTTCGTGGTGGGCAGTACAGGGATCGAACCTGTGACCCCTACCATGTCAAGGTAGTGCTCTACCGCTGAGCTAACTGCCCACGAAGGGGCCGCAAGATTACCGGAGTGGCGCGCGCGAGACAAGGATTTCCGCCGGGCGGCGAGGGCTTTGCCGTGGGCGTCGCGGTCGCCGATAATCGGCGCAGACGCGAGACGTCGGCTGCATTCCTGCGGCTTTGCCATAGCGACCACCCACGCGCCGCATGCAGTTCGATTCGTTTACCTTCGTCATTTTCTTCGCGATCGCGCTGGCGATCTACAACGCGTTGCGCGGCTGGAATGCGCGCAAATGGTTTCTGCTTTCGGCGAGTTACGTTTTTTATTCGGCGTGGAATCCGTATTTTCTGATCCTGCTCGCCGCCTCGACCACGCTGGATTTCTGGATCGCGCAACGCATCGATCGCGCGAACGATCGGCGCGTTCGCAAGCTATGGATCAGCGCGACGCTGATCGTCAATCTCGGCGTGCTCGCGTTGTTCAAGTACAACCAGTTCGTGCTCGACAATGTGGCGCACGCGCTTTCGCTCGTCGGCGTGCAGTATGTGGCGCCACGCTTCGATATCGTCTTGCCGATCGGCATTTCATTTTACACGTTTCATTCGCTTTCCTATTGCATCGATGTGTATCGACGCAAGTTTGCACCGACGCGCAACTGGCGAGACTACGCGTTGTACGTCGCGTTCTTCCCGCAGCTCGTCGCTGGTCCCATCACGCGTTTCACGCAGATGCAGCCGCAGATCGAAAGTCCGCGCGAAACCACGCGCGACGGATTTTCACTCGGCTGTGCGCTTCTGATCCTCGGTCTTTTCGAGAAAAGTGTGCTCGCCGATTCGATTTTCGCGCCGGCCGCCGATTCGTTTTTCAATGGCGTGGCCAAAAACGGAATCGCGGCGTCGTGGAGCGGCGTACTCGCGTTCAGTGGACAAATATTCTGCGACTTCGCCGGCTACTCCACGTGCGCGATCGGTACCGCGCTCGCCTTCGGATTTCGCCTGCCGATCAACTTCCTTTTCCCGTACGCGGCGATCGGTTTTTCGGATTTCTGGCGGCGCTGGCACATTTCGTTATCGACATGGCTGCGGGATTATTTGTATATCTCGCTCGATGGCAATCGGCGCGGCGAATTCCGAACGTACGTCAATCTGATGTTGACGATGCTCATCGGCGGCCTGTGGCACGGCGCGGCATGGACGTTCGTGATCTGGGGTGGACTGCACGGTTTGTATCTCGTCGTGGAACGAGCGATTCGCGAACATGTCTGGAAACCTGCGTGGGTTTCGCGAACGTCGTCGTTCGCATACGGCATCGTCACATTGTTTTTCGTGGCATTGGCGTGGGTCTGGTTCCGCTCGCCGGATGTGGTCACAGCGGCGAACGCGTTCTCGCATCTGTTTTCGCTGGAAGCGCTTGCTCCATTGGCTTCTTTCGGCGCCACTCAAAAGCTGGCGCTCGGCACATTTTTCGCGGTGGTATGCGTGCAGTGCGTGATGCGCAACAGAGAGTTGACGCAGGATATTCAACGCGTGCCGCGCGCGTTGCTGGGAATCGTACTCGGGATTTTGCTGGCGCTGATCGTGATGTCGCCGGGAGACAATCATGCCTTCATCTATTTCCAGTTCTGACGCGCACGAACGGCGTTGGTGGCCGACGTGGCTCGGCTGCGTCATCGTGGCGGCCGGCATCGTCATTGGAGCGGAATGGTATTGGCGACATGCCGGATACGTTCCGAACGTTCGCGATTCGCCGCAGTTGTGGTCGATCCAGCGCGATCGCGTCGACCGCACGCGCAAGATTCCGCTCGCGCTACTCGGTGCCTCGCGCATCGAATTCGGCATCGACATGAAACTGCTCAGGCAGCTTTTGCCGAACTACGAACCGATCATGCTCGCGCAGAACGGGCGCTATCCGCTCGCCGTGTTGCGCGATCTGGCCGACGACGAAAATTTCCGCGGTACGGTCCTGTGCGACATCGAACCGACCGGTCTTTATAAAAAGTATACCGACGTCCAGCAGCCCCTGGTCGATTACTATCGCCGCCAATGGTCGCCGAGTTGGCACGTGCACCGGCTGTTGTTGAACGCGTGGCAGAAACATGCGGATGTGGCGAACTCCGATTTCAGCGTCGCCGCCGCGCTCGTGCGTTTGATTGCCGGCGATCCGCCATTGCGGCCCGACTATTTCCGCTTCCGCACCGATCGCAGTGGCGACATCGACTACACGCGTACTGATGTCGAAGCGGCCAAGAATCATTTTCGGGAACTCATCAATCGACGCGGCAATCTTCATGCGGATGTCGAACCGGATCAGTGGCTGGCCGATCTGGAACCGGTCATCGAATGGACGCGCCGCATCGAAGCGCGCGGCGGACACGTGATCTTCTACCAATCACCGACAAGTGGGCAGGTACGCGTCGCCGAACATGTCATCCATCCGCCGGAACTCTATTGGAACCGTTTTGCCGATCGCGTTCCCGCGGCGCTCGATGGGCTGGCCAATCCAGCGCTCAGCGCATTCGTGGAGCCGGACGATTCGCATCTGGATTTCCGCGACAAACCGGCTTACACGCGCGCGCTTGTCGACGAACTCGTCCAGCGCGGGTGGTTGCAAAAATGATAGAAGTATACGTTCGCGTCAGCTGATCAGCGCGAGCGCTTTGACGCGCTGCAACTCGTCACGCGTACGTGCGGCTTCTTCGAACTCGAGATTCTGCGCGTGCTTGTACATTTTCGCCTCGAGCTTCTTGAGTTCAGCGGCGAGGCGGTCCGGGCTCATCGTCGAATAGTCCGCCGTCGGTTCGGCCACGCGGCGTGACCCGCCGGATTTGCCGCGAGTGGTTCGCTCCTGCTCGGCATCCGCGCGCGCACCTTCCATGATGTCCGTGATTTTCTTGACGATGCCGATCGGCGTGATGCCGTGTTCCAGATTGTAGGCAACCTGTTTCGTGCGACGTCGATCGGTTTCGTCGATCGCGGCCTGCATCGATTTCGTCATGTTGTCCGCATACATGATCGCCTTGCCGCGCAGGTTTCTCGCGGCGCGGCCGATGGTCTGGATGAGCGAGCCGGTTGAGCGCAGAAAACCTTCCTTGTCCGCATCGAGAATCGCCACGAGCGACACTTCGGGCATATCCAACCCTTCGCGCAATAGATTGATGCCGACGAGCACATCGAATTTTCCGAGACGAAGATCGCGGATGATTTCCACGCGCTCCACGGTCTCGATGTCCGAATGCAAATAGCGCACGCGAATGCCGTGTTCCTGCAGATAATCCGTGAGATTTTCGGCCATCCGTTTCGTCAACGTGGTGACGAGCACGCGATCGCCCATCTCCACGCGCAGATTGATCTCCGACAGCAAATCATCGACCTGCGTGCGCACCGGACGGATTTCGACGGGCGGATCGATCAACCCGGTCGGTCGCACCAGGAGCTCGACGACATTGCCGACCGAATGTTCCAGCTCGTATTTGCTCGGCGTCGCCGACACGAAAATACTGCGTGGCGCGCGACGTTCCCATTCCTCGAACTTGAGCGGACGATTATCCAGCGCCGACGGCAGACGGAATCCATATTCGACGAGCGTTTCCTTGCGCGAGCGATCCCCTTTGTACATGCCGCCGAGCTGCGGAACCGTCACATGCGATTCGTCGACGACGAGCAACGCATCGGCCGGCAAATAATCGAACAGACACGGCGGCGGTTCGCCCGGCGCGTGGCCAGTGAGATGCCGGGAATAGTTTTCAATACCCTGGCAATAACCGATCTCGGCCATCATCTCGATATCGAACTGTGTGCGTTGTTGCAAGCGCTGTGCCTCGACCAGTTTGTTTGCCGAGTACAGTTGCTCCAGCCGCTCTTTGAGTTCGACTTTGATCGTCTCGACCGCATCGAGCACGGTGCGCCGCGTCGTCACGTAATGCGAACCGGGATAAACGGTGTAGCGTGGAATTTTCCGCGTAATCACGCCCGTCAACGGATCGAACAACGAGATGTTTTCGACCACGCCATCGAACAGTTCGACGCGCACCGCTTCCATTTCGTTTTCCGCCGGAAATACATCGATCACATCGCCGCGCACACGATAACTGCCGCGATGCAATTCGTAATCGCCGCGTTCGTACTGCAGATCGGTGAGGCGACGAATCAAATCGCGCTGATCGATGCGATCGCCGCGGACGACGTGCAGCACCATGCGGTGATATTCGTTCGGATCGCCCAACCCATAAATCGCCGAGACGGTCGATACGATGAGCGAATCGCGGCGTTCGATGAGCGCCTTGGTCGCCGACAGACGCATCTGCTCAATGTGCTCGTTGATCGCCGAATCTTTGTCGATGAACGTGTCGCTCGACGGGATATACGCTTCCGGCTGGTAGTAGTCGTAATAGCTGACGAAATATTCCACCGAATTGTGCGGAAAGAATTCCTTGAACTCGCCATACAACTGCGCTGCGAGCGTCTTGTTCGGCGCGAGCACGAGCGTCGGTTTCTGCACCGCCTCCACGACGTTGGCGATGGTGAACGTCTTGCCCGATCCGGTCACGCCGAGCAGCGTTTGATGGGCCAGTCCGGCCTCGAAACCGTCGATCAATTTCTTGATCGCCTGCGGCTGATCACCGGCCGGTTTGTACGGTGAAACGAGTTGGAAACGATTGGTCATCCAGCGCTCCGAAGCAGCCACAAAGTATAGCGCCGACAGGAAAAAGCGGCGGTGCGACGTCGATGTTTTCTTACAGGATTCAGCGCTGACGTCCGATTCGGCGCAGCGCGTGCGATCACTACGATGGCCTCACTGACATGGAGGCCATCGCATGAAAATTCAAACCCAAAAAACAGCTCGCGGATTCACCCTCATCGAACTGATGATCACGCTCGTCGTCGCGGCGATTCTGTGCGCGGTGAGCTTTCCCGCGCTGGGTGGACTGGTGCACAGCGCCGAATCCCGCGCCGCCCGCGATGCGATGTTCGCCACGCTCAGCCTGGCGCGCAATACCGCCGTCACGCGGCAGAACGAAATCGTCGTCTGCCCGAGCAGCGATCAACAAACCTGCGACGATGATCTGTGGTGGCACAACGGCTGGATCGTGTTCGAAGACAAGAATCGCGATGGCCATCGCGACGCGGACGAAACCATCATCGAAACCGTCCAAGCGCAACCGGGAATGACCATCGCGACCAGCGCAGCACGCCTGCACCTCACCTATCGCAGCGACGGCACTTCGCCCGGCACCAACGCCACCTTCACGTTCTGCGAAAAACTGACCGCACGCAACGCCGGAACGATCGTCGTCAGCAACGCCGGCCGCGCCCGACAGACCAATCCCACTGCAGGCCAGGACGCCGTCTGCCGCGAATCGAACCCGAACGCTTGACGTAACTGGCCCGCATCGCGAAAATACGCGGCTCCGCGCATATTCCCCGATAGCTCAGCCGGTAGAGCAAGTGACTGTTAATCACTGGGTCGGCGGTTCGAGTCCGTCTCGGGGAGCCATTTTTTCAACGACTTAGCGGCGTTTTTGGAAGGTGGGTTGTCTATTATTTCGGGGTTTGTCTATTATTTTCATAGAAAGGCTGTTGATTTTCGCATCACGATGAGCCAATTCATAAAGGAATTTGCATCGAATATCGAGCCATGAGAACTGCGCCCATCCCATTGGGAATGCAAATTTCTGTGGCGCATAGTTCAATGCAAATAGCGGCTCAAAGTTCGCCGAAAATCAACAATCGATAGCGCGCCGGGGCGCATCGTCACCTCGGCTCTGGTCGGCGGCACGGTGTCGAAAGCCACCGGCGGCAGCTTCACCAACGGAGCGACATCCGCTGCGCTGGCCAGCATGTTCACCGCCGTCGTTCGAGCAGAAGAGGGAGTGATCAGCGGTAGCCGTGTCGGTTCCGACAGTGCGCCAGGCACGGGTCCGGTGTCGCGCACGCTCGCGCTCGGTGAGATGGATGTGGACGGTGAGGGCCCACCCGCTCCGTTCCGTACAGCGGAGGAAGCCGTCGACGCTGCCAAGGCGCTCATTACTTCCAATCCGGATTCGCAAAAGTGGGAGTTCGGTGGTGCGGTTCTCCAGGTGAGCAACGGCTTCTTGGTCACCGAGCCCGTCACCATCCACGATGAAGGCAACTTTGCATTCTCAGGCATTAGCGACGCACCTGATGGAGCGAAGCTCTATGCGATCTTCCACAACCATCCGGACAATGGTCCGGACCCAAACTGGTTCTCGCGACACGATGTCAATGAGGCCATTGAGCTCGGCGTCTCGTCATACATCTTCACTCCGCAAGGAACGCGACTTTACTTTGCGATGCGTTACGATGGAGTCACGCTTCACTTCCAGCCGGAAGTACTTCAGTTGCCAAACGGCATCGTTCGAGGTGTGTCGTCCGGGATCGGCCAATAGGGAGATGGTATGAAGACACGTATTGTGGTGCATTTGATGCTCCTGGCTTCCGCAGCGCTGGCGTCTATGCCAGCGCTATGTGGCGCGCAGCTGGAAAATGTTTCGGTCAGCAATCGGGAAAAGACCTGGCCGGAGAGCATTGGCGTCGTCGGCACGCCGGATTTTGTCCCAAGCCACTCTTATTCACTGGTGCTTCATCCAACGCTGGATGCGTCATCTCCGACAGGGCTTAAGATCCCAGCGAGCATAGGCGCTGCCACCGCCGAGCTTAAGAAAGCGTTGCCAACGGATTATCAAAAGGTGCTTCGACTGAAAAAAACGGGTGGCGGTCATGCCTACTGCGCGTCCGCAAAACCTGCGGTTGATTCGGATGTCATTGGTTGGATGGTCGTTGCTTGGAACTTGCGCGACCCCAAAGGCGCGCTTTTGCTTGAAACGCATACTGAGCCAAAAGGCGAGCTTTATCCGGACCTCATCGCCAACACTGTGTTCGGAACACTGTGCATCGCGAAGTGACGAGGAGCGCTCTGTATTCTGGTTTGAGGCACGGAATGAAGCGCATCAAGCACCCATTGAAGCATGAAGAGCAGAAGACGCTCGAGGCCATCAGGCAGTGTTGCGTAGCAGTCCGCTTTCAAGGATCGTTGCGGTGCTACATGCCAGTATTGGTCGTACCTCAAACGCTCGAAGCCTGGATTGGCAACGACGTTGAGATCACATGTGAGTGAAGCTTCGAAGGCAATCGACAAGATTGACAATACAGGTTCGCGTGAAGCAGCTATGTGGAATTATGTCGGATTTCTATTTATTGGGTTTATATGCATCGCAAGCTCAGGATGTCTTAGTCTTAAAGGAGCATCGAAGCCAGACGACTTGTTGGTATCACATGATCAGGTGCTCACCTTCGTTGCGCGGAGGCCGTTCGATGAGGTGTGGACCGCTGTTCGCCTAGGTGCGAACAAATGCTGGGGTAAGTCATCGGTTGGGCTGATGGCTCCAACAGGGTCCGGCTTTATCGCTCTTGGCGGCGGTGTGAGCCGCGGAATTGATAACAAATTGATTGAAGAAAACAAGCTTGCAACGGTATCAGTCGTAGCTATGG
>JBDUEI010000030.1:0-28644 GCA_040002515.1 Rudaea sp. | reverse complement strand
GGCGGCAAGGGCAATGAAGGTGTGGCCGCGTACGTCAAGCAGATCAAGGATTCGATCGGTTACGTCGAATATGCGTATGCGCTGCAGAACAAGTTGAACTACGTGCAGATGCAGAACCATGCGGGCAAGTGGATCAAGCCGGACAAGTCCAGCTTCTCCGCCGCCGCCGCGACGGCCGACTGGAAGAATTCGAAAGACTTCAACCTGATCATGACCGACGCGCCGGGCGACGCTGCGTGGCCGATCACCGCCACGACGTGGGCGATCATGTACAAGACGCCGAAAGACGCTTCGCACACCAAGACCGCGTTCGACTTCTTCAAATGGTCGTTCGAGTCGGGCCAAAAAGACGCCGAAGCGCTCGACTACGTTCCGCTGCCGGAGACGCTGGTCAAGCAGATCGAAGCGTACTGGAAGTCGGATTTCAAATCCTGATCGCACTCAATCGTAAACGTCGCAAACCGATACTCTCCTCGGTTCGCTTTTCGCGCGCATCCCTCCCGATGCGCGCGATCTTTTAAGTATCGACATCGGACTACCACGCGTGGCCACTGGCGAAACCACTTTTCCGAGCAACGCGGCACCGACCGAAAAACGCGTCGATCTGTCGGGCGTGGGTTCGCGCGATGCGGTCACCGATAAACTCTTCAAGACGATTTTTGCGAGCGCGGGCTGGCTGGTTCTGATCCTGCTGATCGGCGTCGCCGCGTCGATGTTGTGGGGCGGCCGCCTCGCCTTCGAAACCTTTGGCTGGAATTTCCTGATCAGTTCCGACTGGGATGCCGTGCAGCACAAGTTCGGTGCGCTGGTACCCATTTACGGAACGATCGTCACCGCGCTCATCGCCATGCTCATTGCCGTGCCGGTGAGTTTCGGCATCGCTTTGTTTCTCACGGAAGTCGCGCCGAACTGGATGCGCGGCTCGATCGCCGCGGCCATCGAATTGCTCGCCGGCATTCCGAGCATCATCTACGGCATGTGGGGCTTATTCGTGTTCGTGCCGTTCATGGCCGCGCACGTGATTCCGTTCCTCAATGCCCATCTCGGTCAGTGGCCGCTTCTCGGGCCGTTGTTTCGCGGACCGCCGCTCGGCATCGGCATGCTCACCGCCGGCATCGTGCTCGCGATCATGGTCATCCCATTTATCAGCGCGGTGATGCGCGACGTGTTTCTGAGCGTACCGACGCGTCTGAAAGAATCCGCATACGCGCTCGGCTCCACGACGTGGGAAGTGGCGTGGGATGTCGTTCTCCCGTACACCCGCACGGCCGTCATCGGCGGAATTTTTCTCGGCCTCGGGCGCGCGCTCGGTGAAACGATGGCGGTCACGTTCGTGCTCGGCAACGCGCATCAATTGACCGCATCGCTGCTGATGCCGGGCAATTCGATCGCCGCGACGCTGGCCAACGAATTCACCGAAGCCGATTCGGAACTGTATCGCTCATCGCTGATCGCACTCGGCTTCTTGCTGTTCATCGTCACCTTCATCGTGCTCGCGATCGCCAAATGGATGCTCATGCGTCTGGCCCGGCGTGAGGGCAACTGACATGGCGACAATGGAAAGCCTGTATACGCGACGGCGCATCAGTAACGGCGTCGCGTTGACGCTGGCCGTAGTCGCCACGGTGTTCGGATTGTTCTGGCTGACCTGGATTCTGTGGACGGCGCTGATCAACGGCATCAGCGCGATCAAGCCGGCGTTGTTCACCGAAATGACGCCGCCGCCGGGATCCGATGGCGGCCTGCTCAACGCATTTTTCGGTAGCGCGATCATGTCGCTGATGGCCATCGCCATCGGCACGCCGATCGGTGTGGCCGCCGGCACGTATGTCGCCGAATACGCGAATAAGCGCGTGATCGGCGAAGTGATCCGGTTCGTCAACGATATTCTGTTGTCCGCGCCGTCCATCGTGCTCGGACTTTTCATCTACACCGTGGTCGTCGCGCAGTTCGGGCATTTCTCGGGTCTCGCCGGCTCGCTGGCGCTCGCGCTGATCGTGATTCCGGTCGTCGTACGCACCACCGACGAAATGTTGCGGCTGGTTCCGAGCGCGATGCGCGAAGCCGCGTTGTCGCTCGGCGTTCCGCAATGGAAGATGACACTGCAAGTGCTGTATCGCGCCGCGCTGCCGGGAATTCTCACCGGCATCCTGCTAGCGCTGGCGCGCATCAGCGGCGAGACCGCGCCGCTCCTGTTCACCGCGCTCAACAATCAATACTGGAGCCACGATCTGACGCAGCCGCTGGCGAGCGTACCGGTCGTGATCTTCCAGTTTGCGATGAGTCCGTACGACTCGTGGCACGCGCTGGCCTGGGCCGGCGCGTTCATCGTCACCGTTTTCGTTTTGCTGCTTTCCCTGTTTTCGCGAGCCGTGCTTTTGCGCAAGAGAATCGCCAATGACTAATCTGCAGACCGCCACGGCGACCACCGCCGCGAAGATCGCCGTGATGCCACCGCCGAAACTGAGCGCGCGCAATCTCGATTTCTACTACGGCGATTACCGCGCGCTGAAAAGCATCAACATGGACGTCGCCGAAAAGAAAGTGACGGCGATCATCGGACCGTCCGGCTGCGGCAAGTCCACGCTGTTGCGCGTCTTCAATCGCATCTATTCGATCTATCCGAAACTGCGCGCCGAAGGCGAAGTGATTCTCGACAACGAAAACGTGCTCGATCCGCGCTATCCGTTGAATCGCCTGCGCAGCAAAGTCGGCATGGTGTTCCAGAAACCCGTGCCGTTTCCGATGTCGATCTACGACAATATCGCTTACGGCATCAAACATTACGAAAAATTGTCGCGCAGCGAGATGGATGTGCGCGTCGAACAGGCGCTGACGCAAGCCGCGTTGTGGACTGAAGCTAAAGACAAACTGAAACAGAGCGCGCTCGGATTATCCGGCGGCCAGCAACAGCGCCTGTGCATCGCACGCGCGATCGCGTTGCGTCCGGAAGTGATCCTGTTCGACGAACCGACCTCGGCGCTCGATCCTATCGCCACCGGAAAAATCGAACAGCTCGTCGAAGAACTGAAACAGGAATTCACGATCGCCATCGTGACGCACAACATGCAGCAGGCGTCGCGCATTTCGGATTACACCGCCTTCATGTATCTTGGCGAATTGATCGAATTCAGCGAAACCAAAACGATCTTCGAAAATCCGAAGAAGAAGATGACCGAAGACTACATCACCGGACGCTACGGCTAAGACCATGTCAGAACATATCGTAAAAAGTTTCGACGACGAGTTGACCCAACTCAACTCCGCCATCGCGCGCATGGGTCAGCTTTCGCAGACGCAGCTCGCCGGCGCGATCGACGCGCTGTTATTGCGCGATACGACCGTCGCAGCACACGTCGTGAAAAGCGATTTCGAAGTCGATGAGCTCGAACGCGACGTCGATGCGCGCGCAGTGCGCGTGCTCGCGTTGCGCCAGCCGATCGCGCGTGATTTGCGACAGGTGCTCGCCGCGCTGCGTATCGGCATCGAATTCGAACGCATCTGCGATTTCGCCGCGAACATCGCCAAACGCGCCATCGCGCTCGACGCGCATTCGCCCGACGAGTGGATCAACGAATTGGCCGAACTGGCACAGCTCGCGCTGAAACTGCTCGCCGACGTGGTGCAGGCATTTCGCGATCAAGATTCGGAAAAAGCGCTCGACGTATGGGCGCACGACGAGCAGCTCGACGATATGTATACCGGTATCTATCGCCGCCTGATCGATTTCATGACCGCCGAGCCGAAACGCGTCGCCGTCGGCGCGCACTTGCTGTTCATCGCCAAGAACATCGAGCGCATCGGCGATCACGCGACCAACATCGCCGAATCGGTGTACTACCTCGTCACCGGCGAACCGCTGGTGGGTCCGCGGCCGAAGGGCGACAAATCGAGTTTCGACCGTATCGAACTGGCAACCCAGCCAGGCTGACCGCGGCACAGGGTCGGGCTCTGTTAAACTCGTTCGAATGGAATCCGCCAAGCAGACCTCGTCCAGCGACGGATGGCAATAGAAATCACGTTAGTCATCGTGCTCGCCCTGCTGAACGGCTTTTTCGCGCTCAGCGAAATGGCCCTGATGACATCGCGCAAAAGCCGTCTCAAGCACCTGGCTGCGACGAGCCGGCGCGCACAGCTGGCTTATAGCCTTTCCGAATCGCCGGAGCACCTGCTCGCCACGGTACAGGTGTTCATCACCCTGATCGGCATCGGCACCGGTGCGGCGCTCGGCGAAAAGCTCGGTGGGCAGATCGGCGAACATCTCGATCAGACCCAAATCGCCTGGCTCGTGCCGTATGCCAAGGGCATCGGCATCGCGCTCAGCGTGGCGGGCATTACGTTCGTCAACATGCTGTTCGGCGAGTTGCTGCCGAAACGCGTCGCCTTGCTCAATCCGGAACGTTACGCGGTGATGGTGGCGATTCCGATGCGCGTGATGGTGTGGATCGCGATGCCGTTCGCGTTCGTCCTGATCGCGATCACGCGCGCCATCCTGAAATTGTTTCGACAAACACGCATGTCCGGCGAGCGCGTGAGTGAAGAAGAAATTCGTCTGCTCGTTTCGGAAAGCGCCGAACAAGGCGTGATCGATAACGACGAACGCAACATGGTCAATCGTGTCCTGCGTCTTGGCGATCGCACCGTCGATAGCATGATGACGCCACGTCCGCGCATCGCGTGGCTGGATACGGCCTCGTCCATCGAAGAAAACCTGGCGGTCATGCGCGAGATGCCCTACTCGCGCTATCCGGTCTATCGCGGCAGCGACAAGGACGTGGTCGGCATCCTCACGCTGAAACGCCTTCCGGAAATGCTCGGAAATGTAAAAGTGGATTTGTTTACGAATCTCGCCAAACCGCTATACGTTCCGGGCACGGCGCGCGCGCTCGACCTGCTCGAAGAATTCCGCGATGCCGAAACCCGGCTCGCGCTCGTCGTGGACGAATACGGCGATATCGAAGGTCTGGTCACGTTGAACGATTTGCTGTCGGCCGTGGTCGGCAAGAGCGTGACGCCCACGCAGGCCGCGCGTTCGTCGCCGGTGGTGCGGCGCGATGACGGAAGCTGGCTGGTCGACGGTTCGGTCAGTACCGACGACCTGCGCGAACTGCTCGGCACGACTGAACTACCGCACGAAGACGATCACGATTTTCACACCGCCGCTGGCATGGTGGTGGCCCATTTCGGCCGCATCCCGCAGGTAGGCGAACATTTCGACTGGCGCACGGTGCGTTTCGAAGTGTTGGATCTCGATGGCGCGCGCATCGACAAACTGCTGATCAAGCGTAACCCGCAAATGGACAATTCGATGGACGGAACGGGCTGAGCGGGATCGCGTTTCCCATCCTTGAACAAACCAGAACGCTTAAGGATTCTCGTCATCCCGAATAGCGGTAGTCTGCGTCCGATTCGCTTTCGCCATCCTCGCCATCCGTTGCGAATCGTCGAAAATCCCACGCAAGATTCGCACTTCGCGCTCTTCGAGATTCGTCCGCAGAAATAATCGCCGCAGCCGCTGCATGATCGTTACCGGCGAACGGCCTTTGTGAAAATCGATGTCGTCGAGCGTTTGCGCGAGATGCTTGAAAAAATGCTCGAGCTGATCGACGGTCGCAAGCGGTTCGGTTTTAGCGTCCGACACGCGCGGCTGCGAGCGATCGAGAATCGCCATGCGCAATTCGTAGGCAAGCACCTGCACCGCCTGCGCGAGATTGAGCGACGAAAACGTCGCATCGCTCGGAATGTGCACGGCGGCATGGCACGACATCAATTCGTCGTTTTCCAGACCGGTGCGTTCGTTGCCGAACACGATCGCCACTTCGCCGCTCGCGCTCACATCGAGCGCACGTTGCGCCGCTTCGCGCGGAACGAGTTCCGGCAACGGCACGCCGCGTTGGCGTGCCGTGCAACCGAGCGCGAGCGTGCAATCGACGAGCGCCTCGACCAGTGTCGGCACGACGATGGCCTCGTCGAGCACGGCGAGCGCACCCGACGCCATCGCGACCGCATCAGGATGTGGGAATTTATGCGGTGCGACCAGATACAGCCGATTCAGTCCCATCGTGCGGATCGCGCGCGCGGCCGCGCCGATATTGCCCGGATGCGACGGCCGCACCAGGATAAATCGGATACGCGAACCGAACTCGGGCGGCAATGCGCTGGCGTCGCTGGCGTTCTCGGATCGATCGGTCATGCGTGAATTATCCGCAATGCGCCGCGCTTTGGCGAACGCATCGCGGTTCGAACGCGGCGTTCTGCTAAACTTCGACGGCGCACTGCACTCGCGCACGTTCTTTTTCAGCCAGCCAGATTCGAATTCGCCATGCCAAGACCTGCCGTCACCATCGCAGTACGTGCTGCCCGTTCCGCCGGTAACGTGATCCTGCGTTATATGAGCCGCGTCGAGGGCCTCGCCGTCGAAGAGAAGGCCAAACACGATTACGTGAGCGAAGTCGACAAGATGGCCGAGGCGGAAATCGTCAAGGAATTGCGCCGCGCGTATCCCGATCACGCGTTCCTCGGCGAGGAAACCGGAGCGAGCGGAAAATCCGATAAAGTCTGGATTATCGATCCGCTCGATGGCACGCACAATTATCTGCACGGTTTTCCCCATTTCTGCGTTTCGATTGGCTTTTTCGATCACGGCGATCCTGTGCACGCCGTAATTTATGATCCGCTTCGCGACGAACTTTTCACGGCCAGCAAAGGCGACGGCGCGTTCATGAACGATCGGCGTTTGCGCGTGACCAAGCGTGAGGATTTATCCGGCGCCCTACTCTGCACCGGCTTTCCGTATCGCCAGCGCCAACATCTGGACGCGCAACTCGGCATGACCCGCGCATTGTTGAACGAAGCCGAAGACATTCGCCGCACCGGCTCGGCGGCATTGGATCTCGCCTATGTGGCGGCCGGACGTTTAGATGGCTATTTCGAAATCGGACTCAAGCCCTGGGATATGGCGGCAGGTTGTTTGCTGGTTCGCGAAGCCGGCGGCAAATTCTGCGATTTCGCCGGACGTGATGGAGTTCCGAAATCGGGCAATCTGATCGCCGGCAATCACTATGTCACCGCGGCGATGGTGAAGGCTATTTCGTCGCATGCCGGTTCGGAACTGTTGAGCGCGTAGCCGTTCGAGATGATGTGCAAAGTCGCTGGATTCCGGCCTTCGCCGGAATGACGCGCTGAGACGCAGTAGCTGTATTCCACTTTCGTCGGAACGACGAGCTGAGAAGCAGAAGCTGGATTCCGGCGTTCGCCGCAACGACGAGCTGAGACGCGGAGCTGGATTCAGCTCGATCAGCACCGCTGCTGAAGATCGCCTCGCTGGAATGACAGACAAGAAGATGTCGCAAAAAACGAGCGCTCGATTATCGGCTCGACTAGGCGGCGCGCGATTGCTTCATCATCAGCGCCATCAGCGCTGCGAGTTTGTCGCGCATTTCCCGACGATCGACGATCATGTCGATCGCGCCATGCTCCAGCAGGAACTCAGAGCGCTGAAAACCTTCGGGCAATGTTTCGCGCACGGTCTGTTCGATGACGCGCGGGCCGGCAAATCCGATCAACGCTTTCGGTTCGCCGATGTTGATATCGCCGAGCATGCCCAAACTCGCCGAAACGCCGCCCGTGGTCGGATGGGTCAGTACCGATATGAACGGGATGCCGGCGTTGCGCAGGCGTCCGAGCGCGGCGGAAGTTTTCGCCATCTGCATGAGCGACGACAAACCCTCCTGCATGCGCGCGCCGCCGCTGGCGCAAAAGCACACGTAAGGCATGCGTTCTTCGAGCGCGCGTTCCGCGGCGAGCGTGAATTTCTCGCCGACGACCGATCCCATCGATCCGCCCATGTATGAAAATTCGAAGGCGCTCGCCATCAACGGCTGCGCTTTCAGCAAACCGCGCATGGCGATCAACGCGTCTTTCTCGCCCGTGCTCTTGTAGGCGGCAACGATGCGGTCTTTATACTTTTTCGAATCGCGGAATTTCAGGATATCGACCGGTTCGAGATTGCCGAACAATTCTTCGGTCGAGCCTTCGTCGAACAACGCGCCCAAGCGCTTGCGCGCGGTGATCGCGTGATGGTGGCCGCACTTCGGGCACACTTCCAGATTGCGTTCCAGCTCGGGGCGATACAGGATCGCGCCGCAGCCGTCGCACTTTTCCCACAGCCCTTCCGGCACGCGGCCTTTGGCCGTGTTGCCTTCGGTGCGGATGCCCGAAGGCATCAATTTCTGCAGCCAACTCATTTCGTCGTTTTCTCCGTTTTCAGCCGGCGCGGTGACGTCTTCGCCGTTTGCTTCGGTGGCCTGAATCGCATCGCCCGGGCGCGAATCAGGCGGCATTCGCGGATGTCGAAACATCCAGTGCGTTGCGAATTGGCTTCAGGAATTCCGTCGCGGCATCGATGGCAGCCTGCGTCGTCTTCGTCGCGGCAAGCGCGTCGACCAACGCACTGCCGATTACGACCGCATCGGCAAATTCGCCGATCGAAACGGCGGTCGCCGCGTCGCGAACGCCGAAGCCGACCGCGATCGGGATGCGTTTTTCCGATCGCATCGCGTTGACCCGTTCACGCACAGCGTCGATGCTCAATCGGTTCGCACCCGTGATGCCCGCGAACGAAACATAATACAGGAAGCCTTCGGCGCGATCCCGCATCAGGCCGAGGCGCTTGTCGCCAGTAGTCGGCGCGGCCAACAGTATCTGGCGCAAACCGGCGGCACGCAGCGCATCGACGGTCGCGGATTCTTCGAGCGGGCAATCGACGATCAGCGTGCCATCGACACCGGCTTCGGTCGCGTCGCGCGCGAATCGGGCGTAGCCATAAATCTCGATCGGATTCAGATAGCCCATCAGGACGATCGGCGTCGTTGCGTCCTTCGTGCGGAATTCGCGCACCCAGCCCAGGATGTGAGACAGCCCGATGCCGCGCGCGAGCGCGCGTTCGCTGGCGTGTTGAATCACGGGGCCATCGGCCATCGGATCGGAAAATGGCACGCCCAGTTCGATGAGGTCCGCACCGGCTGCGACGAGCGCATGCATGATGGCGACGGTCGATTCGGGCGATGGATCGCCCGCGGTGATGAACGGAATCAGGCCGCAGCGCTTTGCGGCAGACAATTCGGAAAAGCGCCGATCGATGCGGTTCACAACGTAATGCCTTCATGCCGCGCGATCGTATGCACATCCTTGTCGCCGCGGCCGGACAGATTCACAAGTATATTTTTATCTTTCGGCATATCGCGCGCGAGATTCATGGCCAGCGCGACGGCGTGGCTGGATTCGAGTGCCGCGAGAATACCCTCGGTTCGCGCCAGTTCGTGAAACGCCGCGAGCGCTTCGGGATCGGTGATGCCGCTGTACTGCGCGCGATCGTTATCCTTGAGCCATGCGTGTTCGGGTCCGACGCCGGGATAATCGAGGCCGGCGGAAATCGAATGCGTCTCGATGATCTGTCCGTTGTCGTCGCATAAAACATAGGTGCGATTGCCGTGCAGCACGCCCGGACGTCCGGCTGCGAGCGATGCGGCGTGCTTGCCGGTGGCGATGCCCTCGCCGGCCGCTTCAGCGCCGTAGATCGCGACCGATGGATCATTGAGGAATGCGTGGAACAATCCGATCGCGTTCGAGCCGCCACCGACGCAAGCGACGAGCGCGTCCGGCAGCTTCTTGTATTCATCGAGCATCTGCGCGCGCGCTTCGCGGCCGACGATGGCGTTGAAATCGCGAACCATCATCGGGTATGGATGCGGGCCGGCCACGGTGCCGATGATGTAGAACGTATCGTCGACGTTCGAGACCCAGTCGCGCATCGCTTCGTTGAGCGCGTCCTTGAGCGTTTTCGATCCCGATGTCACCGGCACGACGGTCGCGCCGAGCAACTTCATGCGATAGACGTTGATGGCCTGGCGTTCGATGTCGACAGCGCCCATATACACCACGCAGTCGAGTCCAAGCCGCGCGGCGACCGTCGCGCTGGCCACGCCGTGCTGACCCGCGCCGGTCTCGGCGATGATGCGGCGCTTGCCCATGCGTTTGGCGACCAGACCTTGTCCGACGGTGTTGTTGATCTTGTGCGCGCCGGTGTGATTGAGGTCTTCGCGCTTGAGCAGAATCTGTGCGCCACCGATTTTTTTCGACAGGCGTTCGGCGTGATAGATGGGACTCGGACGTCCGACGTAATGTTTGAGATCACGATCGAGTTCGGCGATGAACTCCGGATCGCGGCGCAACCGAAGATACGCTTCGGTCAATGCATCCAGCGGCGCGATGAGCGTTTCGGCGACATAGGTGCCGCCGTACGGACCGAACCGGCCGTGCGCGTCGGGCCAGGCGTTGAAGTCGATCGCAGGTTTGTTAGTTGTCGCCGCTGGCACGTTGAACCTCGCTGATGAAACGACGCATCTTTTCCGCGTCCTTGATTCCGGGTGAGTGCTCGATTCCGCTGGAGACATCGACGGCGAACGGACGCGCCGCGCGAATCGCGAGCGCGACATTATCGCAGGTCAGGCCACCGGCAAGAATGAGTGGTTTGTGAAGTTCGGTCGGCAGCGTATTCCAGTCGAAGGTAACGCCGCTGCCGCCGTTTTCGCCAGGCCGATGGCTGTCGAAAAGGAAGGCGACGGCATTCGGATGTTGTGCGATCACCGCGTCGGCACCGGCGGCGGCCATGCCGATCGATTTGATGTAGGGAATGCCGAACGATTCGCACGATTCGCGTGTTTCATTGCCATGGAACTGCAGAAAGTCTGGACGCACCTGGTGTGTGGCTGCGGAAACCCAATCCGCATCGTCGTCGCTGAACAAAGCGACGACGGAAACGAACGGCGGAACGGACTTGCGAATTGCCGCGGCGCATTCGGGATCGACGAAACGTCGGCTTTTCTTCGTCAGCACCAATCCGATCGCGTCCGCGCCGGATCGAACGGCGTCGTGCGCATCGTCGACGCGAGTGATTCCGCAGAATTTTACGCGCACGCGATTCATCGCAACGTTACTTCTTCCGGCAATCCGAAATGGTCCGGATATAGAGGGTGCAAGAACGTCAATCCTGTCGCCGCGGCAGTCGCGCCGGCGCGCGCGCGATCGCGTCCGGCCAAGAGTTCGGCCATCCATTCGACGGGACGCTCGCCGCGCCCGATCGGCAGCAGACTGCCGACAATATTGCGCACCATGTGATGCAAGAACGCGTTGGCCTGGATCTGCAGTTCGATGCGATCCGCGCTGCGCTGGATGGCGATTTCATGGACGTTCCGCATCGACGTGTTGGCCTGACAGGCTACGCTGCGAAACGCATTGAAATCGTGTTCGCCGACGAGTGCCTGCGCCGCGTGGCGCATCGCGTCGGCATCGAGCGGCGTGCGTTCCCACGTCACGTAACGGGATTCGAGCGCCGGACGCATCGGTCGATTCAGGATCACGTAGCGATAGCGACGCCCGCGCGCGCCGAAACGCGCGTGGAAACTGTCCGGAACCGGCACCGCCCAGCGCACCGCCACCGTCGATGGCAAGCGCGAGTTGGTGCCGAGGATCCAGCCGCGATCGCTGCGTTGCGCGGTGGTATCGAAATGAACGACCTGACATTGCGCATGAACGCCGGCATCGGTGCGCCCGGCGCAGGTCACCTCGATCGGCTCATCGGCGACGAACGACAGCGCGGATTCCACGGCCGACTGAATCGCCGGGCCATGGCTCAAGCGCTGCCATCCGAAGAAATCGGTGCCGTCGTATTCGATGCCGAGCGCAATGCGCATGCTCATCAATCTGTTCGAGGTTCAACTTGGCAGCATAGCGGCTGACGCTATCGTAGAAGCGCGATTCATCGCGTCCGCCGTCCGATTCCACGGCGAAATTCGTTCGCCGATGGTTCGATGACCCGCGCGATTCATCTCGGCCGCAAGCGTCAGTCCGAAGCGGGGGCGATAAATCGCGCCCCTAAGGTAATTGTATATTTTGTCGATCGCACAAAAAGAAAGGGCCGGGAGGTCCCGGCCCGAATCACGAGAGAGAGCTCGTTATCTGATTTCGGCAAGCAGCTTGCGCGCTTCGCCTTTCTGGGTTTCGTTACCTTCGCTCATGACTTCGTCGAGCATTGAACGGGCACCTTCCGGATCGCCCATGTCGAGATAGGCGCGCGCCAGATCGAGTTTGGTGCCGATCGTGTCTTCGCCCGCAAAGAAATCCTCGGCCGGTTTGGCGGCGTGCACCAAAGTCGGTTGTGCGGCGACCGGCGTCGATACGGCGTGCGCCGGTTCTTCGAACGCGGGCGCGGACGCACCGCGATCGGTCAGATCGAAATCGAAACTTTCTTCGCTGGCCGGCGTACCGTCGGCATCGAATCCGCCCAGATCGAAACTGTCGTCCGACGCGTGCGGCGTTTCGCGGTGTTCGCCCGGCGCGAGACCTTCATGCATGTAGCCGGCGAGGTCTTCGTTACCGCCGAACAGCGGATTGTGCGGGACGAGATCCTCGCCCATCGCTTTGACTTCCTGCCACTCGTGCTGGGTCGGATCGGCGATATGCGCGTACATCGCTTCGGCCGCAGCTTCGAATTTGCCCGCGTCGCGTTCCGCGTAATACATGCGCAAGAGCTTGAGCGAAAGATCCGGATCGCCCGGATGTTGCGCGAGGGCGTCGAGCAATTCGGCTTCGCTCTCGACCGGCATTCCGCCGAACGTATGCGAATGGTCTTCGACCACGACGTCGCCGTCGTCGAGCAGCACGACCGGCTTCGGTCTGCGCATGAAACGCATCAGCGCAAGCAAGCCGACCAGAAGCAATGCGCCGCCGGCGATGGCCAGCGTCATCGTGTTCTGATACCACGGCAATTCCGGCGCCGGCATCGGGGTAATGCTCGCGGCGGGCTTGGGTTTGAGCGGCGTCGGTGTCGACACGGCCGGCGTCGCCGTGACGACGGGCGGAGTGGTCGATGCCGACGGCGTCGTGGTGCTGGTGTCGCCGCTGGTCGTCGATGCGGTTGTGGTCGGCGTGGTTGCCGTCGCGGTCGTGGATGGCGGTGTCGTGCCGGTGGTTGGCGTCGGCCCCGTCATCGCGGTCGCGGTGGACGGTGTCGTGCTGGTGACTGGCGACGTCGTTGTGGTAGTCGTCGTCGTCGACGCGGGTTTGGACTTGTCCGAATCGCTGATCTTGCCCCAGATGTCTTGCGCGGTGAGCTTGGCGTCGGGCTTCGCGGCTGTGTCGCCGGGCTTCGTCGTCGATGTCGTCGTGGTGGTCGATGATGCCGGCGACGCCGTCGTTGAAGGTACCGATGTTGAAGGTAGCGATGTCGACGTAGACGTGGTGGAAGACGTCGTCGTCGCAGGTGACGTGGCCGTCGCAGGTGATGTCGTCGTGGTGGTCGACGATGGCGTTGACGTCGTGGTCGACGCGGGCGTCTTGGTTGTCGTCGTCACCGACGGCGCCGCACCCGACTTGGTCTGGAGTTCTTTCAGTTTATTTTGCAGATCGGCGATCTCGGACTGACGCAACGTCAGCAGGCGCTGATCCTTGCCGTTCATGTCTTCGAGTTCTTTGACCCGCGATTTCAGTTCGCCGACTTCCTGCTCGCGGCTGGCCAGCGATTCCTTGGTGCGCGCGAGATCCGCACGCGAACCGCTGCCGCTGCCCGTTCCCGACGCGGGACCCGGCTGATCGGCGGTGTTCTGGCCGCCTTTGCCCGACGCCGGCGGAACCAGCGCAAGACGCTCGTTGGGCTTGGTTGTCGCAACGGTTTTGGCCGGCGCTTTGGTCGTCGTGGCTTTCGGCTCGCCGGTGGTGGCCACGAGCGTAGGCTTGGCGACGGGCGCGTTGCCGCTGCTCCATGTCTGGTTCTGCTCGCGCACGGCGGCGGCGGCCGCAGCGGCGGTGCCGGCGGCTTTCACGTCGTCGCGCGATGGAATGCGCAGGATGGCGCCGCGCTTCAACGCATTGATGTTGTCTTTATAGAACGCATTCGGATTGGCCTGCAGCAGCGCCAACATCATGCCGTTGGTATCGGTGTTGTCGTCCTTCGTCGCGCGGGCGATTTCGGACAACGTTTCACCTTGCGCGACCGGACCGTATTCGCCGGCCGACGGCGCGCGGCTGGGTGCGGGTGTCGGCGCGGCTTTGGGTACGGGCGCGGGTTTCGGCGGTTTCGCTTGGGCGACTTCCGCACGCGGCGGTTTTACGCGCGGCGCCGGTTTGACCTTCTGCTGCGGCGCGGGTTCGAGTCGGGTCGGCGGGGTCGATGCGGGTTCGCGCGCGGGCGCGACCGTCGCGGTCGAACCTTTCAGCGCGGGCGCCATCACTGGCGGATCGAGGAGCACGGTGTATTCGCGCAGCACGCGGCCTTTGGCCCAGTTGGCTTCGACCAGAAAATCAAGGAACGGCTCGCGCACCGGATCTTTCGTGGTCAGATGGATCACCGTTTGACGACCGGTGGTGATGACTTCGAAATCGATGGGAACATTGACTCGTGCGCGGTCGAGACCGACGCGCTGAAAATCTTCCGCTTTGGCCAAACTGACGTTGAGTCCGGTCGCTTCGGCGGGAGAATCGGCGATCACCGCGATTTCCGCATTGAGCGGTTGATTCAAGCCCGATTTCACCTGGATCGCGCCCAGGCCCAATGCGAACGCGTCTCCCCCGCCGATCAGCGCCAAAGCGATGGCCAGGGATAATTTGGTCGAACCATTCATGAGGTCGTTCCCCCGAAAACTGCTGCAACGCCTGGGTTCGTCCCTACGCAACCCAAAGCTCGAAAACCCCTTATAACACAAACGTAACTATAGATCACAAATACGATTTCACCAATACCTCGGCGATCTGAACGGCATTCAACGCGGCGCCTTTGCGGATATTGTCGGCCACGATCCAGAGGTCCAAACCGCGCGGATGCGAGATGTCTTCGCGGATGCGGCCGACGAAAACCGGGTCTTTCCCGGCCGCGTCGCTGACCGGCGTCGGATAGCCGCCGGCTTCGCGCCGATCGATCACTTCCACACCCGCCGCGCTTTCGATCAATTCGCGCGCCGCGTCCGCCGTGATCTTGGTTTTGGTCTCGATGTGGACGGCCTCGGCGTGGCCGAAAAACACCGGCACGCGCACGCAGGTCGGATTCACTTCGATGGATTCGTCGCCGAGAATTTTCCGCGTCTCCCACACCATCTTCATTTCTTCTTTCGTATACCCGTTTTCCTGAAAATTATCGATGTGCGGGATCACATTAAACGCAATCTGTTTGCTGAACTTCGATGGTTTCGATTCCTGGAAGTTGAGCAACGCGGCGGTCTGCTTGGCCAGTTCTTCCATCCCCGAACGGCCCGCACCCGATACCGATTGATATGTCGCAACATTGATGCGCGTGATGCCCACGGCGCGATGAATCGGCGCCAGCGCCACGAGCATCTGCATCGTCGAGCAGTTCGGATTGGCGATAATGCCGCGCGTCGTGTACTGCGCGATCGCGTCCGGATTCACTTCGCTGACGACGAGCGGGATGTCATCTACGTAACGAAACTCCGACGTGTTGTCGATGACCACGGCGCCCGCCGCCGCGGCGCGCGGCGCGTGCACTTTGCTCACCGATGCGCCGGCGGAAAAAAACGCGATGTCGATACCGGCGAAATCGAACTCCGCCACATCACGAACCGACGCGCGTTTGGCGCCGAATTCGATCACCTCGCCCGCCGAACGCGCACTGGCCAACGGCACCAAGTCGGCGATCGGGAATTTCCGTTCCTTCAACATCGACAACAGCGCTTCACCGACAGCGCCGGTCGCGCCGACGACGGCGACGTTATATTTTTCTTTCTTGCTCATGGTGACGAAGTTTCTTTTTGAGAAGTGGAGGATCTGCGATTCCGCAACGCGTCGGGGTTGACGATGTTCGGCGGATGACCGGCATGCGGCCCGAATCCGAGCGCGGCGAGCAGATTTTCGACGGCAAGCGACGTCATCGCGCGCCGCGTGTCGAGACTCGCGCTGGCGATATGTGGCGTGAGCACGACATTGTCGAGCGTCGTGAATCCGGCGTTGAACGCGGGTTCGTTTTCGAATACGTCGACGCCGGCGCCGGCGAGCCGTCCGGCGTGCAACGCGCCGATCAAGGCGGCATCGTCGACGACGCCGCCGCGCGCAACGTTCACGAGAATGGCGCGGCGTTTCATCATCGCCAATTCCGCACCGCCGATCGCGTGGCGCGTTTCGTCCGTCAACGGCAAAACGAGAACCAGGAAATCGCTTGTCGTCAGAAGTTCGTCGCGGCTGACGTACGTCGCGCGGCATTCGCGTTCGATCGATTCGTCGACGCGCGAGCGGTTGTGATAAATGACCGGCATGCCGAATCCGATCGCACGCCGCGCGACGGCTTGACCGATACGGCCCATGCCATAGATGCCGAGCGTGCGTCCGTACACTTCAGTGCCCAACATCAAATGGTACGAAACGCCCTGCCACTTTCCTTCCCGCATGAAGCGCTCGCCTTCGGTGACGCGGCGCGCGGTCGCGAGCAGGAGCGCCCACGCGAAATCGGCGACGGCTTCGTTGAGCACGTCCGGCGTATTCGTCGCGATGATTCCCGCCCGGCTCAATGCATCGATATCGAGGTTGTTGTAGCCGACACCGGTATTCGCGATCGCGCGCAGCGACGGCGCACTCGCCACCGCGTTCGCATCGACGGGATCGGAAATGCCCAATAGCGCCCCTTGTTTGTCGCGCAGTTTTTCGGCAACGTGTCGTGCGGTCCAGGGTTGATCGACGGATTCCGCCTCCACGTCACAGTGCTCGCGAAGGCGATCGATGATGTCGTCGAACAACGGGCGCGATACCCAGACGCGCGGCCGAACCGTACTCACGAGTGCGCGTTCTCCACGCGCGGCGGAATGCGCGGCGACACGTCGCCGACGTCGCCGCACTGCGCGCGATGACGCAACGCCTGATCCATCAGGACCAGAGCCATCATCGCCTCGGCGATCGGCGTGGCGCGGATGCCGACGCACGGATCGTGACGGCCTTTCGTGCGGACTTCGATCGCCTCGCCCGATTCGTTCACGCTTCTGCCGGGAATCAGGATGCTCGACGCGGGCTTGAGCGCGATCGATGCGACGATGGCCTGACCCGTCGAAATCCCGCCTAGAATGCCACCGGCGTGATTCGAGAGAAATCCCTGCGGTGTCATTTCATCGCGATGTTCGCTGCCGCGCTGTTGCACGGCGGCGAATCCGGCGCCGATCTCGACACCTTTCACGGCGTTGATCGACATCAGCGCGGAGGCCAGCTCGCCATCGAGCTTGCCGTAGATCGGCTCGCCCCAGCCGGGCGGAATATTGTCGGCAACCACCGTGACGCGTGCGCCGATCGAATCGCCGGATTTGCGCAAGGCTTCGATATAGGTTTCGAGTTCCGCGACCATCGCCGCGTCCGGCCAGAAAAACGGGTTGGCGTCGACGCTCGACCAATCGAATTGCTTCGGCGTGAGCGGACCCAGTTGCGCGAGCCAGCCGCGCACGGTGATGCCGAATTTCTGCGCGAGCCATTTCTTGGCGATCACACCCGCCGCCACGCGCATCGTCGTTTCCCGTGCCGACGATCGTCCGCCGCCGCGGTAATCGCGCGTTCCGTACTTTTGCCAATAGGTGTAGTCGGCGTGACCGGGCCGGAACACGTGCGCGATGTCGGAATAATCCTTCGAGCGCGCATCGGTGTTGCGGATCAGCAAAGCGATCGGCGTGCCGGTGGTTTTGGCTTCGAATATGCCAGACAGAATTTCCACGTCGTCGGATTCGTGCCGTTGCGAGGTATAGCGCGAAGTTCCCGTGGCGCGGCGAGACAAGTCACTCTTGAAATCCTCCGGCGCGAGAGCCAGACCGGGCGGACAGCCGTCGATGACGCAGCCGATGGCCGGGCCGTGGCTTTCGCCGAACGTCGTCACGGTAAAAAGTTTTCCGAACGAATTGCTCGACACGCTTATCTCTTTTTCGGATGCGTTCGTTTCGCCAGCGCGGCGCGGATGGATTTGGCGTGCTCGGCTAGTTCGTTGCGACCGATGACGAACACGCCCATCTGGCCGACCTCGAACTCGATCCAGTTCAACGGCAGTTTCGGCAACAGGCGCGTCAACGCATGTTCGCTTTCACCGACTTCCACGATCAGCACGCCATTTTCATTCAGATGCTTCGGCGCTTGATCGAGAATGCGCAGCGCGAAATCCAGACCGTCGTCGCCGGCTTTCAACCCTAGTGCAGGTTCATGGTCGTATTCGGGCGGCAGTGCGGCGTATTCCTGAAGTGTCACGTACGGCGGATTGCTGACGATCAGATCGTACGTTTCTTTTTTCAGCGCGCCGAACAGATCGGATTTGATCGCACGCACCCGGTTTTCCACATTTTGGAAAAGTATATTTTCGCGCGCCAGAGACAACGCATCGTCGCTCACGTCGACCAGATCCACCTGCCACGAAGGATTGTGTGCGGCGATCGCGATACCGATACAGCCGCCGCCGGTGCACAGGTCGAGCGCACGTGTGACGTCGACGCCTTCCAGCCACGGCGAAAATCCGTTCTGGATCGTTTCGGCGAGCGGCGAGCGCGGCACCAACGCGCGTTCGTCGGATTTGAATTTCAATCCCGCGAACCACGCCTCGCCGGTGAGATAAGCGATCGGCTTGCGCTCGCGCACGCGGCGTTTGAATAAGGCGAGCACGCGTTTGCGCTCCGCCGACGTGAGCCTCGCCTGACCGTACGCAGGCGACAGATCGTGCGGAAGATGCAGCGTCTGCAACACCGCGTGTGTCGCCTCGTCGAGTGCGTTGTCGTAGCTGTGGCCGAACGTCAGTTCGGCGGCGGCGAATCGACTGGCGCCGTAGCGGATGAAATCGATGATGGTCGCAAGTTCGGCGGTCACGGCGGCAATTCTTCCCGAGCGGGCGTCAAGTATAGGCGAAGCGCGCAGGTATAATGACCGCATGGATTCCGCGCCACGACCTGCACGGTCGATTCCCGTCGCCTACATTTTGATCGCCGCGTTCGCCGCCGCCCTCGGCTTGTGGTTCGGACAGCGCGTGATGAAGGCACCGTCGCCGCCGTCGTTGCACAATGCCGTGCTGTATCCGTCGCCGCGCGCCGTTCCGGATTTTCATCTCACGCAAGCCAACGGCAAACCGCTAACCTTGGGCAACTGGCGCGGACACTGGAACGTCGTCTACATCGGCTACGTGAGCTGTCCCGATGTCTGCCCGACGACGCTGGCGACCTTCAAATCGGTCTGGCACGAAATGCAGGAACGAAAGCTGGCCGCGAATTTCCAGTTCGATTTCATTTCCGTCGATCCCCAGCGCGACACGCCCGAATTGCTCGCCAAGTACGTTGCGTTTTTCAGTCCCGATTTCATCGCAGCGACCGGTTCGGATGAAGAACTCGAGCGCGTCGCTCGCAGTCTCGGTCTGCTTTACTCGCGTTCGATCGATGCGAAGGGAAACATCGAGGTTGATCACAGCGGATCGGCCGTCATCATTGATCCGAACGGACAATTGGTCGGCATGTTCCGTCCGCCGTTTTCCGCATCGGACATGCTCACCGATCTGACCACGCTTGTTGCCGCGCACTGATGCGACTGTCGACCGCGCTTCAATATGTATTGCCGCATCGATTTCTGTCGCGCGTCGTCTATTGGGCGACGCGATGGGCGTGGCGGCCCTGGAAGAATTTCCTGATCTCGACCATCGTCAAAAATTATCACGTCGACATGAGCCAGGCCGAACAGACCGATCCGCTGGCGTTTCCATTCTTCAATGCGTTTTTCACGCGCGCGCTCAAACCCGGCGCGCGCACGGCGCCCGACGATCCGAATGCGATCGCCTGCCCGGCCGATGGCCGAATCAGCCAGCTCGGCGTGATCCGGGATGGGCGCATCATGCAAGCGAAAGGACGCGATTACTCGGCTGCCGAATTGCTCGGCGACGAAGCGGCCGCGTCGCCCTATCGCGATGGCCATTTCATCACCGTGTATTTGTCGCCGCGCGATTATCATCGTGTGCACATGCCGCTCTCGGGCACGTTGCGCGAGACGCTGCACATTCCGGGACGCATTTTTAGCGTCGCCCCATCCGCCGTCGACGACGTGCCGAATCTGTTTGCGCGAAACGAACGCCTGGTTTGCAATTTCGATGGCGAGCGCGGTCCGTTCGCGGTGATCCTGGTCGGCGCGCTGCTCGTGTCGGGCGTGGAGACGGTGTGGAGTGGCGTTGAAATTCCGCCTTATGCCCGTGCAATTCAGCGCAAAAGCTGGACCGATCGCGGCATTCGTCTGGAGCGCTTTCAGGAACTGGGACGCTTCAACATGGGATCGACGGCGATCGTTTTGTTTCCGTCGGACACGGCCGAACTCGATGCGAGCCTGTCGCCGGAATCGCAGGTCAAGGTCGGCCAGTCCATAGGTCGAATACGCCGACCATAAATCCTGCGCGATCGATGTTTTTTACTTTTGGATCAACGTGTTAACGGCAATCGCGGCGCACTCAAAATAGTTCGTGCTTTTTTTTCGGCGATCATCCAGAATGTGACGCGGCGGGTCGAAATGTGACGCAATATGCATGCGTCGTTTCGATATCCGACTATAGTACGCACCTGCTATTTGTTGCGCGTTCCACGGGAATCTGAGGCATACCATGCGGATCGTCACTCGAATTATTGCTCTCACGCGCTCGATTCAACTCAACCGTCAATTCCGCGAGATCGAAAAGTCGATCGCCGAATTGCCCCTCGCCAGCCGTCGTCAATTGGCCGCGATCGCGATGCGCGAATTCGCCGCCGCCGCCAAATGCGAATTTCCGCATCTTTACGGCACCAGCGATCAGGCTCAGCGTTATCAGCCGTGGGGCAATGGAACAGATGTCGGCATGGCGCGCGTGAAATCCGACAACCCGCAGGTGAAACTGCGCGGTATCGCGCTGTGGCTCACCGTCGCGTATCACGAAACCAAGGATTCGCAATACGGCGAAGTGCAGAATCTGCACCGCCATCTGATGCGCACGCTCCGCGTACTCAAGGAATGCGTTCCACCAGCCGAAATAAATCAATGGTCCGTCCAAGCCAAGCAAGTGGCGGCCTGACCCACGTCTCCACGTCAAGCTTCACGTATTCGACGCCGGGATAAAACCCGGCGTTTTTTTATGCGCTTGGCTCAGCGCGAACAGCCGGCGAGCCGCAAATCCTGACCCGCCTTCAACGGTTTATGCGGCTTGATGTTGTTGGCCCGCGCCAGTTGTTCGGAACTCGCGCAACCGTTCTTGCGTGCGATCGACGCCAGCGTTTCGCCGCGCTTGACGATGTAATTGCGCGGTGCGGCCGCTACGGCTGCAACCGGCGGCAACGCGGCCGAATGCAATTCCGAGGCGAGCTGCACCCATTTGCCGCCCGTGCAGAATTTTTCGTAGTCGACTGCCACGATCGTCGGCACCTCGACGTGCGTTCCCGCCGCCAATGTCTGGCGCGGATCGACCGCCGGATTGAGATTGCGCAAGGTGCGAAACCAGCCGTCGTCGTTGCCGTTCTGGCCGAGGCAGATCGTCAGCTCGTCCAGCGACATCGACTGCTTCAACGCGATGGTCGCTCCTTTCGTCGAGAGTTTCGGGAAGACCAGGTGATAACGTTCCGGATGCAGATACAGCCACGCCGCGGCGAGCACCATCGGAACGTAGTCGCGCGTTGCCGGCGACAGCGCGGCGTAGAATCGCGGATTCCAGAAACTCGCATCCGGCTGGCGCGCGGCTAAGCGCTGCATCGCGCCTTCGCCACCGTTGTAAGCGGCCAACGCCAGTTCGAGATTATCGTTGAACACGCCCAACTGTTCGTTCATGTACGCCGCGTTCGCGCGCGCCGACAACGCCGGATCGAAACGTTGATCGAATCCGTCGACGACACCCAGACCGAAACGCGAACCGGTCGCGTACATGAACTGCAACGGTCCGCTTGCGCCAGAGCGCGACACCGCGTGCACCTTGCCGCCGGATTCCTGCGCGAGGATTCCGAACAGGATGGCTTCGGGCAGACCGGCCTTCTCGTATTCCGGTCCCATGCGATAACGCATGTACTGATAATTTTCGTACGCCTTCATCAGGTTCGGACGGTATTGCGTCAGCCACTGCTCGAGCGCGACTTTCACCGGATCGTTGAGCGCGATGATGTCCGACATATTGCGACCGTGCAGAATCGCCACCGAGCGCGTCGTTTCCGGCAATGCGGCAGCAATCGGCGACGACTCGCCCGGTTCTGGCGCACCGTCCGGCGGCGCGGAAGCCGTGTCGCCTTGCGGCGGGGCCGACGTGACCGGGATACGCAGCAGCCGATCGAACGTCGCAACGAAACGTGAGCCGTCGCAGCCTGGCATGCTCGCGCACTGCGCGGCTGCGGATTTCAAATCGTCCAGCGCGGCGGTCGCGTCGGCTGCCGACTGCTCCGCATTGCCGCGTCCGGCCGATTCACGCGCGGTACCATAGCGCGCCGCATCGGCATCGAGTCGAGTATACAAAGCGGCAACCGCCGATGGCGGCGCTGCATCGCGCCGAGCAGTAGTGGGTCCGGCGCAGGCCGAGAGAACGATCACCGCGGAAACGAAACATGCACGATAAAACATAGATCGACATCACCTCACAGAATTTCCAACACGGTACACAGCGCAACGCGGAACGACAACCCTACTATTGCGTGCGCATGCCGATAGAATAACGATCTCGTCGTCAACGCGGCTGCATCGACATGAACGATCCGACACCCGTCGCGCCGCTGGCGCCGCTGCACGAACGCTGGCCGCACATTTTTCGATACGCGCTGCATCCCGCGGCGCTGTCGACGATCGTGGCACTGGCCGTATCGCAAGTCGTCGTGCTGATCATTCCGGGCCTCGGCTGGCTGCTCGGCCTGGTGGTCTGGGCGGCGTTGTTCAAGTACGGATTCGAAGTGCTGCGCTGGACTGCGAACGGTCGCGACAAACCGCCCGAAATCAGCTTCACCGTCGGCGACGACGTGGGCCGTTATGCCGTGTTGCTGCTGATACTCGTCGAACTTTTGGTGACCGCGCTGGCGATTTTTTACGGCCTCGTGCCTTCACTCGTCGTCGGCCTGCTGCTGATGGTGGCGATGCCTGCGATGGTCATGATCCTCGCGCTCGAAGAAGGCATGGTGCGCGCGCTCAACCCCTTCGCGTGGCTGTTGCTGATGTCGCGCATAGGCAATCGGTATTTCATCCTGGTCGGGTTTTTCGTTGCCGCGCTGATCGTGCAGAGCGTGATCGCGGCGATGGTAGCGTCGGTCCTGCCTTCGTTCATCGCCAACTTCATCACCTACTGCATCGTCAATTATTTTCTGCTGACGAATTTTCATTTGATCGGCAGCGTGATCTACGAACATCGCGACGAACTCGGCTACGCCGGCCATATCGAACTGAACGACGAAGTGCCGTTCACGGATCCGTCGCGATCCGTCCTCGACGCCGCGCGCGGCCGTGCGGCCGAGGGCGATGCACGCGGCGCCGCCACGTTGTTGCGCGATGAAATCGTCAACCATCCCGAGCAATTGGCATTGCACGACGAATACCGGCATTGGTTGCGTCAGGAAGACGACAAAGCCGAGCTGGTCGCGCATGGGAAAAAGTATATTCCTATACTTATCGCGAAAGATCAGGACCGTCGCGCCATGGAAGTCACGCGCGAGTGCCAGACCATCGATCCCACCTTCGCGCTGGATCGCGCCGAAGACGTCACGCGTCTGGCGCAGGCCGCGGCGGAGGCGGGCCACGCGCAACTCGCGCTCGGCCTGGTCGCCGGATTCCACAAACGCTTCCGCAACCATCCGGATATCGCGCGCAATTATCTGCTGGCCGCAAAACTCTGGGCCGAGCGCATGAACAAGGAAATGCAGGCGCGCGCGATGTTGAACCAGATCAAGATGACGTTGCCGAACGATCCGGTCATTCCGCAAGTCGACGCGTACATCGCGTTTCTCGACAAGCTCGCCGCGACGTCCCCGAAACCGCCGCCGGAATGACGCGCTGGCGCCCGCCGCAGGCCGCATCGACAGCGATCATCACCGCGGATGGCCAGCGCGCGCTAAAAACCGAACTCGATCATCTGTGGCGTGAATTACGGCCCGATGTCGTCAAAGCACTGACCGCCGCCGCCGCCGAGGGCGACCGTTCGGAAAACGCCGAATACATTTACCGCAAGAAACAACTCGGCGAAATCGATCGGCGCGTGCGCTATCTCACCAAGCGCTTGCAGGTCGTCAAGATTGCATCGGAAAAACCGACCGATCCGAGCGCTATTTTCTTCGGCGCATGGTTCGAAACCGAAGACGACGACGGCGATCGACGCATGCATCGCATCGTCGGCCCCGACGAAACCGACGCCGCGAAAGGATGGATCAGCATCGATTCACCGCTCGCCCGCGCCGCGCTGAAGAAACGCGTCGACGACGAATTCGATGTCGAGCTTCCCGGCGGGCGCAAACGTTTTACGATCGTATTCGTGCGCTACGAAGATCCAAAACCATCGTCAATTTAAATCACGACGAGATGACGACGTGTCGCCTTCGGCACGGCCGTCAGGGAAATGCCGCGATCGAGCGTCACGAGACGACCGTTGTTACTGACGGCCAACGCCAGCAGATACGCGTCGGTGAGGTGACGCGCGTTCAGTAGCACCGACCAGTTGAACAGCGAATCGTCGAGCATGCTAATGCCGTCAGCCCAGAACTCGTGATAGATGGTGCCGATCGCTTCGCGCAATCGTGCGCCCGCATCGGCCGTCGTCACGGCATTCGGATAGGCGGGCTGCGACAGGATGCGGATGGTTCCGTTTTGCGTGATCGGACACGAAGCCCAACCACTCTTGACGTTTTGCCTCAGCCAATTCGATGCCGTGGCGTGGTGTGCGTGGCCGGCGTCGAGCAATGCAATCAGAACGTTGACGTCGAGCAGAGCTCGCATCAGACGCCTTCTTCATCGCGCAGACGGTCGACCGTCGTATTGCTGGTCAGCGTGCCTCGTGCGGGAATCGGGCGGAATCCGTAGGTGGTTCGCGGCTCACGAACTCCAAGCACGGCCACCGTTTGCGTCAATGCACGGCGAGCGAGTTCGGACAGAACACTTCCGGCGGTCGATCCGGTGCGTCGCGCGATTTCCTTCACCGCCTCGAGGATTTCGCTATCGATGTCGAGTGTCGTGCGCATGCGTCACCGCAAAAATTGTGAGTGATGTTTTCACATCTGATGATAATGCATCAGATGCGGTGTTTCAATCGCTCCGCAGCGGCGGCGGATAAATCCGCCCCGGCCTGAGCGGTCGAAAACACGGCGCTGTTTCGTAAAACGTTTCCGAGGTGTTTTCCGCATGCCAGCCCGGAATTCCCGACAGCGGCAGCGGTCGCATCGCTTGTGGATCGGCGAGCACGGATCCGGTTTCGATCTCGTGCGCGACGCGGCGCGAAATATCGGCGGCGGATTGGAAAGCCGCATCGTCTTCGAATACGGTAATCGCCTTTCCGACCAAGAGCTGCGCGGGCGAAAGTGCGTGTTCGAGCAATGCATGACCGAACACGATCACGCGCGCATTGCCATTGAGCCACGCGTCACGCTCGCGCCAGAACAGGCGGTGCCAGTCGTGCGCATCCCACGCATCGAGAAGTCTTCGTTCGCGAATGATGACGATCACGCCGGCTTCGTCGAAATGCGTCAGCGCGTACTGCGCGCGGGTCCGGGTCTTCGGACCGGCGATGGCGATCTCTTCGACCTGTCGTTTGTTCAGTGCGGACTTCAGTTCCGGAAACCGCAGCCAGATCATCGCATTCAGCAGATCGTGCCAATTGCGTTCGCGCGTGGCGATTTCGCCGCGCTGGGCGATGCGCAATTCGTAGTGTAGATTCTCGACTTCGAGTTGGCGCGTTTGCGTGACAAACAACGGACGATCGGATCGATCGCGCCGCGCGTTGAGAAGGGCGATGTCGGGCCAGTCCGAGTCGGCGAGTAGATCGCGATAGTCGGCCCAGTCGTCCAGAGGCGGGCGATCGAACACGACCGGGTCGATGGCGTCGCGCGCCGGCGCGATAAAACGCATAAACGTTTAGACGGCCAGAACGCCGGACAGGTCGTGCTCTTCCGCACTCTCGATCTTCACGTCCACGAACTGGCCAGGTTTCAGTTTCTGGCCGTCGCGAATGCGCAGTACACCGTCGATTTCCGGCGCATCGGCGGCGGTGCGCGCGATGGCGCCGTCGCGATCGACGTGATCGACGAGGGCTTTCAGTGTCACGCCGATCTTGCGTTCGAGTTTCTTCGCGCTGATTTCGGCCTGCGTCGACATGAATCGCTCCAGACGCTCCTGTTTGACGTCTTCGTCGACGGCACCGGGCAAATCGTTTGCTTTGGCCCCTTCGACCGGCGAATAGGCGAACGCACCGACGCGATCGAGTTGCGCGTCATGCAGGAATCCGAGCAGTTCTTCGAATTCCGCTTCGCTTTCGCCGGGAAACCCGACTATAAATGTGCTGCGCAACGTGATGTCGGGGCACATCGATCGCCATGCGCGAACCCGTTCGAGCGTTTTCGAACTCGCCGCCGGACGCTTCATCAGTTTGAGAATCCGCGGGCTGGAATGCTGAAACGGAATATCCAGATACGGCAGGATTTTTCCTTGCGCCATCAGCGGAATCACTTCGTCGACATGAGGATACGGATACACATAATGCAACCGCACCCAGGCGCTGAGTTCCGATAGACCTTCGCAGAGTTCCGTCATGCGCGTGCGATAAGGTTTGCCGCGCCAATCGCGTGCGGCGTATTTCATGTCGACGCCGTAGGCACTGGTGTCCTGCGAAATGACGAGCAATTCGCGCACGCCGCTCTTCACGAGTTTTTCCGCTTCGATCAGTACCTCGTCGACGGGCCGCGACACCAGATCGCCGCGCATCGAAGGAATGATGCAGAACGAACAGCGATGGTTACAGCCTTCGGAAATTTTTAGATACGCATAATGTTTCGGTGTGAGTTTCACGCCGATATCGCTGCTCGATCGTGAAGGTCCGATGTCGAGAAACGGATCGTGCTTCGGCGGCAACTGCAGATGAACGGCCGTCATCACGCTCGCGTAATCCTGCGGTCCGCTGATCGCAAGCACGTCTGGATGCGCTTGGCGAATGATATCGGCGCGCTTGCCGAGGCAACCGGTGACGATGACCTTGCCGTTTTCCGCGAGCGCCTCGCCGATGGCATCCAGCGATTCCTGCACTGCCGAATCGATGAAACCACAGGTATTGACGACCACGACATCGGCCGCCGCGTAGCTCGGCACGATGTCGTAACCTTCGGTGCGGAGCTGGGTCAGGATGCGTTCGGAATCGACCAGCGCCTTGGGGCAACCCAGGCTGACAAACCCTACTTTCGGTGAAACCTGCGGCATTGCGATCGATAGCTAGACGAATGGCGCTAGTTTACACTCGCGCGAGTTGTTCCGAGCGTGGCTCGGAGCCGAGGCGCGGCGCTGGAGGGGAGCGCTAAACCCAATGAAAAATCCAATGTCGACGTGCGGCTTTTTCGCGCGCCTGGTCGCTTTGTGCGCGGTTTCGTTCGCCGCCGGTTCGGCATCGGCCGATACCCGGCGCGCCGACGCGGTCGCAACGATGCAGGGCCTGGCCGCGTCGATGGAGTTCGCTTACGAAGCGGTCGTGCCCGCGATCGAAAAGGCGTTGCCGTCGGGCGCGCGCATCGCTCTGGAACATCGCATCGCCTCACTCGATACGGTGATGAGCGCGTACGCGCTGGCCGATCTGCACGACACCCGCGCCCAATCGATCGCACTGAACAGCGGCCAGTGGGACGCCGCCGCCGACGCCATCGTCGCGCGTGCCGAAAACGCGCTGACCGTCGGCAACTACGACCGTTGCGAGGAAATGGCGAAACTCCTCGCGCAACTGGCCGACGATACGCACACCGAACACCTGCGCATGTATGCCGATGCCTATCTGGGCATTCTCGATCGGCGACACGGCAATCTCGATGCCGCGGCTGATCATCAGCGCGATTCACTCAAACTCGCGCGCGCGCTCGGCGACGACGTGCAGGCCGGCCGCGCGTTGGCGCACCTAGGCACGATCTTCCGCGACCGCGGCGATTTCGCACAGGCGCTGGACATGCAGTTGCAGGCGCTGGCGCTGGCGGAAAAAACCGACGACCGCATCGAACTGACTTATCGCAATCTCGCCCTGCTCTATCGCGAACTGGGCGACGAAGCGACCAGCCGGCGCTACTTCGAGCAGGCCATCGCCAGCGCCGAATCGTCCGGCGATCCGTCGCACTTCGCCACCGTGTACGGCAGCTATTCGGGATTCCTTAACGACAATCGCGACTACGCCAGCGCACTGCAAGCCGCGACCGAAACGCTCGCACTCGATCAGGTCCTCGACGACCGCCCTGCGATGGCGTTCGAGCAGATCGAACGCGGCCGCGCGCTGATCGGTCTGCAGCGGCCCAAAGAAGCCGTAGCGCCGTTGCACGCAGCACTGGAAGCCGGTCGATCGATCAATCAGCACGAAATCGTGGTGCGAAGCCTGTTGTCACTCGCCGAAATCGCGATGACGCAAAACGATCACGCCGGCGCGCGGAAATTCCTCGACGACGC